>NZ_JBHUYA010000002.1:0-130939 GCF_042668995.1 Arthrobacter sp. NPDC057259
TGAGCCAGGATCAAACTCTCCGTTGAAAACAAACAGACACAACCAACAACCCCGGGAAAACGGGGAAAGAAGGCTGCACAAAATTTGAAACCAGCCAAAAACACCAAACCACACCACAGGGGCGGCACGATTCGGCAATTTCAACCAATCAATAAAACAATCGGTATCAACAAACTTGGCACACTATTGAGTTCTCAAACAACAGACACACCCGGCACCACCACAACCCAACCAGGATCATGACTCGCTCCGGAGCAACTTTTCAAACTTACCCGATCACCAACCGCAATGCAAACCGGCGTAACCGCCGAATCCCACGCAATGGAAAGGGTCCCCACCCGAAAAACCGGCGCACAATTCCGCACCATTTTTCAGGCTGTTCAACAAGGGGGTCGGTCGCTATCTTTCCGCTTCAGCGGCGGCGACTCGAATAACTTTACACACGAACACCGGACCACACAAATCGCACCCCCAAGGCCCTCCCCCGCCCCGAAAACCCCGGAAACCCGGGACCCAGCGCTTCTTCGGGGCCCAATCAACCGCCGTCGTACCCCAAACAGGTCCGTGTGCGCTCGGTCACCACCCCGCGGACCCGGCGCCAGCAGCCCCACGGCAGCCAGCCCCGGCGGCTTAAAGCGCAAGGGGCCGGCAACCATGACGGTTGCCGGCCCCTCTCAAGCCACTGGCTTCAGGAGTGCTGAATTACCAGGAAGACTTCGTGATGCCCGGGAGCTCACCGCGGTGAGCCATGTCGCGGAAGCGAACACGGGAGATGCCGAACTTCTGGAAGGTGCCACGCGGGCGGCCATCGATGATGTCGCGGTTGCGGAGGCGGACCGGGGAAGCGTTGCGCGGCAGCTTCTGCAGGCCGAGGCGTGCAGCTTCGCGGGCTTCGTCGGTCGAGTTGGGGTCGACCAGGGCCTTCTTCAGTTCGAGGCGCTTTGCAGCGTAGCGCTCGACGATGACTTTACGCTGTTCGTTCTTAGCGATCATTGACTTCTTAGCCATGTGCTTAGCGCTCCTCTCGGAATTCGACGTGCTTGCGGATCTTGGGATCGTACTTCCGCAGGACCATGCGGTCCGGGTCGTTACGACGGTTCTTGCGCGTCACGTAGGTGTAACCCGTGCCCGCGGTCGACTTAAGCTTGATGATCGGACGTACGTCCTTGTCCTTTGCCACTAGAGCTTCACTCCCCGTGCCAGGATGTCGGCGACGACAACGTCGATGCCGCGTACGTCGATGGTCTTGATGCCACGTGCAGAGACCTGCAGGGTGACATTACGGCGCAGGGACGGAACCCAGTAGCGCTTCTTCTGGATGTTCGGGTCGAACCGGCGCTTGTTGCGGCGGTGCGAGTGCGAAATGCTGTGTCCAAAGCCCGGCTCGGCTCCGGTCACCTGGCAGTGTGCTGCCATGACGACTCTCCTCATGAAAATAAATGAAACGGCAGGCGGAGTTCCGCGTTACCGTGCGATAGGCAGCGTCCGCCGCCAGCTCCCCTCGAACGGGCCCCTCACGACAACGGCCGAAACCGTGCTGCGAGGGAACTGAAGAAGGAGTCCGGGACAACCGTCAGGGAGAACTCGTAAGCCATCACTGCGGTACCCGGATGCCGGGCGAATACAGGAACGCGCGCAACTTGAGCCCCTAACTACCGGCCTCCGGAGCCGCCTGCACTGCAGACTTTTCCGTCAACCGGAGCAATTGCCCACGCTCCGCGCCACCTAGCGCCTACCAAGTCTACGATCTCGCGGAATTAAAGACCAATCCGGGGGTCCGAGGGTGTATATGGCGGTCCCCCGGACATGCGGGGAAGACTTAAGCGGGGCGCAGTTCTTTCACAGCAAAACGAAAGGGAACGGGCAGATTCTGGATTCATGAACACATCGACCCAGACTGCTCAGCAGCCCCTCGCCCGGCGGGCCGGGGCCGGCGGCAACCCGTTTGCGGCGCAGCACCGCCGGCGGATGTTCAGGGGCGACCTGCTCACGGTCATCGCCTGGTCCTCCATCGCAGCCGCCATCGCCCTGTGGCTTGCCGACGGCGGCGCATCCGGCTTCTCCACCCCGGGCGGAACCTTCACGGCCCTGGGCATCGTGGCCGGACTCGCCGGCATGGACCTGGTGCTGCTGATGCTGCTGCTCGCGGCGCGGCTGCCCATCATCGACGGGGCCGTCGGCCACGACCGGGCCCTCGAATTCCACCGCAAGCTGGGGAAACCCGCCCTGTACCTGCTCCTGGCCCACGGCGTCCTGCTGGCGGTCG
Organism: Arthrobacter sp. NPDC057259; assembly: GCF_042668995.1. NCBI lineage: Bacteria > Bacillati > Actinomycetota > Actinomycetes > Micrococcales > Micrococcaceae > Arthrobacter > Arthrobacter sp. NPDC057259. Next base: position 2,267 of record NZ_JBHUYA010000002.1, read on the forward strand.
GCTACGGGATGGCGGACGGCCTGGACCCCGTCAGCGAGGCAGTGTCCCTCTGGGTACAGGTGCCGGACATGTGGCTGGCGTACATCTCCATCCTGCTGTTCATCGCCGTCGTCGTGACCTCCCTGGTGGCCGTGCGCCGCCGCTTCCCCTACGAGTTCTGGTACGCGGTACACCTGCTGACCTACGCCGCGGTCCTGACCGCCATTCCGCACCAGTTCAGCGTCGGCGGGCTCTTCGCCGAGGGCACCTGGCAGCGCTGGTACTGGCTGGCCGTCTGCATCGGGACCGGCGCCGCGTTGGCGCACTACCGGGTCCTGGAGCCGATCGTTGCCACCGTCCGGCACCAGCTGACGGTCAGCCGCGTCGTCTCCGCCGGCCACGGCGTGGTCAGCATCGAAATGACTGGCCGGCACCTTGACGAGCTGGCCGGCAGCGGCGGCCGTTTCTTTATCTGGCGGTTCCTTGCCCCCGGCCAGTGGTGGCACCCTCACCCCTTCAGCCTCTCCGCCGAGCCCGTGACGTTCGGGGCCGACGGCGGCGGCCGGCTCAGGATCACGGTCCGGAACCTGGGCCGCGGTTCCGCCGCCCTGGCCCGGCTGGGGCCGGGCACCCGGGTAGCGGTGGAGGGACCGTACGGGCTGTTCAGCTCGGCCTCCCGCAGCCGGCGAAAGGTGGTCCTCATCGGCGCCGGGATCGGCATTACCCCCATCCGGGCGCTGCTCGAGAACACGCCCTTCGCGCCGGGGGAAGCCACGGTGATCCTTCGCGGTCACAATCAGTCCGGCCTGTACCTCGGCGACGAGATCCTGGACCTCTGCCAGCGGCGCGGGGCCACCCTGTTCCACCTGACCGGCCGACGGCCCCGGGGCGTGAGCACCTGGCTGCCCGAGAGCGAGTCCCGCGCCGGCTACCGGCTGGCCAGCTACGCTCCCGACCTGGCCGGCTCCGACATCTACGTCTGCGGCCCGGACGCCTGGGCCCGGAACGTCCTCGACGACGCACGCCAGGCCGGCGTGCGGGAAGAACAACTCCACTACGAAAGGTTTGACTGGTGAGAATTCGCGCAGTAGTTTCCGCGACCCTGGCTTCCGCCGGGATCCTTTTGGCCGGCTGGCAGTCCGGCGCCCACGTGGCCGAATCGGCCAGCGCGGTCGGCACGACGGCGGGAACCGCCGGGACCGGGACCACCGGCACAGGGTCCGCCAAGTCCGGGCTGGGCAGTTCCGCCGGCGGCTCGTCGTCCGGGTCCGCAGCTTCCGGGGACACGTCCTCCGGCACCGGCACCAGCGGCAGCGGCGCGTCTGGATCCTCCGGCAGCTCCTCCGGTTCCTCCAGTGCCGGCGGCACCTTCACCGGGGACTCGGTGCAGACCCGGTTCGGCTCGGTCCAGGTGCAGATCAGCGTCAGCGGCGGCAAGATCACGGACGTCAAGGCGCTGCAGCTCACGGACGAGGACCGCCGCTCGGTGCAGATCAGCAACCGCGCCGCTCCCCTGCTGCGCTCCGAGGTGCTCCAGGCCCAGTCCGCCAACGTCCAGACCATCAGCGGGGCCACCGTCACCAGCTCCGCGTACCTGACCTCGCTGCAGGCGGCCCTCGATGCGGCCCACCTCTAAGCCGGAAAGCCCGGCACTGAAGGCCCGGACATTCCAGTGCATGGGCACCGTCATCGGCCTCACCGTCCCGATGGCGGGGAACGACGACGGCGGCCCCCGGGCCGCGACGGAGGAGGCCCTCGGCTCGGCCGCGGACGCCGTCGAATGCATCTTCCGGGAGCTTGACGGGCAGTTCAGCCTCTACCGGCCGGATTCGGAGGCCAGCCGGGTGGCCCGCCGGGAGGTGACGCCTAAGGAAACCTCGGCTGGCTTCCGGGACCGCTACGCCGAGGCCGCGAACTGGCGGCTGCTGACCGAGGGCTCCTTCACCCCGGAACGTCCCGACGGGGCCCCGGATCTGTCCGGGTTGGTCAAGGGCTATGCGGTCCAGGAGGCCGGGGCCGCCCTGGCGTCGCTGGGGCTGAGGGACTGGTGCCTCAACGCCGGCGGCGACGTGCTGGTCTCCGGCTCGCCGATCGTCGGGACCGCGGCCACCTGGCAGGCCGGCATCGTGGACCCGCAGGACCGCGGCACCCTGCTGGCCGCCTACCCGCTGGGCGGCGGCCACACGGCGCGGGCGCTGGCCACCTCCGGGTCGGCCGAACGCGGCGACCACATCTGGACGCGGGCCACCGGGCCGAGCGAATTCCTCCAGGTCTCGGTCGCCGCGGCGGACATCGTGACCGCCGACGTACTGGCCACCGCGATCGTGGCGGGTGGGCTCCCGATGCTGAACCGCGCCACCGACGGCTGGGACGTCCAGATCCTCGCGGTCAGGCGCGACGGCGGCCTGCTCGCCACACCCGGTTTCCGCGCCTAGCGCTCCCGGCCGTCAGCCCGGCAGGGCATTCGACGCCGCGACCCGGCCGTACCAAAGCCCGCTGGCCTTGGGGATCCGGCGCTGCGTGTCGTACTCCACCCGGACCAGGCCGAAGCGCTGGTGGTAGCCGAAGGCCCACTCGAAGTTATCCAGCAGGGACCAGGCGAAGTAGCCGCGCACGTCCACGCCCTCGGCAATCGCCGCGTGCAGCGCACGGAGGTGCTGTTCGAAGAAGTTCCGGCGGTCCTCGTCGTTGACGAAGCCCGCCGCGTCCGGTTCGTCGTCGTAGGCGGCGCCGTTCTCGGTGATGCAGATCGGGATCCCTGCCGGCCCCGTGTATTCGCGTTGCAGCCGCACCAGCAGCCGGCGCAGCCCGTCGGGCTGGACTTCCCAGCCCATGCCGGTGACGGGGAGGCCGCGGGGAACGGTGTGCACGCCGTCGGCGGCCACCATTGGGGAGGACGGGTCGGGGTCCCGGCCGGCCTCCGCCGTGAAGGCGCTCCCGTGGTAGTAGTTGACGCCCAGGACGTCCAGCGGCGCGGCGATCAGTTCGAGGTCTCCGGGCCGGACGACGTCGGCCATGCCGAGGTGCGCGACGTCGGCCAGGACGTCCGCGGGGTATTCGCCCCGGAAGAGCGGATCCAGGAACAGCCGGTTGGATTGGCCGTCCGCGCGCCGGGCGGCGTCGCGGTCCAGTTCACGGTCCGGGTCCGCGGGGTCCGCGACGGTCAGGTTGAGGGTGATGCCCACGGTGGCGGCGGCGTCCCGGCTCCGGAGCTCCCGCACCGCCAAACCGTGGCCCAGCAGCAGGTGGTGGACGGCGGCGAGGGCGGCCGCCGGGTCCTTGCGGCCGGGGGCGTGAAGGCCGGCGGCGTAGCCCAGGAAAGCCGAGACCCAGGGTTCGTTCAGGGTGGTCCAGAACCGGACCCGGTCCCCCAGCGCCCCGTGCATGAGGGCCGCGAACTCCGCGAACCGTTCGGCGGTCTCTCGGGCTGCCCAGCCGCCCTTGTCCTCCAGCGCCTGGGGCAGGTCCCAGTGGTAGAGCGTGATCCAGGGCGTGATTCCGGCCGCCAGCAGCCGGTCGACCAGGTCCGAGTAGAAGGCGATTCCCTCCGGGTTGGGGGTGACGCCGTCGGGCATGCAGCGGGCCCAGGAGACCGAGAACCGGTAGGCGGCCAGGTTCAAATCCTGCATGAGTCCGATGTCCTGCGCCGTGCGGTGGTAGTGGTCGCAGGCGACGTCGCCGTTGTGCCCGTCAGCCACGGCGCCGGGCACCCGGCTGAAGACGTCCCAGATCGATTCGCCGCGCCCGCCCTCCCGGGCCGCGCCCTCGATCTGGTACGCGGCGGTGGCGGCGCCCCAAAGGAATCCGGGCGGGAAGGTCACTGGGGTGCTGTTCATCCGGTGCTGCTCCTTTGAACGGTGCCGCTCTTTGAAAGAGGGGCGGCGGCCGCTGACCCGCAGGGCCTAGAGGTGGGTCAGCTGAGGATACCGCGGCGAGAGGCCGTCGCCGGAGGACTTCCCGGTGACCCGCCGCATCACCCAGGGCCCGGCGAATTCCCGGACCCAGCGCGCGTTGGCGGCGAGCGCCTCGGAGCGGCTGAGTTCCGGGACCGGGGCCATGGGCGGCACGTCGATGGAATGCTCATGGGCCAGGACGTCGAGGACCCGCCGGGCCATGGTGGCGTGCCCGGCCGGCGACATGTGCATCCGGTCCGTGGCCCACATGCCCCAGTCGTAGTATTCGCTGAAGCGCCAGTAGTCCACCAGCAGTGCCCCGTGGTCGCCGGCGATGCCGCGGACCAGTTCGTTGTAGATGGCGGTGCGGCCACGCATGGTGCTGAAGACCTTGGACCCGCGGGCGTCGAAGCCGGTGAACATCACCACGGTGGCGCCGGTGGCGGTCAGCTTGGCGACGGCCTCGTTGTACTCCACGAGCAGCCCGTCGATGTCGATGGTGGGCCGGAGGATGTCGTTGGCGCCGGCATAGATGGTCACCAGCGTGGGGTTGAGCGCGACGGCGGCGTCCACCTGTTCGGCCAGGATCTGCCGCAGTTTCCGGCCGCGGATGGCCAGGTTGGCGTAGCCGAAGCCCGGGTCCGCGGCCCCGAGCTGCTCGGCGACCCGGTCGGCCCAACCGCGCACCCCGTTGGGGCGGGACGGATCATCGTCGCCGACGCCTTCGGTAAAGGAGTCTCCGAGGGCCACATACCGGGTGCTGAAATCCATGCAGACAGTCTGTCACCCGTTGCCGGAAGCAACCAAGGGGCGCGAAGGCCTACCCGGCCTCGACGGGTCCGTTCTCACGCAGGATCCAGTGGCAGGGGTCCAGCCGGGCCACCACCTTCTCGCCGATCCGGGCGAGGGCGGCGACGTCGTCGGGGTCGAGGGCGTCGAGGAAGAGCTCGCGCACCGCCTCCACGTGGGCGGGGGCGAGCCCCACCAGGGTTTCCAGCCCGGCGTCGGTCAGGTGCGCCGTGGTGACGCGGGCATCCCCCGGGTGGGGCTGGCGTTCCACCCATCCCCGGTTCTGCAGCTTGGTGACCACGTGCGAGAGCCGGGACAGCGAGGCGCTGGTGCGGGCGGCGAGTTCGCTCATCGGCAGGTAGCGGCCCTCCGCCTCGGACAGCATGGCCAGGACGTTGTAGTCGAAGAGGGAGAGCTTCCCGGCCGAGTGCAGCTGGGTGTCCAGCGCGGCCGGCAGCAGGGTGTTGATGCTCAGCTGTGCCAGCCAGGCACGGCGTTCCTCGGCGTTGAGCCAGCGCGGATCGGTCATGGCTCCATTCTAGGAGCCGCGAAGCTTGACGGTTCAACCCTCCATGGTTTTCTATCCCTGCCGGGTCGCCCGGACAGGCGGTACGCTGACGCTATGTACGTCGTGTCGCTCACCTACAAGGTCCCCGAAGAGATCGTCGATTTCCACCTGCCCGCGCACGTTCAGTGGCTGCAGGACGCCTTCGACCGGGGCGTCTTCATGGTGGCCGGGCGCAAGATTCCCCGGACCGGAGGGCTGCTGCTCTCCAATGCCGAGCGCGCGGACCTGGACGCGGCGCTGCTCGCGGACCCGTTCTACGTCAACGGCGTGGCCAACTACGACGTCGAGGAGTTCCACGCCAGCCGGGTGGCCCCCGGCTTCGAGAACCTGCTGGACGCCTAGGCCGCAGCCTCAGGCCAACAGCTTCTTCAGCCCGCCCTTCTCGGGCACCCGCACCGGCTGCGGCCAGCGCGGGGTGAGCTGGTCCCCCAGGGTGACGCCGCGCAGTTTACGGCCGAACAGCGGCAGCACCCAGTCGTGCACCCAGCGCCGCTGCCGCCGTTCCCAGTCGCGGAACCCCAGCGGGGCAGGCGGTTCCCATTCCTTGGGGCTGATGCTGTGCGGTACGCCCAGATGGTCCAGGACCTGCGCGGCGAGGTACTTGTGGCCGGCCTTGGACATGTGGAGCCGGTCGCTGTCCCACATCCTGGGGTCCTGAAACGCCTCGAAGGCCCAGTAGTCCACCAGCACGGCTCCGTACCAGTCGGCCAGTTCCCGGACCCGGCGGTTATAGAGGGTGTTGCGGCGCTTGAAGGGTTCGAGCAGCACGGAGACCTTGACATCGAAGCCGGTGAAGAGCACCACGGTGGCCCCCGAGGCGGTGAGCCGGGCGACCAGGACCTCATAGTCGTCCATCAGGTCCTCGATGTCGGTGCCGAGGTCCAGCAGGTCGTTGCCGCCGGCGTACAGGGTCACCAGGGAGGGTTTCATCGCCAGCGCCGGTTCCAACTGCTCGCCGATGATCTGCCGGAGGCGCTTGCTGCGGATGGCGAGGTTGGCGTATTCCCAGCCCGGGTCCGCCTTCGCCAGCCTCTCGGCCACCCGGTCCGCCCAACCCCGCACGCCATTGGGCAGGTGCTTGCTGCGGTCCCCGACGCCCTCGGTGAAGGAATCGCCGAGGGCGACGTAAACCCGCCGCCCGTCCGGGCCCGGATGCAAGAGGTTCGCGGCCATGCCGCCACGGTAGCGCCGCCGGCCAACCAGCCGGTGCCGGGACGGTGAACTCCGGGCGGCGGCTTGGCACCGGGACGGTGCCGCCCGCTCTCCCTCACCCTGCCTAGAGCTCCGCCCGGCCCCGCCGCCAGTACCCCATGAAGGCGACGTTCGCCCGGTCGATCCCCGCCTCGCGGACCAGATAGCGCCGCAGCTCCCGGACGGTGCCCGCCTCGCCGGCGATCCAGGCGTAGAACGGGCTGGCCGGGACACTTTCCGGGGTCTCCCACAGGAGGGCCGCGTCTTCCGTCACCGCTTCCGCCTCCGGGGCGGCCGCCCCCGTCAGGGCGCCGCGGCCATCCGGGCGGGAGACGATGTCCCGGACGGCGTCCCGGAGCAGTTCGCCGAGCGGCCGGCCTCCGTCGGAAGGTTTCCCCGCGGCCGCGGTGCGGCGCGGGAGCCAGGTGACGGCGACGTCGGCCTCTGTGGTGATGTGCCGGATGTCGCCGGCGTCGGCGACCTCCAGGACGGCGTCGCCGCTCAGGTGCGGGGGCAGGCTCTCGAGGATCGCGCAGATCGCCGGGACCGCCGTCTCGTCCCCGGCCAGCAGGATCCGCCGGGCGGCGCCGGGCCGCCACTCGATGCCGGCGTAGGTCTCCTCCAGCACGCAGTGTGCGGCGCGGCTGTTCGGGCCGATCAGGGTGACGCGGTCCCCGGGCCGGGTCTGCCGGGCCCACGTGGCACCCGGGCCTTCGGCGTCCGCTCCGCTGCCGTCCATTCCGGCGCCCCCGTGAGCGTGCAGCACGATGTCGACGTCGATCTCGGGGTAGACGGCGTCCAGCCGGGCCCGCCGGACGGTGTAGGTGCGCATGGTCCCGCGGACGTCCGGGTCCATGGCCAGCCATTGGCGGTACCAGCCGGGTTCCTCGACCCGGAAGGCCGGGAGGGGCATCGCGGTTCCGTCCGCCGCCCGCGACGGGAGCACCAGCTTCACCCGGAGGTCCAGGGTGGGGCCGTGCACGCCGAAGTCGCGCAGCGCGTAGCCGCCGAGGGTGATCCGCCGGAAGCCGGGACTGAGGTCCCGCACTGCTGAGACGGTGACGTCGAAGGCGCGGGACATCGGCTGCTCTGCGAGGGTTTCGGGGTCCGGGTGCCGGGCTGTGCGCTGCGCGGTCACGGGACCGTCACCATCCCGTTGCCGCCGCCCGGGGCAAGCACGGTGTGGTGGCGCCCGATCGGCAGCACCAGCGGGGTGCCGGATACCGGGTCGGGCATCACCCGGCATTCCAGGCCGAACACCTCCCGAATCAACTTCTCTGTGACCACCGCCGCGGAGGCGCCCTGGGCCACGATCCGCCCCGCCTTGAGGGCGATGAGGTGGTCCGCGTACCGTGCGGCCAGGTTCAGGTCGTGCAGCACGACCACCACCGTGGTGCCGCGGCGTCGGTTCAGGTCGGTCAGCAGGTCCAGCACCTCCACCTGATGCGCGAGGTCCAGGTAGGTGGTGGGTTCGTCCAGCAGCAGCAGCCCGGTCTCCTGTGCCAGGGCCATGGCAATCCAGACCCGCTGGCGCTGGCCGCCCGAGAGCTCGTCGACGTCGCGGCCGGCAAGGTGCGCGGTGTCCGTGGCCGCCAGCGCCCGGTCGACGGCCTCCCCATCCGCCCGGCTCCACCCGCCGAAGGCGCCGCGGTGGGGATAGCGGCCACGGCCGACGAGGTCCCGGACGAGGAGTCCGGCCGGCGCGGAGGGATGCTGCGGGAGCAGTCCCATCTGCCGGGCGAGGTCCCGGGCCGGACGGGACCGGATGTTCAGGCCGTCGAGGGTGACGGCGCCGCCCGCGGGCTTGAGCAGCCGGGACAGGCCGCGGAGCAGGGTGGACTTGCCGCAGGCGTTGGCGCCCACGATCATGGTCACCTTCCCGGGCGGAATCGTGCAGCTAAGGCCGGCCACCACCGGCGTGGTTCCGTACTCGAGGGTGAGATCCTGTGCGGCGAGTTCTGCCATCTCAGGTGTCCTTTCGGTTGGCGGTGGCCAGCAGCCACAGCAGGAAGGGCGCGCCCAGCGCCCCGGTCACAACCCCCACGGGGAGGACGGTTCCGGCCAGGAGCAGCGGGGCGACGTTCGCGGCGAGGAAGTCGGCGGAGAGGACGATCAGCATCCCGGTCAGGGCCGCGGCGGGCAGGCTGGTCCGGCGGGTCAGGCGGCGGGAAATTGGGCCGGCGAGGAAGGCGACGAAGGCCACCGGGCCGGCCACCGCCGTCGCGCAGGCCGCGAGGCCGACGCCGGCCGCCACGACGCCCAACCGGGTGGCGCCGACCCGCACGCCGAGCCCCGCGGCGGCGTCGTCGCCGAGTTCGACCATCCGCAGGGGCCGCGCCAGGGCGGCGGCCGCCGGGATCAGCACCAGCAGGGCCGCGGCCAGAATCCCCGCCCGTTCCCATCCCGCGGAGTTCAGCGAGCCGCTGAGCCAGACCAGGGCATCCGCGGCGGTCCGGATGTCGGAGCGGGTCATGAGGAAACTGACCACCGCCTGCAGCGCCGCGGCGATTCCGACGCCGGCCAGGATCAGCCGCCCGCCGGCCGCCCCGCTCCCGCCGGTACCGCGGCGGGAGATCGCGTAGATCAGGAGGGCGACGGCGAGGGCGCCCGCGAGCGCGGCCCCGGACACGGCGGCGCCGGAGGCCCCGAAGACCACGATGGCCGTGACCGCCGCGGCGCTCGCCCCGTAGCTGATGCCGATGATGTCCGGGCTGGCCAGCGGGTTCCGCAGCAAAGTCTGGAACAGCGCCCCCGAGAGGCCGAAGGCGGCGCCGACCATGGCGCCCGTGACCGCCCGCGGCAGCTTCAGCTCCATCACCATGAAACTCACCGTCGGGATCCTGGGGGCACCGCTGAAGTGCGCGCCCAAAACCCTCCACAGGTCCGGAACGGTGACGGTGTAGCTGCCCAGCAGGACCGACGCCGTGAACACCCCGCCGGCGGCGAATGCCAGCAGCACCGCCGGCCGGGACGGCCGCAGGGGCAGCAGCCGGGCGCTCACAGCGCGGCCCCCTTGCTCCGGCGGACCAGCCAGACGAAGACGGGGGCGCCCACCAGGGCGGTCATGATCCCGGCGGGCACCTCACCCGGAAGCAGGACCACGCGGCCGGCCAGGTCCGCGAGCAGCAGCAGGCACGGACCCAGCACCAAGGACAGCGGCAGGATCCACCGGTAATCCGGGCCGGAGAGGAGCCGGACCGCGTGCGGCACCACCAGGCCCACGAAGCCGATCGGGCCGGCCAGCGCCGTCGCCGTCCCACAGAGCAGCACCACCCCGAACGCGGTGACCCCGCGGGAGAGCCCGACCCGCTGGCCAAGTCCGCGGGCCACGTCGTCCCCCAGGGCCAGGCCATTCAGGGCGCGCCCGGCACCCACCACAATCACGGCGCCTGCGGCCAGGAACGGCAGCCCGGCAAGCACCACGGACCAGTCCCGTCCGGCGAGTCCCCCCACCTGCCAGAACCGGAACCGGTCCAGGGTGTCCTGGCTGGAGATCAGGACCACGTTCATCAGCGAGAACAATGCTGCGCTCAGGGCGGCACCGGCGAGGGCGAGCTTCACCGGGGTGGCGCCGCCCCGGCCCGCCGCGGCGATCAGGTAGACCACGACGGCGGCCGCCGCGGCCCCGGCGAACGCGAGCCAGAGGTACCCGGTCAGCGAGGTCACCCCCGCGAGGTGGATGCCGGCGACCACGGCCAGCGCCGCCCCCGCGTTGACGCCCAGGATTCCCGGGTCCGCCAGGGGGTTGCGGGCCACCCCCTGCATGGCGGCGCCGGCCAGGCCCAGCGCGCCGCCCACCAGGAGCCCCAGCACCGTGCGCGGCACCCGGGCCTGCACCACGGCGTGATCCCCGTTGCCCGGGTCGAACCCGGTCAGGGCCGCGACGACTGTGCCGGGGCTGAGTTGCCGGGCCCCCACCGCCAGCGAGGCCGCGGACACCAGGACCAACGCGGCGACGGTGGCGAGCAGCCAGCCGGCGCGGACGCTCCGCCCCCGGGCCGAAGGCATGGGGCGCCCTACTTTGCCGCGGCGGCGTCCGCCGCGGCCGCGAGCTGGGGAAGGAAGCGGTCCAGCGCCCACGGCAGGCTCAGCGGGGAGGCCGCGGAGATGGAGAGCGTCAGGGTGTTGTCCGGGTCCGCGACCAGGGCACCTTTCCTGATCGCGGGGATCTGGCCGAGCAGGGGGTGCTGCTTGATCGAGTCCGCGGTCTTGGCGTCGGGGATCCAGGTGACGAAGAGGTCCGAGGCGAGCTCGTTGGCTTTTTCGGCGGACCAGGGGATGAAGAACTCTTTGGAATCCTTGGTGTTCGAGGCCACCACGGGGGCCAGGGTCATTCCCAGGCTGGAGAGGAACCGGGGACGGTTGTCGTTGGCGGTGTAGATGTTCACGCCGTCGCTCTTGGCCGGCTCCAGGTTGCCATAGATGAAGGTCTTGCCGGCCAGCTGGGGGTAGGCGGCGGCCTTGTCCCTGACCGTGGCCTCGGTCTTCGCGACCAGGCTGGCGGCCTCGGCCTCCTTGCCCAAAGCCTTGCCGATCATGGCGGTGGAGTCCTGCCAGGCGGTTCCGTAGGCGACGCCGGGCTGCGCCACCACGGGGGCGATGTCGCTGAGCTTGCGGTAGTCCTCCTCGCTGAGGCCGGAGTAGGCGCCGAGGATCACGTCCGGGTTGAGCTTGGCGATTTCGGCGAAGTTGATGCCGTCAGCCTCCGAGTACTGCGTGGGGGCAGTGGCGGAGCCGGCTCCGGCGCCCAGCCGGTCCAGCGCGGCGTCCTTCCACGGCGTCGACGCCCGGCTGTTGCCGCCCCAGTCATTCTTCGGCAGGCCCACCGGCACGACGCCCAGGGCGAGGGCGACGTCGTCGTTGACCCAGGACACGGTGACCACGCGCCGCGGCTGGTGCTCCAGCGTCGTCTCACCGAAGGCGTGCTTGATGGTCACGGGGTACCCGGCGGTGGCGGTCGGGGCGGTCCCAGCCTCCTGCGCGCCGGCGGGGCCGGTGGAGCAGCCGGCCAGGCCTAGGCCGGCGACGACGGCGAGGGCGGCGGCGGCGAGTCCGCGCCGGGAGAAGGAGCGCGGGCTCAGGAGGGGGCCGGCGGAGCGGGTGGGAGGCGTAGCGAGCGGGGACGTCACGATGATCCTTAGGTAGGTGATGCAAACCTAAGTAAGGCTAACCTATCCTCATGCTGATTACGCAAGCTTTGAGTGACGTAATTGCCTCGGGCACCTCGCCGGCCCGCGAAGGGCGGACTGGACACCGGGTTCCGCGTTTGCGAGGATGGCGGGGCCGGGCATCGGAAACCGGCGCCGGAAGGTCAGAAACCACCTCCGGATGCGACGAGGGAAAGTGGGCGGACATCATGGCGATGACTCCAGCCGCAGTCAGCGGGGTGGCCGTTGCGGCCTGCATCGCGCCCGCGCCGTCGCCGGCCTTCTCCACCATGTACGGACCCGCAGCGGCCTAACGCCGCCGCGCCTCCCCACCGGAATCGCAGGCCGGCAGCTGCCTGCCCCCTCCCCCCGCGCGTCCAACGCGCCGGCCGGAGCTCTCCGATCCCGAAAGACCTTCCCATGTACGAAATCACCGTTGCCCGCATCCGCTCCTCCTTCATCAACGCCAGCCGCTCCGAAGCCGCCAAGCTGACCCTGCCCAGGAACTTCGACAGCCTGGACTGGGATAGCCTCGACTTCCTCGGCTGGCGCGACGGGAAGATGCCGCTGCGCGGCTACCTAATGCTTCCCGGCGCCAACGGGCCCGTCGGCATCATGCTCCGCGCCCCCGAGGGCGGTGCCAAGAAAAACCGCGCGGTGCTGTGCGAACTGTGCCGCGACATCCATTCCAAGGACGACGTGCTGCTCTGGGTGGCCAAGCGGGCCGGACAGTCGGGGCGCAACGGCAACACCGTGGGCACCTTGATCTGTGCGGACTTCGGCTGCTGTCGCAACGTGCGAGTGGCGCCGCCGGTCAACGACATCAACCCGGACCCGGAGGCGGCCGTCGCCCGCCAGGTCGAGGGCCTGATTGCCCGCACCGCGCAGTTCATGGACCGCGTCCGCGGAGCCTGACGGCACCTGCGCGCCCGGGCTCCTTGGGCTGCCCGGGCGCGCCGGCGTCAGCGCAGGATGATGTCCACCGGGTTCGCCTCGGACCGCCAGGCCCCGCCGTCGGCGGCGTCGGGGGCGATCACCGGGGCCGTCAGCACGCCGGAACGGTTGGTGCGCTTGTCCCGGAGGATCTCGGTCACCGAACCGAGGTGCCGGGACAGGTCGATCACATTCTCCGGGGCAGCCAGCAGCAGCTGGAACCCGAATTCGTGCAGCGCCTTGATGCCGGCGCCGGCGAATTCCTCGGAAGCCAGGACGAACGCCTCGTCCATCATGACCGTGCCGTAGGTGGTGAAGCCCTGCTCGGCTATGCCCAGCTGGTAGCTCAGCGCGGCCGCCATGATGAACGCGGTGAAGCGCTGCCGCTCGCCGCCGGACATGGAGCCGGTGTCCGCGTGCATGAACACCTCGGTTTTCTTCGCACCCTTCGCCGCGCCGGACTTGTCAGCGCGGGCTGCCACCTCGCGGTGTTCCTTGCACTGGATGAACAGGTGCCCGCGGACGTCCAGCACCTCGGCGCGCCAGCGGCGGTCCTCCGGGCTCTGCGAGCCGAGCCGCTTCACGAGGGTTTCCAGCGACTTGTACCGGGTGGTGAGTTCGACGTCGTCGTCCGCCGGCGTGGGCGCACCAGCGGTCTTTCCGGGCCTGGCGTGCCGGACCTTGAGGGCGTTCTGGATGGCGTCCTTGAACTGCTTGGCCGTGGCCGGCAGGGTCTGCTTGATGTCCAGCTCCAGGTAACTGCCCTCGTGGAAGTTCACCTGGGACAGGATGCCGTTCAGCGGCAGGATCCGGCTGGTGATGGAGCGCCGTTCCTCGTCCAGCAGGTGCAGCAGCGTGGAGAAGGATTCGTGCGTGCGCTGGTTGAAGAACTGCCGGAATTCGGCCTCCTGGGCGGGCAGGCCGTCGCTGACGATCGCATGGTAGCGGGCCTCGAACTCACCGGCGGCGCCGATGGACGTGCCGTGGTCGGCGGAGATGGCCGTGCCCCACTCGCGGACGAAGCCCTCAAAGATGCGGGTGAGCCGCTCGGCGGTGGCCTGGCCGCGGGACTCTGCGGCGTGCAGTTCGGCCAGCAGCCGGGTCCGCACCTGGTTGGCCAGCAGGTCCAGTTCGTGCATTTCCAGCACGTCGCCGAAGCCGCTGAAGTACTCCGCCAGGGCCGCGGCCGCCTCCGGGGAGGGCGGCTGCTCGGCGAGCCGGCGCCGGGCCGCGTCCAGCAGTGAGTCGGCCGTGGTCAGCTGCGCGTCCAGGGCCTTGTATTCGCTCTGCAGCACGGCGGCGGATTCGGTGCTGGACTGGTGCCGCTGGCGGGCCGTCTCCACCGTGGCCCGCAGCGGTTCCAGGTCCGCCTGGGCGGCGAGGGCGTCCTTGAGCCGCTGTTCGATCCGGGCCAGTTCCTCGGCGGCGACCGCCGCGGACACCTGCTCCCAGGGCCGGTGGTCCTCGGCGACGCGCCGCAGCGCCTCAAGCTGCCGGGTCATGCCCTGGTGCGATTCCTCGCGGTCTTGGGCAAGCTCCGCGGCCCGGGCCAGCTCCCGTTCCAGCTCCTCCACCTGGGCCGCCACCAGGTCCAGCTTGGCGGCGTTGTCGAACCCCAGGACGTAGTCCTGCCGTCCGGTGAACCGGTCATCCTTTTCGACGGTGTGGCGATTGCGCTTGACCACACCGCCCAGGCTGAGGCCCTTGTCCAGGCCGGCGAGCTCGTCCGGGTTCTCGACGCAGGGGTAGGCGAAGTCCAGGGCAATCCGCTCCCGGATCCACTGCCCGGCCTCGGCAATCGCGCTGCCCTCGGGCCCGGCGGAGAGGATGTCCAGCTTGCCCAGCAGGTCGCCGTCGGACGCCTCCGCCACGGCCAGCGCCCCGCCCGCGAGCGGCTTGGAGATGTCGACTGCCCGGAGCGCACCGCGGACAGTGTGGTCGTTGAGGTAGCGGGTGACGGCGGCGAAGTGCTCGCCCGGCACCAGGAGCGTCGTGGCGAGGCTCCGCAGGGCGCGTTCGGCGGCCGGGCGCCAGCGTTCCTGGCCCTCCGCGAGGTCCATCAGCTCCCCGCCGAACGGCATTTGCTCCTCCGGGACCCCGGTGGCGGCGGCGATGGCGGTGCGGTTCTCGATACTCGACGGCGGCAGGAGGGACTTGCGCGTCTTGAGTGAGACGAGTTCCTGCTGGGCCGCGGCGAGTTCACGCTTACGCGCCGCGTGGCTGTCGAACGCCTCGAAGCGCAGTTCCTTCAGCGCCTCGGAGTCGTCCTTGAGCTCGGCCGAGCGCGCGGCGGCCTGCTCGTGGGCCTGCTCCCAGCCGGCGGCGGTCCAGTCGAGCTCCAGACCGGCGTCGCTGAGGGCCTTCCGGGCGGAGGCCTCCACTTCCTCGCGGAGCTTCAGGCCCACCCGGGCGTTTTCCAGCGACTGTTCGATCGCGGAGATCGCGTTTCCGCCCTGGTTGTTGTACTCGGCCTCGAGCTGGCGCAGTTCCTTGGCCAGCCCGTCCCGGACGGCCCGCTCGGCGGCCAGGTCCTTGGCCTTCGCCTGCGCCAGGTCCTTGAACCGGGCCAGGGTCTTCTCGTGCACGGCGACGGCCAGCTGCTGCCGGTAGGCCTCGAATTCCTCGCCGGCCAGTTCCCGCAGCCGGTTCGCGTCCAGCAGCGACTGGGCGTACTCCTTGTTCAGGCCGGGGACCGGGGCCAGCTGGTCGCGCTGCTGGCGGACGTCCTCGAGCCGCTGCCTGATGGACATGAGGTTGCTGAATTCCTCGACGACGTCGTCCGCGGCGGCCAGGGTGGCGGGGGCGTCCAGCACCTGGTCGCGGAAGAACGTGTTTACGCTGCCGCCGAGGCCCTTGCCGGCCTGGATGACGCGCAGCAGCGGCAGTGCCTGGTCCGAGTTGATCCCCAGCAGGCGGCGGAACCGCTCGGCGAAGGCCTTGTGCACGTCGAAGATCTGGGCGTCCGGGAAGATGGCATCCAGCGTGGACTTGGTGAACCGCTTCTCCGCGATCCCCTCGACCTTGGCCAGGTCCAGCGGCTTGTTGTCGATCAGGTAGAACCGGCCGACGCTGGATTCGGTGCCGTTCTTGGGCAGGTCGAAGAGCGCCGAGATGGTGACCCGGGTCCCGGCGGCGTTGTCGAACGTCAGCGCGACGGCGGACCAGGTGGCACCGGGGCGCTGGTAGGCACTGGCCGAGCCCTCGCCGACGGCCTTGTCCCCCACCTTGCCGCGCATATACGTGAACGTGGTCCGCTTGTCCTCCACGGCCCCGCCGGCCCGTTGCGCCGCAGCCTCATTGGACCGCGGCCGGGCATCGAAGACGCGCAGCATCGCGTCGAACAGCGTGGACTTGCCGACGCCGGAGTTGCCCGTCAGCAGCGTGCCGTTGCGGTCCACGTGCATCGTATGCGCGCCATGGAATGTACCCCAGTTGACCACCTGCACCAGGGCCAGGCGCATCTGTCCGGGGTTCGTCAGCTCGCCCATCGGCAGCATGGTTGCAATGCTCATTCGGCGGCCTCCGCTTCCGTGGTGGGGCTGAGTGACGCCGACGGCGATGCCGCCCCCGCCCCTTCGCCGGACGGCTCTGCTGCAAGCAGCGGGCCGTCCGGCTCCGACAGGCCCGATGCCACTCCCGGGGCGGCATCGCCGTCGTCGTCTATGGCGTCGTCACCATCCGCGTCGTCCCCAACCTCACCGTCCGGAACAGCGTCCCCATCGAGTTCGAGGAGGGGTTCGGTGCCGGTGGGGTCGGTGCCGGCGGCGATCAGGGCTTCGATGTGCGCCGGGATGTCGCCGATGTTCTCGAAGGGCAGGGCCAGCGGGAGGGCGTTGGAGATGGTGTACACGTCGTCGAGGCCGGTGCCCAACAGCAACTGGCGGGCCAGGAGCTTGGCGATGGCGCGGTTGACGACGTCGGCGTCGCGCAGGGCGTCCTGCTGGCCGGCGGGCTGGTAGTGGGCCACTAGGTCGGCGATTTCCTCCCGCGTGATGGTCGGGTCCGTCTGGGCGGTGACGTGCCGGTCCAGCAGCAGCCGCAGCCGGAGCAGCACGATCGTCTCGACCCGGCTGAGGGCCCGCTGCTGGCGCAGGATGCTGGAGCGGGCGCTGCCGCCGATGGCCTCCGGGTCCACCGGACGCAGGACGGCGACCTTGCGCTCGTGGTCCAGCTGCAGGGTCAGGAACAGCTCGGAGAGCCGGCTGCGCAGGATCAACTGGTTGTCCAGCAGCGTGGTCCAGAGTTTCTCGTCCCGGCCGCCGTCGATGTAGGGGCCCTTGAGCAGCTTCACCAGCGCCTGCCGCACCTTCATCGGCAGCACCCCGGTGTCGCCGGGGAAGAGGGCCGCGCCGTCGACGAAGGTGTCGCGGGGAGTCACCGTGAACGGGTCCGCGTGCGCCCGGGTTGCGGCCGTTTCGGCCCCGGCGTCGGGCGTTTCCTGCGGCGATTCGGTCATCTTCAGTCCTCTTTAAGCGTGACGACGGGGAGGTAGGCGGTGCGGGTGGACCCGTCGATTTGTTCGAAGTCCAGCGGCTGCCAACCGCCGCGGTCGAATCCGGCGCCCTGGTGCAGCGCGTGGGAGAGCAGCGCCCGGATGGAGTTGATGTGGCGTTCGTCGGCGGGGAGCTGCTCCCAGGCTTCGGCGAGGGTGGCCGCCCCGGCGACGGCGCCGCGGATGGCGGCCGGGTTGGCCTTGCCGGTGCGCGGCGAGCGCGCCCGGTCCGAGTCGCTGAAGGCGATCGGGTCCGCCAGCTTGGGCGGGGCCGCGAACTCGTCCGGGTCGAAGAGCTTGATCATGGCCAGCGACTCGAAGCCCGCGTTGTAGAGCACCGGCCCGCGGACCAGGCCGGGCCGCTCGCGCTCGTACGGCAGCGAGCGGATCGCCTGCTCGGCCTCCCGCAGCACCTTCCGCAGCCGCACCGACTGGCGGTAGTCGTCGCTCTGCACGTAGGTATTCAGGCTCTCGCTGAGCTTGCCGTAGATCCGCTGGATCTGGCTGTGCTGGCTGCGGAGCTCGGCGACGAGGTTCTTCAGCGTCTCCCGTTCCTCCTGGCTGAGGTCGTCGGCGAACTGGCGGCTGAGCACCTCGCCGATCGCGGAACGGAACCGCAGCTGCTGCTGGGGGTCCTCCAGGAAGGCGGTAAAGGACCGGAACGTCCTGCCCTCGGGACTTTGCCGGAGCCGCTTGTCCGCCTCCAGGACCTGGGCCATCGTGGCGCCCTTGCTGAGCGACTCCTCGATGATCTGGTTGCGGAGTTCGCCCACCAGTTCCTCGATCCGGTCACGCATCTTCTTGTAGTCGGCGGGCAGGCTAGCCGCGAGGTCCAGGATGTTGCCCGCGGCCTCGACGGCTTCCTCGTCGTCGAGCAGGCCGTCGAATTCCCCGGAGCTGATGTCCTCGATCAGCTGACGCCGTTCGCCGATCTCTTCCTGGAGCGCCTCCAGCCGGGCGCTCTGGTCCGGGTTGGTTTCGTTGGCCAGCTTCTCGACGTCGCCCAGCAACGTGCCCAGGCGGGATCCGTTGAGGGTGGAGCGTTCGCTGGAGAGGCTGTCCAGGAACGCCAGCACGCGGGCCGCCGGTTCGGTGACCTCATAGACAATCTGGCCCGACTGGTTGCGGCGGGTGAGGAAGTTCTTCCGGGTCCATTCGTCGCCGAAGGCCTTGCCGTTCGCCGACCCGCCGAGGCCCGGCTCCTGGCGGCGGAGCTGCTCGAGGAAGGCGTCGACGTCGGCGTGGAACTGTTCCAGCGGCAATTGCGGCCGGGTGCGGGTGAAGGAGGCCTGCAGGACGGCGATCACCCAGGGGGCGGAGCGGGTCAGCGCCCACGCGGGTCCCTTGGTCAGCAGTTCCAACTCGCGCAGCCGGGCGCTGATGGCGTCCGCGGAGGACAGGGCGGATCCGGGCACGCAACTCTCCTCTCGCTGCCGGGGGACGGCAGCGACGCAAAACTGCCAGCTACAAGGTTAACTCAGGCACCGCCGGCGCCGGCCTCGCTGCCCCGCGCTGCGCCCGCCGACGGGGGTGCGCATGTTTCTGGTGGGGCTCCTGCGATCTGTTCGTGACCTACCACCGGGTAGCGTCTCGATCCCGTATCAAGAGCGTCCGACGCGCCCCGGGACTCTGGAACCGGCCCCCTCCACAGCCCTACGCTCGGGCTACTGATTCAGCCGAAGCGCCGTTGCAGGAGGAAGAATGCAGTTCGATGCGAGCCTGTTTGATCTGACCACGGTGGAAACCGGGACCCTGGTGTTTGGCGGGACCCTGCTGTTCGCCGCCGTCCTCGCCCTGTTCATCATGACGGCTGCGACGGTGGCCCTGGCGCTGCTGGGCGTGGGCAAGCTGGCCTGGTTCCTCGTCGTCCGGACCCTCGTCGGCGTGGTCTCCGGGATCAATGCGGGGTGGGAGCACCTGGTTCACCAGGCGGGCCGGGTGGAACTGACCGGCGACTTCCCGGGCGAACTGATTGGGCACTCGTCCCCTAGCACCGGCACCTACCCGCGAGTAGTCTTGCGGGACAGCTGAAGGGTCCTCCACCCGCGGCGGATCCAGGGCTTGAGCCGGCCAGTCCGGTGAGGGGAGATGCCCAGTGAGCTCCGCCGTCGACAACCCAGCCGCCCCCGATCCGGGGCCGGACACCGGACAGCCCGCCGTCGAGGCCCCGCCGGCCGATGAGCTGGGCGCCGGCGCCACGGCGGACACCGCCCGCGCCGTCGCCGAGGCCGCCCGGGATACCAGTTGGGACCGGCCCAGCTTCGCGAAGGGCCTGTACCTTGGCAGCTTCGACCCGGGCCTGATCCATCCATGGCCGCAGGCACCCGCGGACGACGTCGAACGCGGCGAGGCGTTCATGGAGCGGCTCACGGTCTACTGCCGCACCATGTCCGGCCGGGTGATCGAGCGGGAGGCGAAAATCCCGGACGAATACATCAAGGGTTTGGCGGACCTGGGCGCGTTCGGCATGAAGATTCCCCGCGAGTACGGCGGCCTGGGCCTCACGCTGGTCTACTACGGCCGCGCGCTGGCGCTGCTGGGCTCGGTGCATCCGAGCCTGGGGGCGCTGCTCTCCGCCCACCAGTCGATCGGCGTACCCGAACCGGTCAAGGTGTTCGGCACAGCGGAGCAGAAGCGCGAGTACCTGCCCCGGTGCGCGGCCGGCGCGATCACCGCGTTCCTGCTCACCGAGCCCGACGTCGGCAGCGACCCCGCGCGGATGGGCAGCACCGCCGTGCCCTCGGACGACGGCTCCTCCTACCTGCTCGACGGGGTGAAGCTGTGGACCACCAACGGGGTGATTGCCGAGTTGGTGGTGGTCATGGCCGTGGTGCCGCCGCACACGGACCCGGACGGCACCGCGCACCGGGGCGGCATCAGCGCGTTCGTGGTGGAGATGGACTCGCCCGGCATCACGGTGGAGAACCGCAACGCGTTCATGGGCCTGCGGGGCATCGAGAACGGCGTCACCCGCTTCCACCGGGTTCGGGTGCCCGCCGCCAACCGGCTGGGACGGGAGGGTCAGGGCCTCAAGATCGCCCTGACCACGCTGAATACCGGCCGTTTGAGCATCCCGGCCCTCTGCGTGGCGTCGGGTCGCTGGAGCCTCAAGATCGCGCGGGAGTGGTCCAACGCCCGCACCCAGTGGGGCCGCCCGGTGGGCCGGCACGAGGCGGTGGGAAAGAAGATTGCCTTCATCGCGGCGAGCGCCTTCGCCCTGGATGCGGTCTTCGAACTGTGCGCCGAGCTGGCCGACGCCGGGCAGAAGGACGTCCGGATCGAGGCGGCGCTGGCGAAGCTCTGGTCTACGGAGATCAGCTGCCGGATCGCGGACGAGCTGGTGCAGATCCGAGGCGGCCGCGGCTTCGAGACGGCGGACTCCCTGCAGGCACGCGGTGAGCGGGCGGTGCCGGCCGAGCAACAGCTGCGGGATATGCGGATCAACCGGATCTTCGAGGGATCCTCGGAGATCATGCGGCTGCTGATCGCGCGGGAGGCCGTGGACGCGCACCTGGCCGCCGCGGGCGCGCTGGCCACCGCGGACGCCAGCCTGCCGGACAAGGCCCGGGCCGCCGTCGGCGCCTCAGGGTTCTACGCCCGCTGGCTGCCGAAGCTGCTCGCCGGCAACGGCATGGACCCGCGGTCCTACGGCGAATTCGGCCGGCTGGCACGGCACCTGCGGTACGTCGAGCGCGCCTCACGGAAACTGGCGCGCCAGACCTTCTACGGAATGGGCCGCTGGCAGGCGGGCCTGGAGCACAAACAGGCGTTCCTGGGCCGGATCGTGGACATCGGCGCCGAGCTGTTCGCCATCTCCGCCTGCTGCTCCCGGGCCGAGATGCTGCTGCACACCGCGCCGGAGCGCGGGGCCTCCGCCTACGAACTGGCCGATGCCTACTGCGCGCAGGCCCGGGTGCGGGTCGAGGAATACTTCGACCAGCTCTGGCGGAACACCGACGACGGCGACCGCGCCCTGACGGTGAGGGTGCTGGCAGGCGACTACGAGTGGCTGGAGGCCGGCGTGCTGGACCAGTCGGAGGGCACCGGGCCGTGGATCGCCGACGCCTCCCCGCGCGAGTCGAAAGCGGAAAACCTGCACCGGAGCTACCGCTGACCTGCGGCAACATCCGCGATCCCTAATAATAAGCAACCTTGCTATTAAGTGTGGTTGCGTGGTTAGGTATGGCAAGACCTGATGACGGTCGAAGCATTGCCGTGCCCGGCCGGACCAGCCGGCACGGGTCCCCCAATGAAAGCGAGCAGCCATCATGAGCAGCACAGCAGGGCCCGAAGACCGCACCCCCCGCCGCGAGAGCACGGCGGACGTCGAACCGGGCCGCGACGCCCGGATCCACGACGCCCGGCAGGACAGCGCCGAGCCCGTCCGCCCCGCCGGGACCGAGACCGTCCGGCCCGCCGAAGAGCACGCCGGCCACCACGCCGAGCACCGCGCGGAGACTCCCGCCGCGGCCGCAGCCGAGACGCGCGCCGAGAACCGTGAACTCCGGGCGGAAGACAGGGCCGGCCACTCCACCGAGACCCGCGCCATGCCCGCCGCCGCCGGCGCCGCAACGGGTGCCGCCGCCGCAACGGCCGCCCGGGACCACCACGACAACCGGCCCATCCACGGCTCGCGCGACCCCCGCCAGGACGGCCTGGACCGCCCCGACCGACTGGACCGGGAGACCGTCGTCGAGGAGGTCCCCACCCGCGAAACGGTCGTGGCCCGTGAAAAGGAACAGTTCGGCGGCATCAAGGTCGGCTCCGCCTTCTTCGGCTGGCTCGCCGCCACCGGCATGGCCGTGATCCTGACCGCACTGGTGGCCGCCGCCGGCACCGCCGTCGGCCTCGCCACCAACACCAACGTGAACGATGCCGTGAACCAGGCCTCCGGCAACCAGACCGTGGGCCTCGCCGGGATCATCACCCTTCTGGTGATCCTGTTCCTGTCGTACTACTGCGGCGGGTACGTGGCCGGCCGGATGGCGCGGTTCAATGGCGCGCGGCAGGGCCTCATGGTGTGGATCTGGGCGCTGATCGCCGCCGTCGTCGTCGCCATCCTGGCCATGACCGCCGGCCAGAAGTTCGACGTCCTGGCCAACCTGAACAGCTTCCCGCGCATCCCGGTCAACGAGGGCGACCTCACCACCACCAGCGTGATCGCCGCCGTCGTGGTGGCCGTCGTGGCCCTGGTCGGCGCCATGCTGGGCGGCCTCGCGGGCATGCGCTTCCACCGCAAGGTGGACCGCGCGGGCTTCACCCCGGTGGAAACGGTCGTGGAGCGCTAGCTCCAGCCCCCTTCGGGGAACGGCACCGCTAGCGGCCTTCGACGCCGTCGAGGTAGTACCAGCGCCGGTCCAGCCGGCGGAACCGGCTGGTCTCGCGCTGGACGCCGCGCTCCCCGCCCACCCGGTAATGGGCCGCGAACTCGACCGTTCCCTCGCTGTCCAGGGGACCGCCGCGGTGGGTTGCGAGGATGTCCAGCCGCCGCCACTGGATCTCCGGATCCAGGTCCAGCTCCGCCGGCCGGGTCTCCGGGTGCCAGGTGCGGAGCAGGTAGTCCGGATCCAGGACCACGAACGCGCTGTACCGGGACCGCATCAGCTGCTCGGCGGTCGGTGCCTCCGCTTCCCCGCGGTGGTACCGGCCGCAGCACTGCCCGTACTGCTCACCGGAGAGGCACGGGCACCGGCCCTCGAACCCTGACTGCTGCACGTGATTCCCTTTCCTCGCCCGATCCCTCGTGGTCCGGAGCTGACACCGACTATATGCCGCTGCCGCGCCACCGAGGGACCGAAAGTATCGGCTTGGACACATCCTGGATCCGCCGACGTTTCCCGGCGCGTCGGCGGCCGATTCTCCGTAAGGTTAACGGTGGCCGGGAACGGCCCGCAGCAGGCTTGGAAGGGAGAGGCGACGTGGAAGACCCGACGACCACCGCCATGAATCTGACCTACGCCGGCACCCTCGTGATCGGCGTCGTCATGTTCGTCGGCGTCGCGGCGGCCTTCGTCATCACCCTCCTGCTCGCCGGCCTCGGCAGGCTCATCGCCACGCTGGGCATGGCCCTCTTCGGGCGCCGCGCCGGCGCGCCCCGCGTACCGAAAATCAGCCCGAAACTGAAGCCGGCCCGCAAGGAACCACAGATTTCCCCGGAATGGGCGGCCGCCGTCGAACGCGCCGATGCCCGGGCCCGAGCACGGGCCGAGGCGGCCGCGGCACCCGAGGTCACCGTCTCCGTCCGCGAGCTCCCCGCCGCCGGCCACCCGGAGCGCAAGGCCAGCTGAGCCCTTACCGGGCCCGGGTATCTGGGCTACGTTGGGACCCATGGAATTCAGATACCTCGGCCACAGCGGCTTCAAGATCTCGGAAATCACCTTCGGCAACTGGCTCACCCACGGCTCGCAGGTGGAAAACGACGTCGCCACCCAGTGCGTGCGGGCGGCGCTCGACGCCGGAATCAGCACCTTCGACACGGCCGACGTCTACGCCAACACCGCCGCCGAGACCGTCCTCGGCGAGGCGCTCAAGGGCGAGCGGCGCGAATCCCTGGAAATCTTCACCAAGGTCTTCGGCCCCACCGGCCCCAAGGGCCACAACGATCTGGGGCTGTCCCGCAAGCACATCATGGAGTCCATTAACGGCTCCCTGTCCCGGCTGCAGACCGACTACGTTGACCTCTACCAGGCCCACCGGTACGACTTCGAGACCCCGCTGGAAGAGACCATGCAGGCCTTCGCCGACATCGTCCGGCAGGGCAAGGCGCTGTACATCGGCGTGAGCGAATGGACCGCGCAGCAGATCCGCGACGGCCACGCCCTAGCCAAGGAGCTCGGCTTCCAGCTGATCTCCAACCAGCCGCAGTACTCCATGCTCTGGCGCGTCATCGAGGCAGAGGTGGTCCCCACGTCCGAAGAGCTCGGCCTGTCCCAGATCGTCTGGTCCCCCATGGCCCAGGGCGTGCTCAGCGGCAAGTACCACCCGGGCAAGCCCGCGCCGGAGGGCAGCCGCGCCACCGATTCCAAGGGTGGCGCGCGGATGATCGAGCGCTGGATGTCCGACGAGGTGCTCACCGGGGTGCAGCAACTCAAGCCCATCGCCGACGAGGCCGGGCTGACCATGGCGCAGCTGAGCATCGCCTGGGTGCTGCAGAACAAGAACGTCGCCTCCGCCATCATGGGCGCTTCCCGCCCCGAACAGATCGAGAAGAACGTCGCTGCGGCCGGCGTGAAGCTGGACCAGGGCATCATGGACAAGATCGATGCGGCCATCGGTTCGCTGGCCGAGCGCGATCCGGCGCAGACCAAGTCCCCGGCGTCGCGCGAGGCCTGACGGGGGCTGTTCACCCCGCTCGGGGGGTGGCGCGGCGGGGCCGGCACGACCCGGGGCTGGCGCGCCGGGCCGCCTTGCGGTGGCGGGAGCGTGTTTCGGTTAGGCTCTGCACAACCGACACGATCCCGCCCCGCAGGCGGCGGGCCACTCCTTGGGGGAGCCAATGAAGAACCTCTTCGATTTTTCCTTCACCCGGTTCGTCGCGCCGTCGATCGCCAGGATCGTCTACATCCTGATCATGATCGCCCTCGGCGTGATGTACCTCTTCTTCGTCATCTCGGCCTTCGCCAGCCGGAACCCGGTCCTCGGGGTGCTGGTGCTGCTGGTGATCGGCCCGCTCATCGTGATCATCTACCTGGCCCTGGCCCGGATCGGGCTCGAGTCCCTGGTGGCCGGCATCCGGACCGCGGAGAACACCGCGGAACTGATCCGGATGCAGGGCGGTACTCCTCCGGGCGCCCACCTGGGCCCGCAGCAGCACGGCCCGGTGGGTCCGCAGTCCTGGGAGACCCATGGCGGCCAGTACCCGGCGCAGCAGCAGCCCCAGCAGTACCCGGCACCGCAGCAACCACAGCAATACCCGGGCTACGGGCAGCCTCCAGCCCCGCCGGCACTGTAACCCGGCGGACGCGGCCCGGCGCGGCAGCCGCGCGGCAGTACGGGCCTAGCGGCCCCGGCGCAGGTGTTCGGCGTTGAGGGCTTCCAGTTCGCTGTCCGTCAGGTCGTCGAAGCTCCGCGCCTCGCGCTTGTCCGTGCGGGAGAACCGCATGAACATCAGGATGATCAGTGGCAGGTCCACGGCCTCGCAGATGAACCAGAGCGCGTCCCCGGCCAGTTGCTGGTCCCGGAGCGCGTCGGGGAACCAGCCGGGGCCGGCCTGCCGCGCCGTCATCAGGTCCAGCACCTGACCGTTCAGCCGGAGCAGGATGCCGGGGACGGCGTCCACCAGCAACTCGATGAAGACGAAGACGAACTCCAGCGTGATGAAGGCGCTGGAGCGGTGGAAGTCGGCTTCCTCGATGATGGGCAGCGCCATAAGCAGGCCCAACAGCGGGATGACCACGGTCAGCAGGGCCTCCGCCAGCGGGTTGGCCCGCAGCACATAGAACGCCGGGGTCAGGAACGTCGAGAAGAGCGCCAGGCCCAGCAGCGGGGCCACCAGGGAATTGCTGACGAAGCGGACCATGCGGTGGCCCAGCACGAAGTCCAGGCGTCCGGCGCCGCGCTCCGACAAGGCGGCGCGGGCCAGTCCGATGGGTTTTCCGAGGCCGATCAGGAGCGGGACGACGAAGAGCAGCAGCGTGATCTTGACCGTAAACGCCCACCGCAGCCCGGCGCTGTAGACGCCCGTGAATCCGCAGGTCAGCAGCAGGAATGAGCCGAGGCCCAGGAGATAGAAGGCGATCGTGCGCCAGAGCGGCCAGCGGCCTCCCTTTGCCGCCGCGGCCCGGAGTCCCAGGCCGTAGAGGGTGCCGGCGATCAGCGCGAGGACCAGCGCGGTCCAGTCGACCTGCCAAGCGGAAATAACGACGTCGAGAGGTGGCACGCGCCCACCTTACGGGCGTTTCCTAGGAATTCCCCGGGATCGGCGGCGGCGCTATTCGGCCGGGCGTCCCGGCTGCGGGTTCTGTTCCGGCGCGGCGTGCTCGATCACGGCGGCGATGTGCTGGAGCAGGTATTCCTGTCCGGCCACGGTGGGGTGGTCGCCGTCGGGCCCGATCAGGTCCTCGACGTCGTCGCTGATCCAGCCCTCGGCGATGGGGTCCACGAACTCGGCGCCGGCACCCTGCGCGGCGCTCCTGAGCTGGGCCCGGATATCGAGAAGGCCGGGGTCGGGGTCCGTGGTGTACGACGGCGGCCCCACCACGATCAGCTTGGCCGAAGGCGCCACGACCTCCGCGTGGGCCAGCGCCGTCGAGGCCGCCTCGCCGACGTCGTCGGGGGCGTAGCCAAGATCGTTCTCTGAACCAAAGAACACCACGACGCCGGTGTCCGGGGTGACGAACTGGTCCACCTGGCTCCCGAAGGTGCCGTCGGCATCGCCTGGGCGGACGTAGCCGCTGCCGTTTTCCGCGGCATTGATCACCTGGAACCCGGACAGGGCGGGATCCGTTCGGATCAGGGCCGGCCAGGCGTGATCGGGGGACGTGCCGTGGCCGGTGCTGAGCGAATCGCCGACCACCACCACACGCACCGCGGGTGCCGCTGTGACCGCCGGCTGCGAGGAACTGGCGAGGGCCGCCGCTACCAGGCAGGCCGCGATACCAACGGCGACGTGCCGTCCGTGACCGCCGCGCGAAAAGAAGGTGACTGCCATGATCGCCTCCTGCCTGGAACCTGCCGTGTCCGCCCCCGCAGGGACGCTGGATACAGCAACGTTGCCGACTGTTGCCAGTGTAGCCGCGCCCGCTGTGGACGCCACCCCCTGGGCATACGGGTTCAGGAAGCCGGCGGCGGGACCGGACCGGGCGACGGCGGGACCGGGGCGGGCGGGACTGATCCGGGCGGGATCGGCGCCGGCCAGGTCGGGCCGGGTGCAGGCGCCGGCTGGAGATCGCCGGGATCGGCGGGGCCGAGGTCCAGGTGGAACGGCGGATACTCGTCCCTCAGCAGGGCCACGTAGGCGATGACCCGGTAGACCCACCGGTTGAGCCCCATCAGCAGGTCGAAGAGGCCCGGCCAGTATCGGCCGGTGAACAGGAGCACCACCCCGGCGATGAGCACCAGCAGCCCGATCAGGGAGATCCCCGCGTTCTCCTGCACCCATTCGGTGCCGTCCCAGTAGCGCTCCCGGCCGCCCCAGCCGCGCACGGTGCCGGTCAGGATCCCCACGATCAGCAGATGCGGAATCGCCAGCAGCCAGGACTTCACCAGCACCAGGCCGCGGGAGAGCCGCTCCGGGTAGTCGACGTCGAAGTCGGCGGGATAGTCGGTCCGGGCCAGGGTGAAGGGCGGGTACCGGTCCGTGCCCAGCGCCGAGTAGGAATAGAACGCTACCCGCCAGTTCCAGCGGATCACGCCCACGTTGAAGGCAAACAGCGAGCGCGGATACCGGCCGGTGAACAGGATGGCGAACCCGGCCACGATCGTGGTGACCACCAGCGCGAACCACAGGAAGAACAGCACGACGTAGTGCGGGATGGCCAGGAACCACTTCACCAGCCACAGCCACCGCGACAGCTGCGGGTCCAGGTGGCCGCTGAGCCGGGCAGGATAAATGCGCGACGGCGGCGCGTAACCATAGGGTGGCGGCGGCACGGGATACCCGGGCGGCGGCGGACCCCCGCCCGAACCGACCCCGCCCGGGCCGGGGCCGCCCGGCCCTGCGGCCCCCAGCCCCGCCGCGCCCAAGACAATCAGCAGCACCCCGACGCCCAGCAGCACCACTCCGGCGATCAGCAGGCCGATGAAGATCGGCAGCAGGAGCTCCGAACGGACCCCGCCGCTCAGGTCCACGGCCACCGGGCTCGCCGCGTCGGCGTTCATGATGACGACGGCCCAGTTGCCCGGCCGGATGTCCCAGCGCAGGTCCTGGCTGCCCGTCCCGGAGACGGAGGCGGCCCAGAAGGTCTGCTCCGCCGGCCGCCCGGGGGCCTTCGTTCCGGCGACGGTGCGGTAGTCGGCCTGGAAGGGCGAGAAGCGGACGTCGACGAGCTCGGCGTGCGGGACGCCGGCGAGGTAGCCCGCGACGTCGGCCTGGCGGGCGATTCCGATGAACACCGGCCGGGCCGGGTCCGCGGCCGAACCGCGCAGCAGGATGCTGCCCGGCGTCGCCTCCGTCCCGGGAAGTGTCCCGTTGGGGCGCATGCCGCCGTCGTCCAGGATGTTGATCCGGGGAAGCGTCAGCGCGTAGCCGTCCGCCGCGAACCGTTCCGTGGGGGTGGTGAAGTAGCCGCCGTCGCGCTGCTGGTAGTTGGCCCAGCCGGTCGCGGCGGCCCCGGCGAGCAGGCCCAGGCCCAGCAGCGCGGCAAGCGAGCCGAGGACCAGCAGGACTACCCGCCCGGGCCTCATGGCCTTTCCGCCGCCTCCAGCAGCGACTGGCCCCAACGGGTCGCCTTTTCGATCTCTCCGGGCCGCAGCGGGCCCTCACTGCCGCGGACGTAGAACGGCATGGGTTCGGAGATGATGTCCGCCCCATGGTCCTTCAATGACTGGGCCATTTTCTTGGCCGCATCGCCGTGGATGAACATCCTCACCCGGGTGTCGAAGGCGGCGGCCTTCACGCCGGCCAGGTCGCCGTCGCCCAGGCCGGAGAGCAGCTCGGTGACCTTGGGCGTGGGGCGCCAGCCGTTGATCGGACTGCCCAGGACCAGCAGGTCTCCGGCCAGGAGGTCGGAGGGCCGGAAGTCGGTGACCGGGATGGGGTCCGCGTGGAAGACCTCGGCCACGGCTTCGGCCACCGACTTGGTGTTGCCGTAGGCGGAGTCGTAGACAACATGGGCCCTCATCCGCTGATCACCACCTTCAGCGCCTTGGTGTCGGCCGCCCGGGCGAAGGTGTCGTAGGCGTCCAGGAACTGGTCGAAGCGGAACCGGTGGGTGGCGAACTTGGCCGCGGGGATCTTGTGCCGGGCCACCAGCTTCAGCAGCATCGGCGTCGTGTTGGCGTTCACCAGGCCCATGCTGATGCTGATGTTCTGGATCCAGAGGTTCTCAACGTGCAGTTCCACGGGCTTGCCGTGCACGCCCACGTTGGCCACCGTGCCGCCGGGACGGACGATGTCCGTGCACATGCCGAAGGTCGCCGGGACACCCACCGCCTCGATCGCCACGTCCACGCCCAGCCCGTCTGTGCGGGCCAGGACCTGGTCCTTCCAGTCGGCGTCGCTGGAGAGGACGGCGTCGGTGGCCCCGAATTCCCGGGCCTTCTCCAGCCGGTTCGCGTCCAGGTCGACGGCGATGATGGTGGCCGCGCCATAGAGCCCGGCCGTGGCGATCGCCGCGAGGCCCACCGGCCCGGCCCCGATCACCGCAACGGTGTCCCCCGGCTTGACCCGGCCGTACTGCACGCCGATCTCGAAGCCCGTGGGCAGGATGTCGGAGAGCATCACGGCTTCCTCGTCGCTGACGCCCTCTGGCAGCAGGTGCAGCGAATTCTCCGCGTACGGAACCCGGACGAACTCGGCCTGCGTACCGTCGATCAGGTGCCCGAAGACCCAGCCCGTCCCGGACTTCCCCTCCTCTCCGAGGCAGTGCGAGTACAGGCCGGTCTTGCAATTGGCGCAATGCCCGCAGGACTTGATGCAGGAGATGATCACCCGGTCCCCCACCTTGAGGCTGGTCACCGAGGATCCCACCTCGGTGATGGTGCCGACGCCCTCGTGGCCCAGGATCCGCCCCTCGGTCACGGCGGGCACGTCGCCCTTGAGGATGTGCAGGTCCGTGCCGCAGATGGTGGTGGTGTCCACCCGGACGACCGCGTCGCTCGGGTTGGTGATCACCGGATCCGGGACGTCGGTCCAGGATTTCTTGCCGGGGCCGCCATAGACGAGGGCTTTCATGCAGACTCCTTGACTCGAAGGACCACCGGCGGATCGACAATCCGCAGGCGGCAGGGCGTGACGGAGGCATCGATCCCCGAGGAGACGATCGACTGGCGGGCGTGTTCGCGGAGTTCGTCGAAGGCGGCCGCGGTTACCCGGGCATGGCCGAGGTCCACGACGATTTCGAAGCCCACGAACTTGGCAACCACCCGCCGGCAGACGACATAGAGCGCGCGGATGTTCGTCGTCGTCACGACGCCGCGCACGTCCACCCGGACTGTCTCGGACGCCGGGTCAGCGTTCAGCACCACCTTGATGCGCGGGTCCCCGTGGGACGGATGCGCCAAAAAGGACCTCGCGCGGCTGCTGTGATGAGCGTGTCCCAAGGGGCTCATGGCGCCTCATCGCTCCCCGCGAAGCCCGGCGTCGCCGGTCCCCGCTGCCGTGCCTCCTGCTGCCGGTCATTCACCATGGCGGATCTCCTGCCTTTCCTGCCCAAGCTGGAAAGTGCAACTGCCATTTCCTCACCCCAGGGTCATAGCGAGACCGAAATTTCCTCGCAGGCGCTTCCCCAATTCCCCAAAATTGCCGTGCTGGATTCGCCTCATACCCAGAGTGAGGGTGCCGTTCTGCCCGGGCAAGGGGACAAAGGTCCCTTGGACTGCCGCCGCCGGCGGGTGCTGATACGGGTGTGCGTTGTGTGGCTGCTGCTACGTGGATTGCCGCCGTCCGGGGACCCCTTTAGCCTTGCTGCTATGCCTAAAACAGCCCCCGACGGCGGTGCGCCGGACCTTCTTCTCACCGGCGTCCACCAGCCGGACGATATGACGCCGTGTGACATCCTCCTGAGCGGCGGGCGGGTCGCGGCCATCGCCCCCGCGGGGTCCCACGCAACGGTTCCGCCCGGGACACGGCGGGTGGAGTTCGACGGCCGCTTCGTGATTCCCGGGCTTTGGGACGAGCACGTGCACATGAACCAGTGGGCGCTGACGCTGGGGCGGGTGGACCTCTCTGGGGCCGCGTCGGCGCGGGAGGCCGCCGCCGTCGTCGGGGCTCACGTTGGCGGCGTGCGCGACGGCGGCGCATCCTCCGGCGGCCGGACGCTGGTCGGCGTCGGCTTCCGGGACGCCGTGTGGGCCGACGCCCCCAGCCTGGAGCTGCTGGACGGGACGACCGGCGGTGTCCCCGTGGCGCTGATCAGCCACGACCTGCACTGCGTCTGGCTGAATTCCGCCGCGGCTGTGCGCTACGGGGTGAACCCGGGCCCGGACGGACTGCTGCGGGAGGAGCCGGCGTTCGCGCTGACCCGTGAGCTGGGCCGCCTGCCGGATTCCGATGTGGACGCGCTGGTCCGCTCCGCGGGTGCGGCGGCCGCGGCGCAGGGCATCGTGGGGATCGTGGACCTCGAGATGGTGTGGAATCGGGATCCCTGGCTGCGCCGGATCGCCGACGGGTTCGACTCGTTCCGGGTGGAGGCGGGCGTATACCCGCAGGACCTGGACCGGGCCGTGGCGGAGGGGATGCGCACCGGCCAGCAGGTTCCGGGCGGCGCCGGGCTGCTCAGCGTCGGGCCCCTGAAGGTGCTGATCGATGGATCGCTGAACACCCGCACGGCGTACTGCGTGGACCCCTATCCGCACGGCGGCCGCGGGTTGCTGACGGTGAGCGAGTCCGAGCTGCTGGATTTGCTGGGGCGTGCCCGCGATACCGGGTTCGTGCCCGCGGTTCACGCGATCGGCGATGGCGCCAACGAGGTCGCGCTGAACGCCTTCGCCGCCGCGGGCGTGAAGGGACGCATCGAACACGCCCAGTTCGTCCGGCGGCAGGACTTTGCCCGCTTCGGCGAGCTGGGGCTGACCGCCAGTGTCCAGCCGGCGCACGCGCTGGATGACCGCGACGCCGCCGACGCCAACTGGGCGGGTCGGACGGACCGGGCCTTCCCGCTGCGGTCCCTGCTCGACGCTGGGGCCACGCTGGCGCTCGGCTCGGACGCGCCCGTGGCCCCGCTGGAGCCGTGGACAACGATGTCCGCCGCGACCACCCGGGCACGCGGCGACGGGCGGGAGCCGTGGCATCCGGAGCAGGCGCTGACGCGGCGGGAGGCACTGGCGGCTTCAGCCCGCGGGCGTTGCCGCATCCGCGTCGGCGACCCGGCCGACGTCGTCGTCCTGGAGGGCGATCCGCTCACCGTGGACGACGCCGCATTCGCCGCGATGCCGGTGGCCGCGACGCTGGTGGCGGGACGGTTCAGCTTCGGCGGCTAGGTGCCTGGACCAAGTTCGCGAACGGCAGCCGGCCAAACTCCTCGACGAAGGCCGCCTGGTAGGACGCCAGGGCCGGGGATAACTCGTCGACGGGAAGTTCGCGCCAGGCGATGATGAGCCGGTCCGCGGCGGCCAACTGCCAGACGAGGCGGCCGTCCCAGTGCCCCGGCGGCCTGCCCCGGCCGAAGTCGACGAATTCCTGGATTTGCCGGCGGAGCCCGCGGTTGCCCTTGCTGCCGGGGCCGGCCTTGCCCAGGTAGAGGATGTCGGCGCCATCGACCCACTCGGCCTTCAGTGTTTCCTGCGGGAGGCCGGGGTTCTTTTTCTTGAAGACTCCTGCGGTGCTCTTGGCGAGGAACTGCGGCTCGGCTGCCTCCGGGCCGCCCGCGGGCAGCAGGACGGCGAAGATGCCGGGTTTCTGCGGGATGCGGTTGATCTCAAGCTCGCCCAGGGGCCGAAATCCGGTGAAGCCGTCACGCTTCAGTGACGCTCTGTTCAGGGGCATGGATTCCTCGGGGAGTGCTTGGATACGGCAAGTTCCAGTATGGACGGTGGGAGTGACTGGGGTGCAGTCGGGGTGACGGCTGACGGCGGGCACGGGCCGCTGACGGCGCCACCGGACGGCATTTTGCCTGATGCCTCAAGCCGCCAGGGATCTCTCCGCGCTCTGCCCTTAAATGTCAGACCCTCGCTGTTGAATTGGGTCATGGAAGGCAATCGGAAGCTTTTCGAGAATGTGGTCGCCGCAGACCTGCTGGGAGACGCGGCGGCGATCATCGATGAGCTCCGCGCGCTGGAGGACCGGAAGTCGGCGATCTCGGCCCGGCAGGCCAGGCTGGCCGTGGCGCTGGACCTGGTCCGGCGGCGGGAACAAGCCGCCTTGGGCTTGCCCGCGGACCAGCTCGGCGCCGGGGTGGGGGCGGAGATCGCGTTGGCGCGGCGGGAATCCCCGGCCAAAGGCTCCCGCCTCCTGGGGCTGGCCCGGGCACTGGTGACCGAGATGCCGCGCACCCTGGCCGCCCTCGAAAAAGGTCAGTTGAACGAATGGCGGGCCACGCTCCTGGTCCGCGAGACCGCCTGCCTCGACTCTGCTGACCGGGCCGCGGTGGATGAGGAACTCGCCGCCGACACCGGCACCTTCGACGGCGTCGGCGACCGTGCCATCATCTCCGCAGCCAAAGCCGCCGCCTACCGGCGCGACCCACGCTCCGTCACCCAACGCGCAGCCCACGCCGAAACCGAACGCACCGTCACTCTCCGACCGGCCCCCGACACCATGTGCTACCTCACCGCACTGCTCCCCGTCGCCGCCGGAGTCGCCGCCTACGCCGCCCTGACCCGACACGCCGACACCGCCCGCGCCACCGGAGACCCCAGCACCCGCGGACAACTCATGGCGGACGCCCTGGTCGAACGGGTCACCGGCACACCGGGCGGGATCACCGGCATTGAGGTTCAGCTCGTCATGACCGACCGGACCCTCCTCGCCGGGGACAGTGAACCCGCCAGGCTTGCCGGCTACGGGACCGTCCCCGCCGGGTGGGCCAGGAAGCTCCTGGCGTCGGGAGGGAAGATCGCCGGAGTAGGCGGAAAGTCTCGACCAGAAAATCTCTCCGGGAAATCGTCTGGCGGCGCAACTGGGGCCGAGGACTTGTCCGTCTGGATCCGCCGGCTCTACACCGCGCCCGGCACCGGCGAACTGACCGGCATGGACTCCCGGGCCCGGCTCTTCCCCGCGGGCCTGCGCCGCTTCATCGAAGTCCGCGACTACACCTGCCGGACCCCCTATTGCGACGCG
Source organism: Arthrobacter sp. NPDC057259 (assembly GCF_042668995.1). Taxonomy (NCBI): domain Bacteria; kingdom Bacillati; phylum Actinomycetota; class Actinomycetes; order Micrococcales; family Micrococcaceae; genus Arthrobacter; species Arthrobacter sp. NPDC057259. The sequence continues at coordinate 36,135 of NZ_JBHUYA010000002.1, forward strand.
CCCATCCGGCACCTGGACCACGTCGTTCCCTGGTACTGGGGCGGAGCCACCACGGCAGCTAACGGCGCCGGACTCTGCGAAGCCTGCAACCACACCAAAGAAACCCCCGGCTGGACGGCCCGGCCGGTCGATAGGGCAGAATCGGTCACCCGTGCTGGACCAAGAAACCGGGCCACCACGAGATTAATCAGAGCCCTACCGGCCGCCGAACCCGGAGCGAACCAGGGAGGCAAGCCCGGCGGCAAATTCCAAGTTGGCCTCCACACCCTGGAACTCACCACCCCCACCGGTCACACCTACACCTCAACTGCGCCACCTCTTCCCGGCAGTGCAACGGGACAAAGGAGCGTGGGGCAGATCAGGACAGGGAACGGAGGCCGCGTCGGATCACGCCCACGATTCCCGGTCTCTGGGAGAGCCGGAGTTGAGGGCGGAGCGACATCGAATGAGAGCACGACGGCTCGGGCGGAAGAAAAAGGTGGCGGCTTGAGTTGCAACGAGCCGTCCGACGCCCAGCTTGCTGGTTAGGTCACAGTCGGACACCTCTGCGAAAGGGATGCCCCAAGTTAAACGCAGAACCTGCAGGTACCTTCGCGATCTCGCTATGAGCTGGCCCGGGAATCGAAATGCCCTGAACGGCCCGTGAAAATCAGATGGTTACCTGCAGGCACTTAAAGCGTACGCCGCCGTCGAACCCCGGGCCAAGGGGTCCGTGGACTCTTGCCCGGCCCCGGGAAATGGCTCCCAGCCTAGCGGCGTAGAGTGGACAGAGACGCCTGATTCTGGACGCCAAGTGCTGAGGGAGAAATCGTGACGATTGACTGGGACGAGAAGAAGACCCTGCTGCAGGAACCAAACATCGCCGCCGTCACCCAGCTCTGTGACGAGCTCAGGGAGAAGAAGCCGGGCTCGGTGGTCCCCTATATCGATCCCGTCCATGACGAGGACGAATGCCGGATCGTTAGCCTCCATATCTCGCCCGGCAAGGGCTGCGAATCGGGCTTCCTCTCCCACTTCAACGACGATGAGGCCGCCCAGCGCGCCACGTCCATCTACGAGGCCGTGGAACTCGACCCCCGCTACGTCATGCCCTGGAACGCCTACCCCTGGGTCCGCGACCCCGGCCTTCCCACGGCGCTCAACGTCCAGGAAAAGACCGACGGCCTCCGCCCGTTCCGCCAGTTCATGAAGATCAACAAGCGCGCCTCCGCCGTCATTGCCCACGGCGCCGACGCCCACTCCTTCCTCACCCTCTTCGAGAAGACGTACCACTCCTCGCTGAAGAACCGCGGCATCAAGATCTACAAGGCCACCGCCCTCGGCGGCCGCGCCTTCGCCGTCTCACCGGCCAAGCAGGAGGAACTGCTCGCCAAGAACGTCGCGGTCTACAAGGACGCGATGCAGCGGGCGGGCATCCAGCACCTCTGATCCCCCGGGCACAACGGCCCTCCCCTGTCCCGCCCCCGGCGGGCATGCTGGGAGGGCCGGCCGCGCGGCCGGTCCACAGTGGCGGCCGGACGGCGCCGGAAGGGCGGGTGCGCGATGGGACGGTTGGACGGCAAGGTGGCCCTGATAAGCGGTGGCGCCCGCGGCATCGGCGCGGCCATGGCCCGGCGCTTCCTCGAGGAGGGCGCCAGCGCCGTCGTCGGGGATGTCCTTGACGACGACGGCGCCGCGCTGGCAGCCGAACTCGGCGAGCGCCTTCGGTACGTCCACCTCGACGTGACCCGGCCCGAAGACTGGGACGCCGCCGTAAATCAGGCCGTCACCGCCTTCGGCGGCCTCAGCATCCTGGTCAACAATGCCGGCATCGTGAACTTCGGCCGCATCGACGAATACCCGCACGAGCAGTGGGCCCGCATCATCGACGTCAACCTCACAGGCGTCTTCAACGGCATCAAGGCAGCCGCCCCGGCCCTCGCCCGGTCCGGCAGCTCCTCGATCATTAACGTCTCCTCGATCGCCGGGATCCGCGGCTACGAGAACCTTCCGGGCTACACCGCCGCCAAGTTCGGCGTCCGCGGCCTGACCAAGGCCGCGGCCCTGGAACTCGGCCGCGATGGCACCCGGGTCAACTCGATCCACCCCGGCGTCGTCCGGACCCCCATGACCGACGGCATGACCTTCGACACCGGGCACGTCGCCCTGCACCGGATCGGCGAGCCCGTGGAGGTGGCGGACCTGGCCGTCTATTTGGCCGGCGACGAGTCCTCCTACGTCACCGGCGCCGAGTTCGTCATCGACGGCGGCGAGACCGCCGGCACCGTCGTCACCCCGGCAGGCTGACCGCCCATGGCAACGCCCCCGGCAGCAATCTCCGGCACAGCGCGCTCCGGCACCAAACTCGCCGTCGTCGGCGCCGGCAGCGTCGGCACCTCGCTGGCCTATGCCGCCCTGATCCGGGGCTCGGCCGGCCACGTCGCGCTTTACGACGTCAACGCCGCGAAGGCCGAGGCGGAGGTCCTGGACCTGGCCCACGGCACCCAGTTTTCGGCCGCGGCCGTCACGGTCGACGGCGGCGGGGACATCGCCGCGGTGGCCGGCGCCGACGTCGTGGTCATCACCGCCGGGGCGAAGCAGTCGCCGGGCCAGACCCGGCTGGACCTCGCCGGAACCAACGTCCGGATCCTCGAGCGGCTCATGCCCCGGCTCATTGACCACGCCCCGGACGCCGTCTACGTCCTGGTGACCAATCCCTGCGACGTGCTCACGGTCGCGGCCCGGAAGATCACGGGCCTGCCGTCGTCGCGCATTTTCTCCTCCGGCACCGTGCTGGACACCTCCCGGCTGCGGTGGCTGCTGGCGCACCGGGCGGGCGTCTCCGTCAGCAGCGTCCACGCCAGCATGGTGGGCGAACACGGGGACACCGAGTTCCCGGTCTGGTCCGGCGCCACAATCGGGCCGGTTCCCATCCGGGAGTGGACGGTCGACGGCGCCCGCGTCTTCACCGACGCCTCCCTCGCCGGCACCGCCCGCGAGGTGACCCAGGCCGCCTACAAGGTGATCGCCGGGAAGGGCGCCACGAACTACGCGATCGGGCTCTCCGGCGCCCGGATCGTCGAGGCCCTGCTCCGCGCCGAGAACGCGGTCTTGCCCGTCTCCACGGTGCTGGACGGCCAGCACGGCATCACCGGCGTCGCCCTCTCCCTGCCCAGCGTCGTGGGCCGCGGCGGCGTGCGGACGGTGCTGGAGACGCCCATGGACGACGGCGAGATCGCCTCGCTGCACCACAGCGCCGAGACGCTGCGGCAGAGCCTGGCTTCCCTGGGGATCTAGGGTCCCGCCGCAGATCCCTCGTCATCCGGCCCCGCGTATTGACAGCCCGATGTGACCCCTGCCATATTTGAAGTGTGAACCTGTCAGACAGCCGGACAGCTGGACAGCCTCTCGCCCGCCTTAGCGCCGCCGAAGCCGTCTTCAACGTCCTCCGCTCGGATATCGAATCCGGGAAACTCCCCGTCGGCGCGAAACTCAGCTCCGAGGCCACCCTCGCCCAGCAGTACGGCGTCAGCCGTTCCGTGGTCCGGGAAGCCCTGCGCTCCTGCACCGCCCTGGGCCTGACCGTGACCCGCACCGGGCGCGGTACCTTCGTCGTCGCGGACCGCGTGGCCACGGACCTGGTCCTCGGCCAGTACTCGGCCCTGGACCTGACCGAGGCCCGGCCCCACATCGAGGTCCCCGCCGCCGGCCTGGCCGCGGAACGGCGCTCCGCCGAAGAGCTGGAAACCATGCGGGACATCGTCGCCGAGATGGCCGGCGAGGACGATCCCGAGGTATGGGTGGGGCTGGACTCGAACTTCCACGCCCTGATCGCCAAGGCCAGCCGGAACAAGGTCTTCGAGAACGTCGTCGCGGAGATCCGCGAGGCCCTTGCCTCCCAGTCGGAAACCCTGAACATGGTGGCCGACCGCCAGCACGCCTCCAACGATGAACACCGGAAGATCCTCGCCGCCATCGAGGCCGGCGACGCCGCGACCGCCCGGTTGGCCATGAGCCAGCACCTGCACGCCGTCGGCGAGGCCCTCGCCTCCATCCTGCACCCCACCAGCGCCGCCTAAGCGGCCACCACCGGGCACCACCCACGCCCACCCGATCCAAAGGACACCATGACTTTGCCTTCCCCCGCCCTCGCCCCGGACCGCCTGGACCCGGCCGGCCTGCCGCAGCACGCCGCCCTGGCGGCCCAGACCCGCGACGGGCTGGTGGAAAGCATCCACTACGGCTCGGCGGCGGCCACCGCGGCCGACGGTTCCCTGGTGCTCTCCGCCGGCGACCCGCAGGCCCCGTTCTACCCCCGGTCGGCCCTGAAGCCGCTCCAGGCGGTGGCCATGGTCCGCGCCGGCCTCGAACTCCCGGCCGACCTCCTGGCCCTCGCCGCGGCCAGCCACTCCGGCGGCCCCGAGCACCGCGACGGCGCGCTGCGCATCCTGGAACTGCACGGACTCGGCCCGGACGCGCTGGAAAACAGCACCGACCTGCCCTACGGCGTCCGCGAGCGCGAGAAATGGCTCCGCGCCGGCGGCACCGCCACCCAGCTGGCCCAGAACTGCTCCGGCAAGCACGCCGCGATGGCCGCCACCTGCGTGATCAACGGCTGGCCCGTGGCCGGCTACCTCGACCCCGCCCACCCGCTGCAGCAGCAGGTGGCCCGGACCGTGGCGGACCTGACCGGCCAGGAACCGGAACGGACCTCCACCGACGGCTGTGGCACCCCGCTGTTCGCCCTGACTCTCGGCGGCATGGCCCGCGCCTTCGGGCGGATCGCCGCCGGGACCGGCACCGCTGAAAGCGACACAGCCGAGGCCGCCGTGGCCGACGCGATGCGCCTCCACCCGGAGATGGTGGCGGGCCGGGACCGGGACGTCACAGCCCTGATGCGCCTGGTTCCCGGGCTGGTGGCCAAGGACGGCTTCGAGGGCGTCCAGCTCGTTGGCCTGCCGGACGGCCGCGGCGTCGCCGTGAAGATCTCCGACGGCGGCGACCGCGCCCGGATGCCCGTCACCGTCCGGATCCTGACGGCCCTGGGCCTCGACGCGGAGACCCTGTCCGGCCTCGCCACGGCACCCGTCCTCGGCGGCGGCCACCCCGTGGGGCTGCTCCAGGCCACCGACTTCCTCTCCTCCATCACCCCCAGCACCGACGCACGCTAAGGAACGCCATGACCACCCCTGCCACCGCAGACTTCCGCTCGGAACACGACCTCCTGGGCGACCGGGACGTCCCCGCCGACGCCTACTGGGGCGTCCACACCCTGCGCGCCGTCGAGAACTTTCCCATCACGGGCCAGCCGCTGTCCTCGAACATGTACCTGGTCCGGGGACTCGCCGCCGTGAAACTGGCCGCCGCCCGCGCCAACCACGAGCTGGGCCTGCTGGACGCCCGCCGCGCGGACGCCATCGAGGAGGCCTGCACCGACGTCATGAGCGGCAAGCTCAGCGAGCAGTTCGTCGTCGACGTCATCCAGGGCGGCGCCGGAACGTCGTCGAACATGAACGCCAACGAGGTGATCGCCAACCGGGCGCTGGAAATCCTGGGCTACCCCAAGGGCGACTACGGGCAGCTTCACCCCAACGACCACGTCAACCTCAGCCAGTCCACCAATGACGTGTACCCCACCGCGGTGAAGCTCGGCACCATCTTCGCCGCCCGGGAACTGCTTGAGGCCCTCACCGAACTCGAGGACGCGTTCGCCGCGAAGGCCATGGAGTTCCGCACGGTCGTCAAGATGGGCCGCACCCAGCTTCAGGACGCCGTCCCGATGACCCTGGGCCAGGAGTTCGGCACCTACGCCGTCACCATCGGCGAGGACCGGCTCCGGCTGGCCGAGGCGGACCTGCTGATCCACGAGATCAACCTCGGCGCCACCGCGATCGGCACCGGGCTGAACGCCCCGGCCGGCTACGCCGAGGCCGCCTGCCGGCACCTCGCCCGGATCACCGGCCTGCCGCTGGTCACCGCCGTCGACCTGATCGAGGCCACCCAGGATGTGGGCGCGTTCGTGCACCTCTCCGGGGTGCTCAAGCGGGTGGCCGTGAAGCTGTCCAAGATCTGCAACGACCTCCGCCTGCTCTCCTCCGGACCCCGCGCAGGCCTGGGCGAGATCAACCTTCCCGCCGTGCAGTCCGGCTCCTCGATCATGCCCGGCAAGATCAACCCGGTCATCCCGGAGGTGGTCAGCCAGGTCGCCTACGAGGTGATCGGCAACGACGTCACCATCACCATGGCCGCCGAGGCCGGCCAGCTGCAGCTGAACGCCTTCGAACCGATCATCGTCCACAGCCTCCACAAGAGCATCTCGCACCTGGAAGCCGCCTGCCGCACCCTCACGGCACGCTGCGTCCGGGGCATCACCGCCAACACCGAACGGCTCCGCCTCACCGTGGAGCAGTCAATCGGCCTGGTCACCGCACTGAACCCGCACCTGGGGTATGCGACCGCCACGGCCATCGCACAGGAAGCCCTCGCCACCGGCAAGGGAGTCGCGGAACTGGTCCTCGAACACGGACTGCTCACCGCCGAGCAGCTCGCCGACCTCCTCAGCCCGCAGCGCCTGGCCAACCTGAGCAAATAGCGTCCCCCGAATCCCCATAAGGACCCCCCATGTCATCTCCCGGAACAGCACGCTCGCCCCAGCCCACGGTCACGGACCACACCATCCCGCAGCACGCCCACGCCACCGAGGCGGCCCTGCATGCCGAGGACCAGGGCTACCACAAGAGCCTCAAACCCCGTCAGGTCCAGATGATCGCGATCGGCGGCGCGATCGGCACCGGCCTGTTCATGGGCGCCGGCGGCCGACTCGCCGCGGCCGGACCCGCCCTGATCATCAGCTACGCCGTCTGCGGCTTCTTCGCCTTCATGATCCTGCGCGCCCTCGGCGAACTGGTCATGCACCGGCCCTCCTCGGGATCCTTCGTCTCCTACGCCCGCGAATTCTTCGGCGAGAAGGCCGCCTTCGTCACCGGCTGGCTGTACTGGCTGAACTGGGCGATGACCGCCATCGTGGACATCACCGCCGTCGCGCTCTACATGAACTTCTTCAAGAAGTACTGGGCGCCGATCGCCGACGTGCCGCAGTGGACCTGGGCCCTGGCGGCTCTGATCCTGGTCCTGGGCTTGAACCTGATCAGCGTCAAGGTCTTCGGTGAGATGGAGTTCTGGTTCGCCCTGATCAAGGTGGTGGCCCTGGTCTCCTTCCTGCTGGTCGGGATCTACTTCGTCATCTTCGGCACCCCGGTCCCCGGCCACGAGGTGGGCTTCACCTTGATCGCGGACAACGGCGGATTCTTCCCGAACGGGCTGCTGCCCGCCGTCGTGGTGATGCAGGGCGTCGTCTTCGCCTATGCCTCCATCGAGCTGATCGGCACCGCCGCCGGCGAGACCGAGAACCCGGAGAAGATCATGCCCCGGGCCATCAACACGGTGATCGTGCGGATCGCGGTGTTCTATGTCGGCTCGCTGATCCTGCTCTCCCTGCTGCTGCCCTTCAACGCCTACAAGGCCGGCGAGAGCCCCTTCGTGACGTTCTTCGGCTCCATCGGCGTCGACGGCGTGGACGCCATCATGAACCTGGTGGTCCTCACCGCCGCGCTCTCCTCCCTCAATGCCGGCCTCTACTCGACCGGCCGGATCATGCGCTCCATGTCCGTCTCCGGCTCGGCCCCGAAGTTCGCCGCCCGGATGAACAAAGCAGGCGTGCCCTACGGCGGCATCGCCCTGACCGCCGGCGTGGCCGTCCTCGGAGTCATCCTCAACGCCGTGGTCCCGGCCGAGGCCTTCGAGATCGTCCTGAACGTCGCGTCGCTGGGCATCATCAGCACCTGGGGCATGATCGTGCTCTGCCAGATGCAGCTGGCGAAACTCGCGGCCCGCGGCGAACTCCTCCGCCCCTCCTTCCGGATGCCCGGCGCGCCCGTCACCGGCTGGATCACCCTGGCGTTCCTGCTGGCCGTCCTGGTCCTGATGGCTTTCGACTCGCCCGTGGGCACGTGGACCATCGCCTCCCTGGTGGTCATCATCCCGCTCCTGATGCTCGGCTGGCGCCTCTGCAAGCATCGCATCCTGGAGATCGCCGCGGTGCGTGACGGCTTCACCGGCCCCGCCCCGCTGGTGGCGAACCGGCCGGGTCCGGGCGCCGGCGGCGGGAGCGTCTAAGCCGGATCGCCTAAGCTCGGACCAGGCATTCCTTCGGGCTCAAAGACGATCCACCGGGAGAGACACATGACCAGCTGGCGCATCCGGGACTTCCACTCCGCGGACCTGGACGGGATCCTGCACCTGTGGGAGACGCTCAAGGCCTCGAACGTCGAGCCGGTCTACGCCCTCTCCGAGGTCCTCGCCTCCTGCGAAAAGGATCACGCGGTGGTGGCGGTGCAGGGCGAGCAGGTGGTGGGCGCCGCCGTCGGCCGCGCCGCCCACGACCAGGGCTGGATCGTCTTCCTGGCCACCCTGCCCGAGTACCGCGGCCGCGGCATCGGCACCTCGCTGCTGGCCGCGGTGGAAAACCGGATGGCCCCGCACGGGCTGAACAAGCTCTCCGCGCTCATGCCGGAGTCCGAGACCCGGGTGGAGGCGTTCCTGGGCCGCGGGTTCGTGCTGAAGAAGAACCTCCGGTACTTCGAGCGCCGGATCCCGGTCCAGCGCCAGGAGCTGGAGCCGCTGAGCCAGCTGGGCGGCCGGATCCTGGCGCGGGACCTCTGGGAGAACGTCGCCGGGATGCGCAACGAGAAGGAACTCCTGGAGCGGCGGCTGGTGCTGCCGCTGGCGGAGGCCGAGCTGGCCGACGAGTTCGGGGTGGTCCCGCCGCGGGCCGTCGTCCTCTTCGGCCCGCCCGGCACCGGCAAGACCACCTTCGCCAAGGCGATCGCGTCCCGGCTGGAGTGGCCCTTCGTGGAGGTCTTCCCGTCCCGGCTGGCCGCGGACCCGCTGGGCCTGGCCGGCGCGCTGCGGGAGACGTTCCTGGAGATCGCGGAGCTTGAACACGCCGTGGTCTTCATCGACGAGGTGGAGGAAATCGCCTCCCAGCGCGCCGGGGATCCGCCGTCGCCGCTGCAGGGCGTGACCAACGAGCTGCTGAAGATCATCCCGGCCTTCCGCGAGCAGCCGGGCCGCCTGCTGGTCTGTGCCACCAACTTCATCCGCGCCCTGGATTCGGCGTTCCTGCGCCACGGCCGGTTCGACTACGTCATCCCCATCGGCCTCCCGGACCGGCAGGCCCGCGAGGCGATGTGGCAGCGCTTCATTCCCGCAGCGGTGGTGGATGACGTCGACATCGAGCTGCTGGTGGAGCGCACGGAGGGCTTCTCCCCCGCGGACATCGAATACGCCGCCCGGAGCGCCTCGCAGCGCGCCCTGGAGAACGCGGTCTATGGGGAGGGCGACGGCGGAGCGCCCGGTTCCGGCGCCCCGGCGGGAAGCGCGGTGCGGCGGGGGCCGGCCACCCAGGACTATCTCGACGCGATCGCGGACACCCGGACCACCGTCAGCGCCGAGGTGCAGCAGGAGTTCCTGGAGGATATCGACCTGCTGGGCCGGGTCTAGGCGTCCCCTTCGAGTTCCGCCAGCAGCCAGGGATTGATCCGCGCCAGGATCTTGCGGGTCTCCTCAACGGGAACGGCGGCGTAGAGGACGGGACGCGCCTCGGCGTACCGGGTCACCGGCGGCTTGTCCGGCCACTTCTCGGCCAGGGCCTGCACCCGTTCCGGCAGCGAGTTGTGGGCGTTGTCCGCGATCTTGACCAGCGTGGCGTCGTGGTGTTCCGCGATCGCGCGGATGCCTGACTGGTAGTCGTCCGGGTTGTCCTGCAGCCGCTTCGTGACCCGCTCGATGATGTCCACGGCCCGCTCGGAGACGCCCATCTCCAGCAGCGCCTGCCGGGTGATCGGGGTGTCCTCCGCGATGTCATGCAGGTAGCCGGCGATCTGGATGTCCTCGTCGAAGTCGGCCAGCGCGTCGCCGACCGCCAGCACATGCTCGCGGTAGGGCCGTTTCAGTTTGTCCTTTTGCCGGTTGTGGGCCACTTCGGCGAGGACCCTGGCCGTCTCGACGGTGAAGCGCGGGGCGGAAGGCTCTGTTTCGGGCATGGGTTCAGCCTACGCGTCCGTCATCCCGGTCCATACCCAGGGCTCCCGCGGCAGCGAGGCCGGGTCGAAGGCCGCCAGGGCATTCCCGAGCGGGCCGGGCGGCAGCCCGAGCGAGGCCAGGAGCAGGTCCCGGACCCGGTCCGCGGTCACGCCGGCGGCGGCGAGGTCCGACAAGGTGACGGCACCGTCGCGCTTGGCCAGCCGGGCGCCGTCGGCGTTCAGCACCAGCGGCACGTGCGCATATTCCGGCACGGGAATATTCAGCAGGCCGGCAAGGTAAGCCTGGCGCGGGGTGGAGGGCAGCAGGTCATCTCCCCGGACCACCTGGTCGATGCCCTGTTCGCCGTCGTCCACCACGACGGCGAGGTTGTAGGCGGTGACCCCGTCGGCGCGGCGGAGCACGAAGTCGTCCACGACGCCGGTGAAACTCCCCAGCAACCGGTCCCGGATGGTGCCCTCGGTGACGGCGGCCCTCAGCCGGATCGCGGCGGGCCGGAGGGCGCGCCTGGCCTCACGTTCGGCCTCCTCCAGGTTCCGGCAGGTCCCCGGGTAGGCGCCCTGCGGCGCGTGCGGGGCCGACGGCGCCTCCTGGATTTCGCGCCGGGTGCAGAAACACTCGTAGGTCAGGCCCGCCGCGGTCAGCCGGTCGATCGCGGCGGCGTAGAGCGACTCCCGGTCGGTCTGGCGGACGACGGGGCCGTCCCAGGTCAGGCCGATCGCGGCCAGGTCGCGCAGCTGCGCATCCTCGGCGCCGGAGCGCGCCCGGTCCAGGTCCTCCACGCGCAGCAGGAAGCGGCGGCCGGAGGAGCGGGCGAAGAGCCAGGCGAGGAGCGCGGTGCGGAGGTTGCCGGCGTGCAGCTCTCCCGAGGGGCTGGGGGCGAAGCGGCCGGCGGGATCCATGGGGCAAGCCTATGCCGGACAGCACAAGAGCCCCTCAGCCACCGATGACTTCGGGGAACCGACGTCGGGGGCTCAGGGGCTCGTGCCAGGGTGTGCGGAATGACCAGGGTGTGAACAAGAGTCAATCAGCGGCAGGCTCCTTGCGGGAGCCGGATCCAGAGTCCGGGAGGTGTGCCGGGAGATCTGCAGCCATTGGGTGCCGACGGTGGCCGGCATTCCTTTGTTGCCACCATTTGAGCAGAAGCCCTACAGTTGATGCAACGGACGCCGGTGGCATTGATCAGACTGACCAAGGCGGGCCCAAACATCTAGCAGGGAGTGGTCAGATTGCAGCAGCTCGACGGAACGGACCGGCGGATCCTCCTGGCCCTCGACGAGGAACCCCGGATGCCAATCATGCTGCTGGCGCAGAAACTGGGCCTGGCCCGCGGGACCGTGCAGTCGCGGCTGGAGCGGATGACCGCCTCGGGCGCCCTGCGCGCCAACAGCGGCCGGGTCCTCCCCGCCGCCCTGGGCCGAGGCGTGGCGGCGGCGGTGAGCGCCGAACTGGACCAGAGCCACCTGAACGAGGCGATCGCCGCGCTGCGGAACATCCCCGAGGTCCTCGAATGCCACGCCCCCGCCGGGGACACCGACCTGCTGATCCGGGTGGTCGCCACCAGCCCGGACGACCTCTACCGGGTCTCCGAGGAGATCCGGCTTTGCCCCGGCATCGTCCGGACCTCCACCAGCATGTTCCTGCGCGAGGTCATCCCCTACCGGACCACCGGACTGCTCGCCGACTAGGCTCACGGGCCGGCCGCCGGGCCGCTAGGCGACCGCGGCGGTCCAGACGCCGATCACCCAGGTGCTGGCGGCCAGGCAGGCGAGGCCGAACTCGGCCAGCATGCCCAGGCCCGTGGCCTTCAGGGCCGCCCAGCTGGACGCCGCGGCGGTGCGCCAGGCGCGGGTGCGGTGCAGTTCGCTGAGCAGCAGGCCCGCGGCGAACCCGACGAAGAGCCCCATGACGGGGATCAGGAACATGCCCACGACGCCGAACACCAGCCCGGTAGCCACCGAGCGGCCGGGGATGCTGTGCTGCTTGAGCTTCCGGCCCGTCAGCACCGCGCCGGCGGCCATGCCGGCCAGCACGAACACCCCGCCCACGGCCAGGACCACCCAGCCCGTGGTGCCCGCCCCGCCCCAGAGGGCCCAGGCGAGCAGGCTGAGGGCAATCAGGATGCTGCCCGGCAGGACCGGGATGACGATGCCCGCTACCCCGGTCAGGATGGCCAGGCCGCACAGGACGGTGACGAGCGTTTCGGCGAACACCTGCCCAGTCTAGGGCCGGCCCTCCTACTCCTCGGAGACCGAGGCGGCGACGGCGGCGGCCACCGCCGGGGCGACGCGCGGATCCAGCGGGCTGGGCACGATGTAGTCGGCGGAGAGGTCCTCCTCGGCGAGCGCGGCGATGGCCCGCGCGGCGGCCAGCTTCATGGCCGGGGTGATCCGGCGCGCACCGGCGTCGAGCGCGCCGCGGAAGATGCCGGGGAAGGCCAGGACGTTGTTGATCTGGTTCGGGAAGTCGCTGCGGCCGGTGGCGACGACGGCCGCGTACTTCGCTGCGACCTCGGGCAGTACCTCCGGGTCCGGGTTGGAGAGGGCGAAGACAATCGCTCCGTCGTTCATCCGGGCCAGGTGCGCCTCGTCCAGCCGGGACGAGGAGACGCCGATGAAGACGTCTGCCGACTCCAGCGCCTCGCCCGGGCCGCCGCTGACACCGCGGGGGTTGCTGCGGGCCGCGAGCCGGGCCTTTTTGCTGGCCGGATCCGCGGCGATGTCCGCCCGCTCCCGGTTGATCACGCCGCGGGAATCCAGCAGGACGACGTCGTCGATCCCGGCGGTCAGCAGGATCTCGGCGACGGCGATTCCGGCGGCGCCGGCGCCGGATACCACCACGCGCAGGCCCTCCAGGTCGCGGCCGGCGACCTTCGCGGCACCGGTGAGGGCGGCGAGGACCACGACGGCGGTGCCGTGCTGGTCATCGTGCATGACGGGGCAGTCGAGGGCCTCGATCAGCTTCTCCTCGAGCTCGAAGCAGCGCGGGGCCGAGACATCCTCAAGGTTGACGGCGCCGAAGCTGGGCCGCAGGCAGACCAGGGTCTCCACGATCTCGTCGACATCTTTGGTGTTGAGCACCAGCGGGATGGAGTCGAGGTCGCCGAAGGCCTTGAAGAGGGCCGACTTGCCCTCCATCACCGGGAGGGAGGCGCTGGGGCCGATGTCGCCGAGGCCGAGGACGGCGGTGCCGTCGCTGACCACCACCACGAGGCGTTCGGCCCAGGTGAGGGTCTTGGCGAGTTCCGGTTCCGCGGCGATTGCCCGGCTGACCTGGGCGACGCCAGGGGTGTAGGCGATGGAAAGGTCGCGCTTGCTCTCCAGCGGGACGGTGCTGGCAATGGAGAGTTTTCCGCCCTGGTGGGAGGCGAAGATTTCCTGGTCGTCGATCGGGGCGGCTGCTGCCCCGGCTGCGTCGTCGGCGGAAGTGGGCAGGATGGTTTCAATGGACACGTCGTTGTCTCCTGGGGCTGACCGTGGGCATACGGCACTTGGCTGCCTGGGCGCGGACGCGCCCAGGGTGGTCGTGGGGAACTCCGGCGGCGGCCCCGGGGTGGCGGGCCTGCGGTGGAGATTCCGGAAAGTGCTGGCATGGCGCCGCTCCGGTGTTGCCATGGTAGCCAGATTCGGGGTCCGGGCCGGAGTCGGCCGGACACAAAGGAGTAACCGGTCTAGACCGGCTTGGCCGACTGGGATCCGCGCTCGAAGAGGGAGCAGGCCCGCTTCAGGTCCTCCTCGGCCTCGAAGAGCGAGAGCCGGCGGCACCGCACGGACTGCACCAGCCCGGACACGGTCAGCAGCAGGACCCGGGACACCACGGGGTCGCCGCTGACGGCGGTGACGGCCTTCTCCGCCGTCGCGTCGATGTCGCGCAGCAGGCGGGTGGTGTCCGTGTCCTTGGCGTACACGACCCGGTTCAGGCACTGTTCCACCGCCGGCTGCATCAGGCGCATGTGGAAGATCTCCATCACGACGCCCACCAGGACGTGCACCGGGGCGCGGGTCCCCGAGGGCCGGTCCCCCACGTGCAGCTCGCCCAGCTGCTTGCGGTAGAGGGCCAGCATCAGCTGGGTGGAGGAGGGAAAGTACCGGTAGAGGGTACCCAGCGGCACGTCGGCCTTGGCGGCCACTTCGGAGAGCACGACGGCGTCGAGGCCGGTGCGGGCGAAGCCGGCGGCGACGTCGAGGATGCGGGCATAGCGCTGCCGCTGCCGGGGCAGCGTGGGCGGCGGCGCCATCGGGGGAAGATCGGAAAGAGACTCAGGCATCGGCAAGGTTCCGGGGTCGTTTTCTCGGCACTGCGGAGGCGTGCTCCGCCGGGGTGCCGCGGGAATCCCGTCCACTATACGGCACCGGGCTGGGCGCCCGGCCAGTCACAGGGGAGCCTGCGGCTCAGTCCACGCCCTTGATTTTCACGACGAATACCGCGCCCAGCAGCCCGATCACGGCGGCCGCGACGTAGAGCGAGACGTACCCGCCCCAGAGGGCGACGAACGGGTAGGCGATCAGCGGCGCGAGCACCTGCGGGAGCGAGTTGGCGATGTTGATGACGCCCAGATCCTTGCCGCGGCTCAACGCCATCGGCAGCACCTGGGTGATCAGCGCGAAGTCGACGGCGAGGTAGGCGCCGAAGCCGATGCCGAGCACCGACGCGCCCACCAGGGCCCCGGGCCAGGTGGGGTCGAAGGCCAGGACCAGGGCGGCCCCGGCGATCACGGCGGAGGCGATGATGACCAGGGGTTTGCGCCGCCCCATCCGGTCGCTGAGCCGGCCGCCGATCACGCTGGTGATGATCACCATCACCGCGTACAGGCCGGTCAGGATGAGCACGCCGAATTCGGCCTCAATGCCCTGGGTTTCGCGGAGCCGGACCGCGTCCGTGAGGAAGAACAGGAGGTAGAGGGTGATCATGTGGTTGCCGATGTTCACCAGCAGCCGGGTCAGCCAAGCCCAGGCGAAGTCCGGGTACCGGGCCGGGGAGACCCAGAAGCTGCGGAGGAAGGCGGCCAGCGCGAACGGCGGACGCTCCCCCGGCGGAAGGGCGACGTCGTCGTTGCGCCGGTAATACAGCACGACGCCGGCGAGCAGGACGGCCGCGCAGAGGACATAGCCCAGGCCAAAGTGCCCGGCGACGACGGCGGCGATCACGGCTCCCAGCAGGATGCCGACGGTCTGGCCCATAGCGGCAAGGCCCCCAACGGTGCCGCGCTGGGCGACGGGGACCCGGTCCGGGATCGCCGCGGTGATGGCGGCGTAGGCGGCGTTGCAGCCGGCCTGGACCAGGCACCACAGCAGCGCCATGACGGCCACGTTCGGCGCCCCCGCGAGCGCCACCAGGGCGGCGGCGCCCAGCACCGCGCCGAAGACCACCCACGGGACCCGCCGGCCCCGCCGCGCCGCGGTGCGGTCGCTCAGGGCCCCGCTCAGAGGGTTCGCCACCACGGACACGGCCGCACCCGCCCCGGTGACCAGGGCCAGGATGGCTTCCTTCTGCCCCTCGTCAAACACCGCTGCCTGCTGGCCGAGGAGGACCTGGAGCGGGCCGAAGAAGGCGGCGTTGATGCCCACATTGACCAGGACGACGCCGGTGGTCCACGCCGCCCGGACGGGCCGGACCGGTTCGGCGGTGGCGGGTGAGGCGCTCCCGGCGGCCGGCAGATCGGACAGGCTCATGTGGTTCCCCCGGAACAAATGTCTGGCGCGGTGGACCAGGCTGGGGCCAGACTATCGTGGGCAGCAAGACCTTCGACTCTAAGAAATTGACCGTCCCACCCAGTAATGTCTTCTCCGCACCTTATTTCAAAGGCTGCAGCACTCGTTTCATGGGGGAAATTGGAATTGTCACCTATCAAGTCACTCCGCTTGTCGGGAACTCAGTTTGCGAGCCTGGCGATAGCCGCCATTCTTGGGCTAAGCGGCTGCAGCGCCGGAAGCAAGGCCCAGTCCACAGCTGAGCCCGCAGGGAGTCCCAGCCAGGCATCCGACGCGGCGACCGTCGTTCGCATCATTGACGGCGACACGTTCGTGGCATCCACGGCCAAGGGGGAGGCAACGGTTCGATTGCTGAACGTCGACACCCCGGAAACAAAGGACCCGAACGAGCCGGTTCAGTGCCTGGGTCCCGAGGCAAGCGCGGCGCTGGCGAAACTTCTTCCGGTTGGTTCGAATATCCGTCTGGAAACCGACAAAGAGGCATTGGATAAGTACGGCCGCCTGTTGGCAGGCGTTTTCGATGGTGCCGGCCGTCTGATAAATGCCGAAGTGGCACGCCAAGGTCTGGGTGTGCCGGTGGTCTTTGAACCAAATCGGAAGTTTTATCCACCCGTCGTGGATGCTTTTGAAGAGGCTCGGAAGAACGGTTCCGGCCTCAATTCAGCCAGCATTGGATGCCTTCCGGCTCAGCAGGTGGAGAGTGCCTCTCGCGCAGTAGAGGCCATCGTCGCGGCTCCACTCGCGGAAACTGACGAAGAGTTGGACAGAAGCCACACTGCGTTGGCCACCGCGATCGCCGGAGTTGCCGCACTCAAGGCCGCAGGCGAATCTAAGAAGCTGCTGCATTGGTCGGCCTATCCGCAGTCCCGGGTCGATGGAATGCTGAAGCAGTTGACTGCGGCGAGTGCGAGCGGCTCGGCACGGCAAAGCGCCATCGCGTCGAAAAAGAAAGCCATTGCGGACGCAGCCGCCGAGGCTGCCCGGCAGGCTGAGGAGGCGCGAGCAGCAGCTGCTGCCGCAACGGCGGAAGCCGAAAAAATTCGGAACCTGCCGCCAGCCCCGGCGCCCTACGTACCCCCGGCTTACGTCCCACCGGCCTACGTCCCACCGGCCTATGTAGCTCCGGCCGCGCCCGCGCCGGTAACAAATCCCTATCCCGGTTATACCGGTCCGCGGTGCTACGCTCCCGGCGGCAAGTCATGGACGCCGTGTAGTAAGAAATAGGCATGGTCGGGTCGTATCATCACGCTACGGCCCGACCAGTTTTAACCTCCCAGAGGAGACGCCATGACCCAGACGCCCGTCAACACCGCCGACCTGTACGACGAGCGAGGGGAGGAGTTGGACTCCCTGGCCCTGCAGTTCCAGTCCCTGGGCGGCCGGAGCCACTTCGCCGGCCCGGTCCGGACCATCCGCTGCCTCGAGGACAACGGCCTGGTCAAGAGCGTGCTGGCGACCCCGGGCAACGGCGCGGTCCTGGTGGTCGACGGCGGGGGCTCGCTGCGCACCGCCCTGATGGGGGACATGATCGCCGCGAGCGCCGTGGAGAACGGCTGGGCCGGCGTCGTCATCAACGGCGCCATCCGGGACCGCGTGGCCATCGCCGGGCTCCCGCTGGGCGTCAAGGCCCTGGGCAGCAACCCGCGCAAGAGCGCCAAAAACGGCGCCGGCGAACAGGACGTGGAGCTGGTGATTGACGGCGTCAGCATCCGTCCCGGGCAGTGGATCTGGTGCGACCCGGACGGCATCCTGCTGGAGCGCTGAGACCGCCGAAAAAATTGGCCGGAAAATCAGGAACAAAGCTGGCACTAAGATAGTTACTGAAAGCAACCTTTGTGCTTAAATCCTGAATCTTTCCCCTTGGAGCAGTCATGTCCACCACCACCTCCGCCCGCCTGCCCGGCGAGGTCCTGACGCACCGTCAGACCATCACCGTCATGGTGGGCCTCATGCTCGGCATGTTCCTCTCGTCGCTGGACCAGACGATCGTCTCGACGTCCATCTACACGATCGCCAACGACCTCGACGGCCTCTCGCTGCAGGCCTGGGCGACGACGGCCTACCTGATCACCTCCACGGTGAGCACCCCCCTCTACGGCAAGCTCAGCGACATCTTCGGCCGCCGGCCCCTGTACCTCGCGGCCATTCTCATCTTCCTGGCCGGGTCCCTCTACGCCGGGTCCGTCCACTCCATGACCGAGCTGGCGATTGCCCGCGGCATCCAGGGCATGGGCGCCGGCGGCCTGCTGGCCCTGGCGCTGACCATCATCGGCGACATCGTCGCCCTCAAGGACCGCGCCAAGTTCCAGGGCTACTTCATGTCCGTCTTCGGCGTCTCCTCCGTGCTGGGCCCGGTCATCGGCGGCGCGTTCGCCGGTTCCGCGAACATCCTTGGCTTCGACGGCTGGCGCTGGGTCTTCTTCATCAACATCCCGATCGGCCTGGCCGCCCTCGCCGTCGTGTTCCTTTACCTGCACCTGCCCGCTAAACACCTCAAGCAGAAGATCGACTACTGGGGCGCCGCCGCCATCACCCTGGCGATCGTGCCGCTGCTGCTCGTCGCGGAACAGGGCCGCACCTGGGGCTGGGCCTCCACCGGGGCCTTCCTCTGCTACGGGCTCGGCGTCGTCGGCATCGCCGCGTTCCTGCTGGCCGAAAGGCGCGCCGGTGACTACGCCCTGATCCCGCTGCGCCTCTTCCGCAACACCACGTTCGGGCTGTCCTCGCTGCTGAACTTCATCATCGGCATCGGCATGTTCGGCGCCATCGCGATGCTGCCGATGTACCTCCAGCTGGTCAAGGGCCTCACCCCCACCGAGGCCGGCCTAATGATGATCACCTTCACGGTGGGCATCCTCACCGGCTCCATCACCGCGGGCCGGACCATCTCCGCCTCGGGCACCTACCGGATCTTCCCGATCCTGGGCACCGCCGTCCTGACCGGCGCCGCCGTCGTCATGGGCCTGTCCCTGGGTGTGGACACCCCGCTGTGGGTCCCCGGCGCGATCGCCGTGTTCTTCGGCCTGGGGCTGGGCTTCTGCATGCAGCCGCTGACCCTGGCCATGCAGGTCTCCGTCCCGCCCAAGGACATGGGCGTGGGCACGTCTTCGGCCGCGTTCTTCCGCTCCATGGGCGGCGCCGTCGGCACGGCCGTGTTCATCTCCATGCTGTTCAGCCTCGCGGCGGACAAGGTGGGCAACGGCATGAAGGCCGCCGTCCAGAACGCCGACTACCTGAAGGTGCTCAAGAACCCGGCGGTGGCGGCGGATCCGGCGAACGCCAAGCTGTACGCCTTCTTCAAGGACGGCGCCAGCAACGATTCGCTGAACGACACGAGCTGGCTGCACACCGCCAACCCCGAGCTGACCCGCCCGATCACCGAGGGCTTCGCCCAGTCGATCGACGCCGTCATGCTCACCGCGGCCATCCTCACCGGCATCGCGTTCCTGATCACCTTCGCGCTGCCGAACAAGAAGCTCACCGACCCGAAGGCCGCCGCCCGGGAAGGCGCCGCTGCTGCGGCGCACTGACCTCAGCGCAGGGTTTCACCCTCCGGCGGGAGCGGCTTCGGCCGCCCCCGCCGGAGGTGCTTAACCGCCCGGTTCCGCTATGTTTCGGCTCACTTTCACGGTCCCCGTGACGTGCACCATGCGGGGACCGGTGTAAAACTGGATAGTTGCGGCGCAAGCCGCTGACCACGATTTGCCGAGGGAGCCATATGACCACCACCCAGGACCAGACCGCCGCGAAGATTCCGAAGCGGGTCATCTGGCTAGCCGTGGCGGGCGCCGTCGGCGGCTTCCTCTTCGGCTTCGACTCCTCCGTCGTCAACGGCGCCGTCGATGCCATCAAGGAACAGTTCGCCCTCAGCGAGGCCGTGACCGGCTTCGCCGTCGCCGTCGCCCTGCTGGGCTGCGCGGCCGGCGCCTACCTCGCCGGGAAGGTCGCGGACCGCTACGGCCGCATCCCGGCGATGAAACTGGGCGCCCTGCTGTTCCTGGTCAGCGCCTTCGGCACCGGTTTCGCCTTCGGCGTCTGGGACCTGATCTTCTGGCGCCTGATCGGCGGCCTGGGCATCGGCCTCGCCTCGGTGATCGCCCCCGCCTACATCTCCGAGATCTCCCCGCGGCACGTCCGAGGCCGGCTGGCCTCGCTGCAGCAGCTCGCCATCACCACCGGTATCTTCGCGGCGCTGCTCTCTGACGCCCTGTTCGCCAACACCGCCGGCGGCGCCGACCAGAACCTTTGGTTCGGCATCGAGGCCTGGCGCTGGATGTTCATTGCAGGCGCCGTCCCCGCCGTAATCTACGGCTGGATCGCGTTCACCCTGCCGGAATCCCCGCGCTTCCTGGTGGTCAAGGGCAAGGACGAGGAGGCCCGCAAGGTCTTCAAGTCGATTGCCCCGAACGAGGACACGGACCGTCACCTGCGCGACATCAAGGACGCCATCGAAGAGGACAAGATCGCCGGCAAGAAGGGTTCGCTGCGCGGCAAGGCCCTGGGCCTGCAGCCGGTGGTCTGGATCGGCATCATCCTCTCCGTGCTGCAGCAGTTCGTCGGCATCAACGTGATCTTCTACTACTCCACCACCCTGTGGAAGGCCGTCGGGTTCCAGGAAAAGGACTCGCTGACCATCTCGGTAGCCACGGCCATCACCAACATCCTGGTCACCCTCGTGGCGATCGCCCTGGTGGACCGGGTGGGCCGCCGCCCCATCATGCTGGCCGGTTCGATCGGCATGGCCGCCTCGCTGGCCACCATGGCCGTGGCCTTCGGCTCCGCGACCGGCTCGGGTGAGAACATCACGCTCCCCGGCGGCTGGGGCCCGGCGGCGCTGGTGGCCGCCAACGTCTTCGTCATCAGCTTCGGCGCCTCCTGGGGTCCGCTGGTGTGGGTGCTGCTGGGCGAGATCTTCCCGTCCCGCATCCGCGCCCGCGCGCTCGGCCTGGCCGCGGCCGCCCAGTGGATCGCCAACTTCGCCATCACGCTGAGCTTCCCCGTCATGGCCGCCGCATCGCTGCCGCTGACCTACGCCATGTACGCCCTGTTCGCGGCGGCGTCGTTCTTCTTCGTGATGTTCAAGGTCCCGGAGACCAACGGCATGGCCCTGGAGCACGCCGAGACGCTGTTCGTCCCGAAGGGTTCCGCCAAGAAGTAGCTCGCCCAGCGGGCAGCCCAGTCGGCGGTTCAGCCGGCAAAAGCACAAAGGTCGGGCCCATGTTTCCGCGGAAACATGGGCCTGACCTTTTGTTACTACCGGACGGCTAGACCAGGTGCGGCTCGTGCGAGCTGAGGAACCGGCGTCCGCCGAGGACCACCGCGATGGCCACGGCCATGGCGACGGCGGCCGCGAAGAACGGTACCTGCGGGCCGAAGTGCTCGCCCAGCTGGGCGGCGGCGAACGGCGCCAGCGCGCCGCCCATCCAGCGCACGAAGTTGTAGCCGGCGGAGGCCACCGGACGCGGGGAGTCGGAGACGCCCATGGCCAGTTCGGTGTAGATCGTGTTGTTCACGCCCAGCAGGGCGCCGGAGACCACCACGAGGGTGACGACGGCGGGCACGGAGTGGCCCGCGGACAGGCCCAGGCCCACCAGGTCCAGCAGCAGCAGGGCCAGGGTGCCGGAGAGGACCCGGACGGCGCCGAAGCGGCGCTGCAGGGCGGGCGCCACGAAGACGGAGAACACGGCGACGGCGACGCCCCAGCCGAAGAAGACCGCGCCGATGCCGTAGGCGTCCATCCCGAGGATGAACGGGGTGAAGGCAAGGATGGTGAAGAAGCCGTAGTTGTAGAACAGGCCGCTTGCGGCGGTGGTGCGCAGGCCCTTGTGGCCCAGGGCCAGCAGCGGGTCGCGGAGCCGGACCTTGCGTTCGGGCAGCGGCGTCTTGGGCAGCAGGGCAATCAGGGCGATGAAGGCGGCGGCCATCAGCACGGCGGTGCCGAAGAACGGGGCGCGCCACTGCCAGCCGCCCAGCAGGGCGCCAAGCAACGGGCCGAGCGAGATGCCCAGGCCGAGGGCGGCCTCATAGAGGATGATCGCAATGCCGGCGCCGCCGCTGGCCACGCCGACGATCACGGCGAGGGCGGTGGCCACGAAGAGGGCGTTGCCCAGACCCCAGCCGGCACGGAAGCCCACGAGCTCACCGACGGATCCGGAGAAGCCGGAGAGGGACGCGAAGACCACGATGATCGCCAGGCCGGTCAGCAGCGTGCGCTTGCCGCCGATCCGGGAGGAGACGAAGCCCGTGATGAGCATGGCGATGGCCGTGACCATGAAGTAGCTGGTGAACAGCAGCGAGACCTGGCTGGGGGTGGCCTCCAGGTTCTTGGCGATGGCCGGGAGGATGGGATCCACCAGGCCGATGCCCATGAAGGCAAAGACGGCCGCGAGGGCGGTGGCCCACACCGCCTTCGGCTGCTTGAGGAACGAGGCCTTTTCGGCTTCGAGGGTTGATGATGCTTCCGGCGCTGGGGCCGTGAGCTGGCCGTCCATGGAGGGCGCTCCTAGGGTCGTGGGTGTACGGGGTGGTCTGTGTGGCGCCGGGCGGGGCCGGCGCGGTGGCCGCGGGTCACGGCTGGACGGATTCGTTGATCCGGCCGATCACCGGCATGGCGGCGGCGAGGGCCCGCCGGTCTTCCTCCGGGAGGCCGCCGAGGATCTGCGCCATGACGGCGTTGCGGCGGGCGTTCGCGGATTCGACGGCGGTGTGTCCCGCGGCGGTGAGCCGGACGCGGACGGCCCGGGAATCGGCGGGGTCCGCCTCCCGCAGGACCAGGCCCGCGCGCTCGAGCTTGATGATCTGCTCCGTGGCGCTGGGGACCTTGACGCCCTGGTTCTTGGCGATCTCGCCCACCCGGACGCCGCCGTCGGAGTCCGCCTCCAGCAGCATCTTGAGCGTGCTGATCTGGGCGGCGCTGAGCTCGCCGTCGGCGTCGAGGCGGCGCACCAGGTAGATGCTGTGCCGCAACGCCTCACGGAAGTCCTGGGCCAGGGCGAGCAGGTCCTCGCCGGGGGTCTCATTGTTCATACTTAGGAAGCCTAACAGTTAGGGTACCTAAGAGTCAAGGATGACGCCGGGACGACCCATAACGCACGCCCAGGGCTAAACCTGTACTTTGGAAGGGCTGATTTGTAACCGCCGTCACCCCTTCGGCGGACCATTCGAAGGATCGTTGATATGCCCGAACAGACCACCGCGGGGCAAAGAACTGCCTCCAGCCGGGACACCGAGCCCCACCTCGCCCGCTCGCTGAGCAACCGCCACATCCAGCTGCTCGCCATCGGCGGGGCCATCGGCACCGGGCTCTTCATGGGCTCCGGCAAGACCATCTCGGTGGCCGGCCCGTCCGTGATCTTTGTGTACATGATCATCGGCTTCATGCTCTTCTTCGTGATGCGCGCCATGGGCCAACTGCTGCTCTCCAACCTGAACTACAAGTCCTTCAGCGACTTCGCCGGCGACCTGCTCGGCCCGTGGGCCGGCTTCTTCACCGGCTGGACCTACTGGTTCTGCTGGGTGGTCACCGGCGTCGCCGACGTGATCGCGATCGCCGGCTACGCCGAGGAGCTCTGGCCCGGCATCCAGCTCTGGGTCCCCGGCATCGCCACGATCGTCATCCTGCTGCTGCTGAACCTGCCCACGGTCAAGGCCTTCGGCGAGACCGAGTTCTGGTTCGCGCTGATCAAGATCGTGGCCATCGTCGCGCTGATCGTGGTGGGCCTGGTCATGATCTTCACCGGCTTCCAGTCCAACGCCGGCACCGCCTCCTTCAGTAACCTGTGGAGCCACGGCGGCTTCTTCCCCAAGGAGTTCATGGGCTTCGTGGCGGGCTTCCAGATCGCCGTGTTCGCCTTCGTCGGCATCGAGCTGGTGGGCACCGCCGCCGCGGAGACCAAGAACCCGGAGCACAACCTGCCGCGGGCCATCAACGCCATCCCGCTGCGCGTCATGCTGTTCTACGTCGGCGCTCTGATCATCCTGATGTCCGTCACCCCGTGGACCGGCTTCAAGGCCGGGCAGAGCCCCTTCATCGCGATGTTCTCCCTGGCCGGCCTCGGCATGGCGGCCACAGTGGTGAACCTGGTGGTCCTGACCTCCGCGATGTCCTCGGCCAACTCCGGCATCTACTCCACGTCCCGGATGGTCTACGGCCTGGCGAACGACGGCGACGCCCCCAAGGTCTTCGGCCGGCTCTCCAGCCGCAAGGTCCCGCAGAACGCCCTGTTCCTCTCCTGCGTGCTGCTGCTCGCCGGCGTCGTGTTGCTCTACGCAGGCAAGGACGTTGGCACCGCGTTCGACATGGTCACCACCGTATCCGCCGTCTGCTTCATGTTCGTCTGGAGCATCATCCTGGCCAGCTACCTGGTCTTCCGGAAGCGCCGGCCGCAGCTGCACGACGCCTCCACCTTCAAGATGCCCGGCGGCATCCCGATGGTGTGGGTGGTGTTCGCGTTCTTCGCGTTCCTGGTCTGGGCGCTGACCACCCAGCCGGACACCCTGGTGGCCCTGCTGGTCACCCCGCTGTGGTTCGCCATCCTGGGCGTCGCGTTCGCCGTCGTCCGGCGGTCCCCGCTGCACCAGGCCCGGGTGGCCGAGTGGAAGTCCATGGCCGACGCCGAAACCGCCGCCGCCCGCCCCTGACGCTCCCGCAGGTCCTGTAGCAAAACGACGGGCCCTCCCTCACATGATGTGAGGGAGGGCCCGTCGTTTGTTGGTGCAGCAGTGTTGTCGGTACAGCGGGACGCCGTCAGAGCCCGGCCTTGGCCTCCGTGACCAGAGCGCAGACGGCGGGGAACAACGGATGGGTCGGCTCCAGGCCGGTGATCCGGGCGGTGGCGTCCTCCGGGCTGGAGGACGCCAGGATCTGGCCCAGTTCCACGGCCTCGGCGTCGGCCGGGTCATTGAAGCGCAGCGCGGCGGCCATCGCCCCGAGCAGCGCCTCCGGGACGATGCCCCGCTCGGCCAGCTCGGCGGCCGGTCCGATGAAGCGCTCGTGCCGGCTGAGCTTGCGCAACGGCGCCCGGCCCACCCGGTTCACGGTGTCCGGCAGGTACGGGTTGGTGAAGCGGCCCAGGATCTTCTGCACGTAGGCTTCCTGCTCGTCACGGTTGAAGCCGTGCTTGGCCACCAGCAGTTCCTTGGTCTCGTCCAGGACGGCCCGCACGTCCGCGGCCACGTCCTGGTCCGCCATGGCGTCCGAGATCTTCTCCAGCCCGGCGTCGAAACCGAAGTACGCCGCGGAGGCGTGCCCGGTGTTGACGGTGAACAGCTTCCGCTCGATGTAGGGGCCCAGGTCGTCGACGAACGTGGCGCCCGGGATGACCGGCTGGTGGTCCCCGAACGGCGTCCGGTCGATGACCCACTCGTAGAAGGTCTCGACGGTGACGTCCAGGCCCTGGCCGGCCTCCTGGTTGGGCACGATCCGGTCCACGGCCGTGTTGGCGAACACCGCGGCTGCCGCCAGGTCGCCGGCGGCCGGATCCCACTGGGCGGTGATTTCGGATTTCAGGATGTCCGTCGCGTTGATGGCGTTCTCGCACGCCATCACCTGCAGCGGAGCCAGCCCCGCCGCGCGGGCCGCGATCCCCTTGGCGATCACGGGCGCCACGAACTTGAGGATGTGCGGCCCGACGGCGGTGGTGACGACGTCCGCCGTCGCGATCTCCGCGACGACGGCGTCCTCCTGGCTGCCGGAATTCAGCGCGCGGAAGTTGTCCACCGTGCGCACGGCCGGGGTCTCCCCCACCTCGTGCACCCGGTAGCTGTCCGCCACGGCGAGCTGGGAGATCAGCGCGTCCGCGACATCCGCGAACACCACTTCATAGCCCGCCTCGTGCAGCAGCAGCCCGACAAACCCTCGGCCGATGTTCCCGGCTCCGAAATGAACAGCCTTCACTAGTCATTGACCTTTCCCAGCAGGTCCAGCACTTCGTCAACGGTGGTGGCCGCCTCCAGCTGTGCGACCTGCGCCTTGTTGGTGAACACCTTCGCGATCGAGGAGAGGATCTGCAGGTGCTCGTTGTTCACGCCGGCGACGCCGACGACGAACTTGACCTCTTTGCCGTTCCAGTCGATGCCCTCCGGGTACCTGACCACGGACACCGCGGACTTCATGATGTGGTCCTTGGCGGCGTTGGTGCCGTGCGGGATGGCGAGGTAGCTGCCCATGTAGGTGGAGACAGATTCCTCGCGTTCGTGCATGGCGTCCAGGTAGCCGGAATCGACCGCGCCACGGTCCAGCAGGAGCCGGCCGGCCTCGTCGATCGCGCCGTCACGGGTGGTGGCGGAGCCTTGCAGGACCACGCTGTCGGCCACCAGGATGTCCGACGGTGCGGCCGTCCCGGCTTCCGCGGTAGCGGTTGCGGTTCCGGCAGGCGCGGCGGTTCCCGCGGTAGCGGCGCCGGAGGCGTCCGCCGGGGCGTTGCTGCTGCGGACCAGCTCCACGACCTCGTCATAGCGCGGCGAGTTCATGAAGTTGTCCACGGAGACGTGCACGGCGCTGGCGGTGACGGGCCTGGCCCGTTCGGTCAGGTCCTGATGGGTGATGACGACGTCGTAGCTGTCGCTGAGGTTCGCGATGGCGGAGTTGGTGACCTTGACGTCCGGGTAGCCGGCCGCCTTGATCTTGTTCCGCAGCACCGAGGCGCCCATCGCGGAGGAGCCCATGCCGGCGTCGCAGGCGAAGACGATGTTCTTCACCGGTCCGGCCAGCACGGCGACGCCGCCGGCACCCGCACCGGCGCCCGTGAGGGCGGAGGAGACGGAGCTCTTCTTGCCCTTCATGGCTTCCATTCGGCTGGTGGCGGCGCCGAGTTCGTCGCCCTCGACGTCCTTGCTGGACTTGAGGATGACGGACGCGATCAGGAAGGACACCGTGGCCGCCAGCACCACGGACAGTCCCACGCCCAACAGGCTGTCCGCCGGCGTGGCGGCGAAGACGGCGATGATGCTGCCCGGCGCGGCCGGGGAGCGCAGGCCGGCGCCGGTGAGGACCAGGGTGAAGATGCCGGTCATGCCGCCGCCGATCGCGGCGAGGATGATGATCGGCTTCATCAGCACGTAGGGGAAGTAGATCTCGTGGATGCCGCCGACGAACTGGATCAGCGCGGCGCCGGGGGCCGAGGCCTTGGCCATTCCCTTGCCGAAGAGCATGTAGGCGAGCAGGATGCCGACGCCGGGGCCCGGGTTGGCCTCGAGCAGGAACAGGATGGACTTGCCCTGGGCGAGGGCCTGTTCGGTACCCAGCGGGGTGAGGATGCCGTGGTTGACGGCGTTGTTCAGGAACAGCACCTTGGCGGGTTCGATGAAGATGCTGGTGAAGGGCAGCAGGCCGTTGTTGACCAGGAATTCGACGACGGCGCTGGCGCCGTTGCTGAAGGCCTTGACCACCGGGCCGATGACCAGCATGCCGAAGATGGCCATGATGGCGGCGACGATGCCGGCGGTGAAGTTGTCGATCAGCATCTCGAAGCCGGGCTTGACCTTGTTCTCCCAGAGGCTTTCGAGCTTCTTCATGATCCAGGCCGTCAGCGGGCCCATGATCATGGCGCCGATGAACATCGGGATGTCCGTGCCGACGATCACGCCCATGGTGGCCGCCGCGCCGACGACGCCGCCGCGGACCCCGTAGACCATCCGGCCGCCGGTGTAGCCGATCAGCAGCGGCAGCAGGTAGGTGATCATGGGGCCGACCAGCTTGGCCAGTTCGGTATTGGGGGTAAAGCCCGCCGGGATGAAGAAGGCGGTGATGATGCCCCAGGCGATGAAGGCGCCGATGTTCGGCATGATCATCCCCGAGAGGAAGGTGCCAAATTTCTGGACGCCGACCCGCACGCTGCTACGGGGTTTCGCAACTGTCTCTGTTGCCATGTGATTTCCTAACCGTGTTTTCCTGCTGCACCGCAGGAGTGTCCGATATTTCGACGAGCTAGCTGGTGGAACTGATAGAGATCCGGTGGAGCCATTCGAGGAAGAGCTTGAGTTCAGAGCTGGAGAGCTGGTCCGAGTGCGAGGACTGCAGGGCCGCGTTCAGGGCGATCGCGGCCACCACCACCGGCGACTTGCCGGGGTCTTCCGGGTCGGCCTCGCGGGCCAGGTCGGTGGAGACGGCGAAGATCATGGCGTCCCGGGTCATGGCCGAGAGCTCCAGGTTCCGTTCGGGGGCCTTCTCCGTGATGAGCATCAGGGTGACGCCCACGTTTGCGGCCAGGATGCTGCGCGCCGCTTCCTTGGGCGGGACGGCCAGGTGGCCGGCCACGGCGGCCTTGTTCAGCATGCCTTCGAGCAGCGCTTCGGCGTCGGCCACGACGGCGGGGCGGCTTTCGGGGCGGATGTTACCGAACATGACCAGGTACAGCTCGGGCTGCTTCAGGCCGAACTGCACGTGCTTGTCCCACATCCGCCGGATGTTCTCCAGCGGACGTCCGGAGGGTTCGAAGTCCCGCTCCCCCGCCACGTACTCCTCGAAGCCGGCCGCTACGACGGCGTCGAACAGGCCTTCCTTGTCCCCGAAGTGGTGGTAGAGCGTGGGTGCCGTGACTCCGGCCAGCTGCGTGATCTGGCGGGTGGAGACGGCGGCGCCTCCGGATTTGGCCAGCAGTCCGGCGGCTGCGCGGAGCAGCCGGATTTTGGGCGGTAGCTGGCCATCGATACTCATAGCCGCTACCCTAGCACCTATAGCAACGCTATATGAAGTGCATCACAACACTTTTTTCATCGACTTTTTCAGGTGCTCCAGGTTCCGGGTTGACGTAGTGGACGGCCACGGGAAATCTAGGGTCTAGCGGCTCAGCAGCGGCATCTGAACCGTCTTACTGGCTCACGGCAGAGAATGAGGACTTTCAGTGCAGAACTTCCAAGGTGTAGGCGTCAGCCCCGGCCGGATCATCGGCACCATCCGTCAGATGCCCAAACCGGTCAGCGAGCCGCCCGCCGGAGAGCAGCTGCCCGCCGGCGTCTCCGCCGAGGATGCGACGGCCGCGCTGAAAGCCGCCGCGAAGGCCGTGCACGACCAGCTCAAGAACCGCGCCCAGACCGTCAGCGGTGACGGCAAGGCCGTGCTGGAAGCCACCGCCCTGATGGCCACGGACACCATGCTGCTGAAGACCGCCGGGAAGCTGATCGCCCGCGGCACCTCCAACCAGCGGGCCATCTGGGAGGCCGGCGCCTCCGTCTCGGAGATGCTGCACAACCTCGGCGGCTACATGGCCGAACGCGCCACCGACGTCCTGGACGTCCGCGCCCGGATCGTCGCCGAACTGCGCGGTGTGCCCGCCCCCGGCATCCCCAGCGCCGAGACCCCCTTCATCCTCATCGCCGAGGACCTCGCCCCGGCCGACACCGCCACCCTGGACCCGGAAAAGGTTCTGGCCCTGCTCACCGCCGGCGGCGGACCGCAGTCGCACACCGCGATCATCGCCCGCTCGCTCGGCCTGCCCGCCGTCGTCGCGGCCGCCGGCGTCGATGCCCTGGCCGACGGCACCGAGGTCTACGTCGACGGCGCCGCCGGCACCATCACCGCCGAACCCGGCGACGAGCAGCGCCACGCGGCCGAGCAGTGGGCGGCGACGGCGTCGCTGCTGGCCGACTTCGACGGCACCGGAACGACGGCGGACGGGCACCAGGTGCCGCTGCTGGCCAACGTCGGCGGCGGCAAGGACGCTGCGGCCGCGGCCCGGCTCAACGCCCAGGGCGTGGGCCTGTTCCGCACCGAGTTCTGCTTCCTCGAACGCGACAACGAACCGAGCGTGGACGAGCAGGCGGCCGCCTACAAGGAGGTCTTCGACGCCTTCCCTGGCAAGAAGGTGGTGCTGCGCACCCTGGACGCCGGCGCCGATAAGCCGCTGCCGTTCCTGACCGACGCCACCGAACCCAACCCGGCGCTCGGCGTCCGCGGCTACCGCACCGACCTGACCACCCCCGGCGTCCTCGAGCGCCAGCTGCAGGCGATCGCCCGCGCCGCGGCCGAATCCGAGGCCGACGTCTGGGTGATGGCACCGATGATCTCCACCGCCGATGAAGCGGCCCGCTTCGCCACCATGTGCGCGGAGGCCGGCCTCAAGACCCCCGGCGTCATGGTGGAGGTCCCGTCCGCCGCCCTGACCGCCGAGGCGATCCTGCGCGAGGTCTCCTTCGCCAGCCTGGGCACCAACGACCTGACCCAGTACGCCATGGCCGCGGACCGGCAGCTCGGCCCGCTGGCCGGCCTGAACACCCCGTGGCAGCCCGCGGTGCTCCGCCTGGTGGGCCTGACGGTGGAGGGTTCCGTCGCCGAGGGGCACGGCAAGTCCGTGGGTGTCTGCGGCGAGGCCGCGGCGGACCCGGCCCTGGCCGTGGTCCTCACCGGCCTGGGCGTGACCACCCTGTCCATGACCGCCCGCTCCATCGCCGCCGTGGCCGCGGTCCTGAAGACCGTGTCCCTGGCCGAGGCGCAGGAACTGGCGAAGCTGGCCCTCTCCGCCCCGAGCGCCACGGACGCGCGCGCCTGGGTCCGGGCCAAGCTTCCGGTCCTGGAGGAACTAGGCCTCTGAGCCGCGCCTCTCAACGGGGCCTCTCAACCGGGTCCCTCAAGCAGCCGCCGTGGCGGGCCCGGGACGCTAGGATGCAGTCCATGACACTCATCGCGCCCCGGGTCACCGCCGCGCTCCCCGCCGAGGACGTCAAGGCCCTCCACTACGCCCTCGACGGCAGCACCGACGTCACCGTTTTCGTCGACGGGACGGTCCACCGGCTGCCCGCCTCCGCCCGGGACGCCGTCGTGGATCTGCTGCAGCGCTTCAGCCGCGGCGAATCCGTCACGGTCAGCAGCGTCGAGGAGATGCTGACCACCTCACGGGCGGCCGAACTGGCCGGGATCTCGCACACCTACCTGCGCAACATGACGGACCGCGGGGAGATCCCGGTCCAGTACCGCGGGACGCACCGGCGGATCCGACTGGCGGACATCATGGCGTGGCTGGAGACGCAGAAGAAGAGCGGGGCCGCGGCCGGGGAGCCCGCCGAATCCCCCGTTTCCGCCGAAGAATCCTGACGGCGTGATAAGGATCAAGCAACAATCCGGCCCCGGGGCGAAAGTGCGGCGGACCCCGGGGTTACGCTGGAATTGTGGGTAAGTTCAGAGGGTGGCACATCCTGGCCGGCATCGCCGCCATGGTGATCACCGGCATCCTCGGAAACCTGATGGGGCTGAACAACACCGCCTCCTTCATGGCCAGCTGCGTGGTCTTCGTCGCCGTCGCCCTCTGGACCGAAAGCCGGCTCACGCGCCGCCGGCGGGAAACCGCCCGGCAGGCCCCGCGCGACTCGGTGCACGATCGCCCGGAGCCGGACGAGCGGTAGATTCCCGCTGGGTCCCTGGCCGTTCGCACCCGGCCGCTAGATCCTTGGCCGCTCGGCCCAGCGCCGCGCCTTGAGCGCCGCGTGCAGTTCCAGCCGGACCAGGCCCTTGAGCGGGTCGACGCCCAACAGCTGCCGGATCCGTCCCAGCCGGTTGTAGATGCTGCTGCGGTGCAGGTGCAGCTTCGCCGCGACGTCCTGGACCGAGCCGTCGTTGTCGTAGAACAGCTCCAGCACCGGCAAGAGCTCCCCGTTCCGGTCATGGTCGGCCAGGGTGCGGAAGTGCACCGACCCCGCATCGGCCCACGCCCCGGCGCCGCCGCCCGCGGAGGCCAGCAGCTGATAGATCCCGGTGGCCCGGCAGTCCACCAGCTCCCCCAGCTGCGGATCGACGGCGGCCGCCTGCGCCGCCTGGCGCGACTGCTGGTACGCCTCCACGAGACCCCGGGGCCGGGAAAATCCCTCCGAGGTTCCCAGGATGATCCGCCGGACGGGCCGGCCGGAGCGCTTGGCCAGTTCGAGCTGATAGTGCACCAGCACCTGGGCGTGGTCCGCCCGGCCGGTGGACTCCTTGAACAGGATCACCGCGTGGGTCTCCGTTCCGGCGCTGAAGAGGGCCGCATCCACGCCGATGGTGGCCTGCAGCGCGGCGGAGCGGTGGACCAGCATGGCGTCCGTGGGGTCCGATCCCTCGGCCCAGCCGTCGGCGTCGAGCACGGTGACCAGCTGCCAGGGCCCCCGGCCTTGGACTTCCTTCCAGCCCGCAACGGCGGCGACGGCGTTCGCCTCCCCGCGGCAGGCGGCCAGGAATTCCCGTTCCCGGCGGCGGCGGAATTCGGATTCGGCGGTGTTGGAGTCCAGCAGCAGTGCCGAGAGCTGCTCGAGGTCGCGGGCCACGTCCGGCAGCTGGGCCAGGACGGATCCGGCGGTGGGTTCTCCGGCGTCGAGCTGGACCCAGAGGTAGCCCACCCGGAAGCCGCGGACCAGCAGGGGTACGCAGACCCGGCCCAGCATGCCCAGCTCCTCGTTCGCCGGGACCACTACCGGCCGGACCGCGGTGGCGATGCCGTGCGAGAGTTGCCAGGCGCTGACGTCCACCGGGACGCGCTTGCTGAGCAGGAAGTTCACCCGGACCCGGTCCGCGGCGGACTGGTTGGAGGAGTAGGCGAGCAGGACGCCGTCGAGGTCCTCAAGGGACAATCCGCGCCCCAGCCGCATAGCCACGCGCTCCACGAGCTGCTCGACGTCCTGCTGCTGCATGGTGCCACAGTACTGCCCCGCCCGGGCCGCGGCGAAGCCGGACCACTCCGGACAGCAGGCGACACCTGCCGCCCGCACCCTCGACATCTGTCGAACCAAGCCGGATATCATCCGCGGAATGGCGGGGTTTTCGCGTCGGGCGGGCAGGACGTCCCTGTCGCCTGCCTCACAGCCGGTCCTATTCTGGAATCACGACTTCCCCCGTACACCCGGCCGGCCAGGCCGCCACTTTTGGAGCTTCACACATGATCATCGGTGTCCCCAAAGAGATCAAGAACAACGAATTCCGCGTCGCCATCACGGCGGCCGGCGTGCACGAATTCCGCCACCACGGCCACACCGTCCTGGTGGAGCGCGGCGCGGGCCTGGGCTCGGGCATCACGGACGAGGAATACGCCATCGCCGGCGCCGAGATCGTGGCCGAGGCCGACGACGTCTGGGCCCGCGCCGACATGGTGATGAAGGTCAAGGAGCCGGTCAAGGCCGAGTACCACCGCTTCCGCAAGGGCCTGATCCTCTTCACCTACCTGCACCTGGCCGCCGAGCCGGAACTGACCCAGGAACTGATCAACTCCGGCGTCACCGCGATCGCCTACGAGACCGTGCAGGAGGGCCGCGCGCTGCCGCTGCTGGCGCCCATGTCCGAGGTCGCCGGCCGCCTGTCGGTCCAGGTGGGCGCCACATCGCTGATGGCTCCGGCCGGCGGCAAGGGCGTGCTGCTCGGCGGCGTCCCAGGCGTCCGCCCGGCCAAGGTCGTGGTCCTGGGCGCCGGCGTGGCCGGCACCAACGCCGCCGCCATGGCCCTGGGCCTCGGCGCGGACGTCACCATCCTGGACATCAACATCAACCGGCTGCGTGAACTGGACGCCCAGTACCAGGGCCGCCTGAAGACCGTCGCGTCCAACGCCTACGAGATCGAAAAGTCCGTGGTGGACGCGGACCTGGTCATCGGTTCGGTGCTGATCCCGGGCGCCAAGGCGCCCAAGCTGGTCACCAACGAGCTGGTCTCCCGGATGAAGCCGGGCTCGGTCCTGGTGGACATCGCCGTGGACCAGGGCGGCTGCTTCGAGGACACCCACCCCACCACGCACCAGGAACCCACGTACAAGGTCCACAACACGATTTTCTACTGCGTGGCCAACATGCCGGGCGCCGTGCCGAACACCTCCACCTACGCCCTGACCAACGTCACGCTGCGCTACGGCGTGGCGCTGGCCAACCTGGGCGTCAAGGCCGCGTTCGATCGGGACGCCGCCCTGGCCGCCGGCCTGAACATCGCCGCCGGCAAGGTGGCGCACCGGTCCGTCTCCGAGGCGCACAACCTGCCCCTGGTCTCCGACTGGCACGAGCTCGTCTCGGCGTAACTCACGCCGTCAGCCATTTGAACGGCAGTCATCCAACGGATGGCTGCCGTTCGGGCGTTAAGGCCCCTCCCCGGCCAGTTCCCGGGCCTGCTCGATGATCTCCAGGGCTTCGACGGCGTCCTGCGGGTCCACCGGGAGCGGCAAAGGTGAGCCCGCGCCGCCGTCGGCGATCTTCTCCGCGAGCAACCGGTAGAACTCCGGGTAGGCGCCACGTTCGGTGGGCAGCCGGTCCAGGTGGCCGTCACGGCCCAGCAGGCCGGCCCACTCCGCGTCCTCGACGCCGTACGCCGCGTCAAGCGGGCTGCCGCCGGCCGCCAGGTAGGGTTCCTGCGGGTCCACGCCGTGTTTGGTGTAGCCGCCGCCGCTGCCCAGGATTCGGAACCGCGGCCCCTGCTGGGCGCAGAGCAGGTTCATCCAGAGGTGGCTCGTCACCCCGGAGTCGTGCCGCAGCGCCACGAAGGCGTCGTCGTCTGAGGCCCCGCCGGGCCGCCGCACGGCCAGCTCGGCATGGCGGAGCGTGGCGGGCCCGAAGAGCCGCAATGCCTGGTCCACCAGGTGGGTGCCCAGGTCGTAGAGCACCCCGCCGCCCTCGGCCGCCGTCGCCGCCGCCTTCCACGGCTTACTGACCGCCGGGGACCAGCGCTCGAACCGGGACTCGAAGCGCGCCACTTGGCCCAGGCTGTCGGCCGCCAGCAGACCGCGGACGGTCAGGAAGTCGCCGTCCCAGCGGCGGTTTTGGAACACGGTGAGCACCCGGCCCAGCCGCTCGGCCAGGCCGGTCAGCTCCCGGCCCTCGGCGCTGGTCACGGTGAACGGCTTGTCCACCACGACGTCGAGCCCGGCCTCCAGTGCGGCGCGGGCGAGCGGGTAGTGCGTGGCCGGCGGGGTGCCGAGCACCAGCAGGTCCAGGCCTCCCGCAGCCTTAAGGATGCCCTCCGGGGTGTCCACCAGCCGGGCGCCCGGGTAGCGTTCGGCGGCCGCGGCGCGCCGGACCGGGTCCGCGGTGGCAATGACCTCGAGCGTGTAGGCGGGGTCCGCGGCGATCAGCGGGGCGTGGAAGACGCTGCCGGAGAGGCCGAAGCCCGCGACGGCGGTGCGGAGGGGATGCGAGGGGGATGCCATGGGTCCACGCTACCGGCCCCGTGCACACGGAGGGGCGCCCCCTCGGTTTCGGCTACAAAAAGGCGACGCTCCCCCACAACGTGAGGGAGCGTCGCCCGAATTCCCGCATAAGCTGCGGGAGCGTCGGAGGGGAGGTTACTTCTTTTCCCAGCCGATGGTGGTCCAGTCCGGAACCTGGGACAGGCTCTTGAACAGGGAGGGACCGTAGTTCGCCAGGCCCGTGCGGGCGAAGGAGATCTGCGGGCCGTTCATGACGACGCCCATGGAGAAGTACTTCGCCATGTGCTCCTTCTCGACCTCCATGGCCGCCTTGTTGCGCTCGGCGTTGTCGGCGATGGTGGAGAGCTTCTTGATCTTCGCGTCGAGGTCGGCGTCGCCGAGCTCGTTCTCGTTGGTCTTGGAGTCGTAGAACTGCTTGACGGAGTCGGTCGCGTCGGCGCCGACGGTGTAACCGGAGACGCTCAGGAAGAAGTCGCGGCTGCCCAGGACCTTGCCGAAGTCGGCGGAGGCGCGCTGGTCGATGCCGACATCCATGCCGCCGGCCTGGAGCTGCTTCTGCAGGGTCTGGGCGAAGGCGAGCGTGGTGGGGTCGTCACCGAAGTTGCTGATCTTGAAGGCGGCGGGGACGCCGTCCTTTTCCATGATGCCCGCGGCGTTGGCCTTGTAGCCGGCGTCGGTCAGGACCTTCTTGGCGGCGTCGGGGCCGGTCTCGGTGACGGGGTAGTTGTCCTGGTAGTACTTCGAGAACGGCAGCAGCATCATCGAGCCGGAGCTTTCCTCTTCCCAGTTCAGCCCGTTGAAGCGGACCTTGCGGAGGGCCTCGCGGTCAACTGCGGTGAAGATCGCCTTGCGGATGGCGACGTCGGTCATCGGAGCCTTCTGGGCGTTGATGTTCAGGCCGCCGGCGAACAGGCGCTGGCCGCGCCGGATCTCGGAGTTCTTGGTGCCGTCGAGCTGCTTGTACGGCGTGATGGTGTTTGCGGACACACCATCGATTTCACCGTTCTTGAACGCAGCGATCGCGGCGCTGGACTCGAGCTGGCGGAAGACAACGCTTTCCAGCACCGGCTTGGCGCCCCACCACTTGTCGTTCGGGACCATGGTGACGGTCTTCGCGGCGGTGTCGTACTTGTCGACCTTGAACGGGCCGGCCATCCACTCGGGGTGCATGTCGCCGGTGAAGCCGGTGTTGAAGATCTCCGGGGTGTTGACGGCCGGGTGGATCAAGCCGGTGAAGAGCGAGTCCAGCGGGTAGACCGGCTGGGTGGTGGTGACAACGACTTCCTTGTCGTTGGCGCCGGCCTTGACCGAGTCGACGAACTCGTAGGCGCCGGACGAGACGATGTCGATGTCCTTGTTCTGCCCGTTGAGCATCTTCCAGGTGTTCTCGAAGGTCTTCACGTCGATCGGGGTGCCGTCGTTGAACGTGGCCTTCGGGTTCACCTTGATGGTGATGGTCTGCTTGCCGTCCTTGACGTCGCTCTTGACGTCCTCGCAGAAGTTCTTGTTCGGCGAGGCGGTGCCGTCGAAGTCGAAGTTCCAGCAGCCCCAGGTGCCGGCCTCGTCGATCGGGCGGTGCAGGGCTGTGTTGTCCGCGCTGTTGCCGGTGTTGGAGAAGCCGTTGAAGTCCGGGCCGATGTTGCCCAGCGGCAGGGTGAGCTTGCCGCCCTGCTGCAGGTCCTTCGGGTCCTTGGCGTTGATGCTGATGAGCTTGGACAGGTCGCTGCCCGAGTCCTGGCCCTTGGCGGCTTCCGGGCCCTTCGACCCGCCCCCGCCACCGCCGCAGGCGGTCAGCGCGAGAGCTGCCACGACGGCGGTAACGCCGCCGATCTTGGTGAGATTCTTCATTTTTCCCCTCATTTTTTCTGTTGCACTGCTGCGCCTGGCGGGTAAGCCAGGTGGTTTAGTGGACGACAAGCATGTCCGCGTCCAGGTCGCCGTCCGGGTAGAAACAGGCGAATTGCTGGTCTGTGGGGGCCGACGGCGGACCGCCGGCCGGGCGGCCCGGGGCCGCCTCGGTGAGTGCCGCGTTTTCGAGCACGGGTTCGATGGTCAGGCACTTCTCCTGCCTGGCGGGAGGAAGCGCGGCGAAGACCGGGCAGCGGGTCGCGAAGTTGCAGCCCTGCGGCGCATCCAGCGGCGAGGGCAGGTCACCCTGCAGGATGATCCGTTCCCGGGTGCGTTCGAGCCGCGGGTCCGGCACCGGGATCGCGGAGAGCAGCGCCCGGGTGTAGGGGTGGCGGGGGCGGTCGAAGACCTCGTCGACGTCGCCGATCTCCACGATCTTTCCCAGGTACATGACGGCCACCCGGTTGGAGATGTGCCGCACCACGGACAGGTCGTGGGCCACCATCAGGTAGCTCAGGCCCAGTTCGGCGCGGAGCTGGTCCAGCAGGTTGATGACGCCGGCCTGAACCGAGACGTCC
The DNA here is from genome assembly GCF_042668995.1 of Arthrobacter sp. NPDC057259. Lineage (NCBI taxonomy): Bacteria > Bacillati > Actinomycetota > Actinomycetes > Micrococcales > Micrococcaceae > Arthrobacter > Arthrobacter sp. NPDC057259. The sequence goes on from NZ_JBHUYA010000002.1 coordinate 73,431, forward strand.
AGCGCGGAAACCGGCTCGTCCAGGACCACCAGCTTGGGATTGACCGCCAGCGCCCGGGCGATGCCGATGCGCTGCCGCTGGCCGCCGGAGAACTGATTGGGGAAGCGGTTGACGTGGTCCGGCTGCAGGCCCACCAGTTCCATCAGCTCCATGATCCGTTTCCGGATGGCGGGCTTGGCCATGCCGGAGTTCTCCAGCGGTTCGGCCAGCACCTCGAAGACGGTGAAGCGCGGGTCCAGCGCGCCGGTGGGGTCCTGGAAGACCATCTGCAGTTCCCGGCGCATGGCGGCCTTGGTCTTCGCGTCCGAGGCGGCCTTGTTGCTCAGGCCGCCGATGGTGACCTCGCCGTCCTGGTCCCGGTGGAACTCCATGATTTCCAGCAGCGTGGTGGTCTTGCCGCAGCCGGACTCGCCCACGATCGAGAAGCACTCGCCCTCGCGGATGTCGAAGCTGAGACCGTCCACGGCCTTGACCGTGCCGATCCGGCGCTTGATCAGGGAGCCCTTCAGCAGCGGGAAGTGCTTGCGCACATCGTTGAGTTCCAGCACGGCCTTACGGTCGGCGCGCGGGACGGCGTCGAACCGGGAGACCGGCACCTCGGGGGCGGAGAAGATCCGGTGCACGTCCACCCCGGCGCCCAGCTCTTCGCTCTTGATGCAGGCGGCGCGGTGCTCGAGCGTGCCGTCCCCGGCGCCGCCGACGGCCAGCAGCGCGGGCTCGCCGTCGAGGCATTCCTCCGTTGCCAGCGGGCAGCGGGGCGCGAAGGAGCAGCCGGTGGGGGCGTTGATCAGGTTCGGCGGGATGCCCTCGATCGGCACCAGCGAGGTCTTCTCGGCGGTGTCCACGCGGGGCACGGCGCCCAGCAGGCCCATGGTGTAGGGCATCCGCGGGTTGTAGTAGATGTCGTCGACACTGCCTGTTTCCACCGGCCGGCCCGCGTACATCACCATGATGTCGTCCGCCATGCCGGCCACGACGCCCAGGTCGTGGGTGATCATGACGACGGCGGCGCCGGTCTCCTCCTGCGCGGTGTGCAGCACCTCAAGCACCTGCGCCTGGATGGTGACGTCCAGCGCCGTCGTCGGCTCGTCCGCGATCAGCACCCGGGGGTTGTTGGCGATCGCGATGGCGATCATCACCCGCTGCCGCATGCCGCCGGAGAACTCGTGCGGGAAGGCTTTGAGGCGGTCCTTCGGGCTGGGGATGCCCACCATGGCGAGGAGTTCGACGGCGCGCGCCTCCTTGGCCTGCTTGCTCATCCCGGGGTTGTGCACGGTGAGCGCCTCGATAATCTGTGCGCCCACGGTGTACACCGGGGTCAGCGAGGACAGCGGGTCCTGGAAGACCATGGCCATCTCGTTGCCGCGGTGGCGGCACATGGCCTTGTCGCTCAGGCCCAGCAGCTCGGTGCCGTGCAGCCGGACCGAGCCGCTAATATCGGCGGTTTCCGGCAGCAGGCCCATGATGGCCATGGAGGTCACGGACTTGCCGGAGCCGGATTCGCCCACGATGCCGAGGGTCTTGCCGGGCATCAGGTCGAAGTCGATGCCGCGGACGGCGTGGACCACGCCGTTCTCGGTGTTGAAGCGGACGTTCAAGTCCCGGACGGAGAGGACGGCGCCCGCGGGCGCACTATCGGCGCTGTGCAGGCCGGCTGCGTGCAGGCGTTCGGCGGTATCGAGGCGTTCGGCTGTGCCGAGGCCGGTGGAGTCGCTGCTCATGCGGTGGCCTTCTTCCTTTTCTTGGCGCTGCCAATCGAGCTGGAGCTGGGGTCGAACGCGTCCCGGAGGCCGTCGTTCATCATCGCCAGGGACCCGGTGAGCAGGAACATCACGGTCAGCGGCACCCAGAACATCCACGGGAAGGTGGAGACCTGGGAGGTGGCCTGGCCGATCAGCACGCCCAGGCTCACGTCCGGGACCTTGATGCCGATGCCGATGAAGGAGAAGGCGACCTCGGAGAGGATGGCGCCGGTGACGCCACGGGTGATGTCCAGCACCAGCAGCGAGCCGATGTTCGGGACCAGGTGACGCCAGACGATGCGCCGGGCGGGAACACCCATGTACTGGGCGGCCTTGACGAAGTCGCGCTGCATCAGGGACATCGAGAGGGACCGGATGAGGCGGGCGGTGCCCATCCAGCTGAAGACCAGCAGCACGATAATCAGCAGCAGCCAGCTGGGCAGGCTCTTCTTCAGCCCGTCCCCGCCGCCGCTCGTGGCCACGGCCACGACCAGGAGCGCCGGCATCATGATCAGCGCTTCGAGGATGAAGAGCATGACCTTGTCGACCTTGCCGCCGAAGTAGGCCATGGTGCAGCCGTACACGGCCGCGATCAGGACCGAGACCAGTCCCACCACCAGGCCGATGAGGATGGAGACCCGGGTCCCCTCGACGGTGAGCGCGTACAGGTCGATGCCGGCCTGGGAGGTGCCCAGCAGGTGCTCGGCGGAGGGTTCGGTGCCGATGTTGAACGGGTCGATGGTCTCCTTGTCCCAGCTGGAGAGTGCCCCGCCGAAGAAGGAGAGCAGGGTCAGCAGGATGAAGATGACGAGCCCGGCGACGGCGGTCTTGTTGCGCAGGAAGCGGCGCAGGATGATCCGCGACTTGGCGATGACGACGTCGCCGTCCTCGATCTTGGCTTCCTCGGCGACCGCGGCCGGGTCGATGGCGTTGAGGTTGGTCATGGCTACTGCACCCGCACTCTCGGGTCGACAAGGGTGGTGGCGAAGTCGGCGAGGATCGCGCCGATCGCGAAGATCACGGAGCCGTAGGCCAGGGTGGCCGTCGCCGCGTTCACGTCCTGGAGGGCGATCGCGTCGATGCTCCACGAGCCCACGCCGTGCCAGGCGAAGATCTTCTCCGCGAAGAAGCCGCCGGCGAAGATCGCCGGGATGGTGAAGGCGATGCTCTGGGCCACCGGGATGAAGGAGACGCGCAGTGCGTGCCGGGTGATGGCTTGGTTGCGGGTGAGGCCCTTGGCGCGGGCGGTGCGGACGAAGTCGGCGTTGACGTTGTCCAGCAGGTACTGCCGCTGCGCGATCTGGTAGGCGCCCCAGCCCACGATCGTGATGGCGAAGGTGGGCACGGCGTAGTGGGCGAGCATGTCCAGGAACTGCACCCAGCCGTCGCCCTCCAGGCCGGGGGTGGAGATGCCGGTGACGAACAGAATCCGGTCACCCACGGTCTCGTTGATGTTGATGGCCCACAACTGCACCAGGAAGTACGCGATCGGTGCGGGCACGATGTACACCAGGTAGCTGTAAGAGGTGATGGCGCGGTCGGAGAACTTGTACTGCCGGGCCGCGGTGTACACGCCGAGGGCGACCCCGATGATCAGGGTCAGGATGATCGAGGCGAGGAAGAGACGGGTGGAGATCCAGACCCGGTCGCCGAACTCTGCGTTGATGTAGGCGCCGTTGGGGCTGCGGCCCCAGTCCCAGCGGGTCACGATCCCGGTGAGCCAGTCCACGTAGCGTTCCCAGGGGCTCAGCGCAGGGTCCAGGCCCTTGAGCCTGAAGGAGTTGGCGACCTGCTCGGGGGTGGGGCGCGGGATGCGTTCCTGTTCCAGCAGCGCCGGCTGCAGGCTGGTGACCGCCAGGAAGTATCCGGCACTGGTGGTCAGGAAGATCATGACGACGTAGGTGACGGCCCGTTTGGCCAGGTAGCGGAGCATGCGGCTACGTCAGGCTGGCCGTCGGCTGTGCTGCGGTGGCGGGCACCGCCGGGCGGGGCAGGCGCGCCCGTCCTGGTGCCGGGTTAATGAGATCGTTCACAGCGCGAATCCTTCCGTAGTCCCCGCGTGACGGGGGGTCTCCGCCGTCGGTCCGGGATCAAGGCCAGCAGGTGCGTGGCCACCCGCAGGCCCTTTGGCCAGCCTCGTAAGGCAGTATGTTGCGGGTCACATTCCAGAGGAAACTACCACATAGAAATCGCGCCGCCGGGCGGGAAATGCGCCAATCCGGGACCGTCACTACCAGATCGTTATGAATAATTCCTTTGAATTGATTTGACTTGGCGGGCGGCAGAAACAGGGCGTACCCTACGCGGTGCCTACCACCCGGACGGCCAGCTCCCGCCAGGACTCCGCCAACCGTTCCGGGGACACCTGGTGCACCCTGACGGCGTAAAGGATGCGCTCCGGTTCGAGCGTCACGCTGAGCGATCCGGCCATCAGCCAGGGGTCAGCCGTGAAGCCCGCCTCACGCAGCAGCATCTCCAGGTGGCGCTGCCAGAGGACGGCGGCCGGGACGTCGAACCGGTTGTAGGGGGATTCGTCCGCGGCCCGGGCTAGGTCGCCGAATTCCAGCACCCAGCGGATCCGGGCGGCACCCACGGCCACCAGCCGGTCCAGGGGCGGGGCGCCGGGGCCCAGGGGCGGCGGACCGAACATGAACCGGCCCTGGAACTCCGCCTCGGCGTCGCTGAGCAGGCTCACCATCAGCCCGGCGCGGCTGCCGAAGCGGCGGAACACCGTGCCCTTGCCCACGCCGGCCCGTGCGGCGAGGGAATCCATGGTGAGGGCCTCCGCGCCGCCCTCGGCGATCAACTCCCGGGCGGCGGTGAGCAGGAGTTCGCGGTTGCGCGCGGCATCCCGGCGCTCGGACGGCCTGCCGGCGGCCGCGGGCAGGCCGGCGCCGGGCGCGGACCCCGGCATGCCGGGGCGGAGGGGGATGTGGCTCACGCTCCACATCCTAGCGGCCGGGAATAATAAACGGACCGCAGTCCGTTTACCTCCGTTAAGGCCTCCGGGCCGGTTCCATCAGCCACGCGCCGCCCCCGGCGCACACGAAGGAGACTCAATGTCCAGCACCACCGTCCTCACCCTCGTCGGCAGCCTCCGCGCCGGCTCCACCAACGCCCAGCTCGCCGAGGCGATCCAGCTCAACGCGCCGGAACAGGTGGAGGTCGTGATCCACGACAGCCTGGGTGACATCCCGTTCTACAACGAGGACATCGACGTCGAGGGTCAGGTTCCCGCCGCCGCAGCCGCCCTGCGCGCCGCCGCCAGCGAGGCTGACACGCTGCTCCTGGTCACCCCCGAGTACAACGGCACCGTTCCCGCCCCGCTGAAGAACGCCATCGACTGGCTGTCCCGCCCGTTCGGCGCCGGCGCCCTCAACGGCAAGCCCACCGCCGTCGTCGGCACCGCCTTCGGCCAGTACGGCGGCGTCTGGGCCCAGGACGAGGCCCGCAAGGCCGCCGGGATCGCCGGCGCCCGCGTCCTCGAGGACGTCAAGCTCGCCGTCCCGGGCTCCATGGTCCGCTTCGCCGAGGTCCACCCCAAGGACGACGCCGAGGTCGTGGAGCAGATCAAGGGCGTCTTCCAGGCGATCGAAGAGGCCCGCACCGCCGACGCGGCCTAATCTCCCCTGCCCCGGAAGCCCCCGGCCGGCCGCTCGCCGCCGGGGGCTTCCGTCTGCGCACGCTCTTGTGAACAAAAGTTTTCCCCATAACAACAAGCGCTGTATCCTGAGGGTGTGACCCACGAAACACTTGATGCCGCCGGCGCAGTCCTGCCGGCCGAGGCCATTGACGCAATCGAACGCGCGGCTACGTCCGCCCACCGCCACGAGGAACTCTTCTCGGAGCGCGCAGCAAACATCAAGCAATCGGCCGTGCGGGACGTCTTCGACATCTCCCTGCGGCCCGGGCTGGTCTCCCTCGCGGGTGGCAGCCCGTACCTCCAGTCCCTCCCGCTGGACCGGCTCGCGGAATCGGCGGCCCGGATCATCGCCGAGGAGGGCCTGACCGCCCTTCAGTACGGCGGCGGCCAGGGCACCGAGGAACTCCGCCGCCAGATCTGCGAGGTGATGGCCGCCGAGGGAATCCTCGACGCAGCCCCGGAGAACATCGTCATCACGGCGGGCTCCCAGTCCGCCCAGGACGTGGCCACCAAGGTCTTCTGCAACCCCGGCGACGTGGTCCTGGTGGAGGACCCCACCTACGTCGGCGCGCTGAACACCTTCGAGGCCTACCAGGTGGAGGTTGCCACCATTCCGATGGACGGCGACGGCATCGTCCCGGAGCAGTTGGAGGCGCGGATCGCCGCCCTGCAGGCCGAGGGCAAGAACATCAAGTTCCTCTACACCATCCCCAGCTTCAACAACCCCTCCGGCATCACCCTGGCAGCTGAGCGCCGGCAGCGGGTCGTGGATATATGCCGTAACGCGAATATCATCATCCTGGAAGACAACCCCTATGGGCTGCTGCGCTTCGACGGCCACCCGTTGACGCCGCTGCGGGCCGGGAACCCGGACGACGTCATCTACATGGGGTCCTTCTCGAAGATCTTCGCCCCCGGCCTGCGGATCGGCTGGGCGCTGGTCCCCGCGCACCTGCAGCGCCGCTACTACCTGGCCTCCGAGGCTGTCACCCTGTGCCCGCCGACGCTGAACCAGATGCTGGTCTCGGCCTACCTCCGCGACTACGACTGGCAGGGCCAGATCGCCACCTACCGGGGGCTCTACCGGGAGCGGTGCGAGGCGATGCTGGCTGCCCTGGAGGAGTACATGCCGGAGGGGCTCAGCTGGACCCGGCCCGAGGGCGGCTTCTTCGTGTGGGTCACCCTGCCGGAGGGCATCGACACCTACCCGCTGCTGCAGAAGGCGATCGACGCCGGGGTGGTCTTCATTCCGGGCGCCGCGTTCAGCCCCTCCGACGAGCCCTCGAACAAGCTGCGGCTCGCGTTCAGCGCCGTCCCGGCCGAGGCGATCGAGGAAGGCGTCCGCAGACTGGCGCCGGTCCTGCGGGAAGCCGTCGGGGCGTTGTAGCCTGAACTGATTGTCTGGCCCGCCTGAATTAGAGGAGACCTCATGTCCGGAATCATCGTCGTCGGCGTCGACGGCAGCGAGACTGCCCTGCGCGCCGCGCACACCGCGCGCGATTTGGCCGCCTCCCTCGGTGCCACCCTCCACGTTGTCAGCGCCTTCGACAGCGACCGGACGCAGGTGTTCGGCAGCGGCAGCGACCAGTGGATCGTCTCCGACGCCGGCGACGCCGAGACGGTCGCCAAGGGCGTGGCCGACAAGTTGCAGTCCGAAGGCACCCCCGTGACCTACTCCGCGGCGCGCGGCAAGCCCGCCGAGGCCTTGATCCAGGAGGCCGAGCGCACCGGCGCCCGGATGATCGTGGTGGGCAACCGGCGGATGCGCGGCCTGGGCCGCGTGCTGGGGAGCGTTGCGAACAGCGTGGCCCACAACGCCCCCTGCGACGTCTACATCGCCAAGACCGACTCGCCGGAATAGCGGCGCCGGCCGCCCGGGCGGCTCAGGTTTTACGGCCGGCTCAGGCCTGCGGCGCCGGGTGCGGATTCTTCAGCACCCGGCGTAGGATCTTGCCCGACGCCGACTTCGGCACCGCGTCGATGAACTGCACCCGGCGGATCTTCTTGAACGGGGCGACCTTCGCGGCCACGAAGTCCTCGACGGCCACCTCGTCCAGCGCGTCGCCGTCGGGCCCGGGCTGGCGCACCACGAAGGCCATGGGAACCTCCTGGCCGTCCTCGTCGACGCTGCCGATCACGGCGGCGTCCGCGATGCCCGGGTGGGTCAGCAGCAGCGCCTCGAGCTCGGCCGGGGCGATCTGGTAGCCCTTGTACTTGATCAGTTCCTTGAGCCGGTCAACGATCGTGACCAGTCCGTCGGCGCGGACCGTGGCGATGTCCCCGGTGTGCAGGAACCCGTCCGCGTCCAGGGTGTCCGCGGTCTCCTGGGGCCGGTTCAGGTACCCGAGCATCACGTTCGGGCCGCGGCACAGCAGGTGTCCGGGTGCGCTGGTGCCCTCGGCGGGAATCTCGATCTCCTCCCCGGTGGCGGGATCCACCAGGCGGCACTCCATGTTGGGGACCGTGAAGCCCACCGAGCTGACCGGGACGTCGACGGCCTCTAGGGGCGTCACGTGTGAGATCGGGCTCATCTCGGTCATGCCGTACCCCTGAAGCACCCGGCAGCCCAGGCGCTCGGCGAGCCGGGTGCCGAGTTCGCCGTCCAGCGGCGCCGCACCGGACATGGCGGCGCGCACGGACCCGAGGTCGTACTCGGCCACCATGGGGTGCTTGGCCAGGGCCACGGCAACGGGCGGGGCGATGAAGAGGAAGCTGCAGCGCTGCTCCTGGATCAGCCGGAGGAACTCCGCGAGGTCGAACCTGGGCATGGTGACCAGCCGGGCACCTTCGCGCAGGGCCAGGTTCAGCAGCACCGTCAGGCCGTAGATGTGGAAGAAGGGCAGGACCGCCAGGACCCGGTCCTCGGCGGTGACCCTGAGCAGGTTCCGGGACTGTTCGACGTTGGCCACCAGGTTGCGGTGGCTGAGCATCACCCCCTTGGGCCGGCCGGTGGTGCCGGAGGAGTAGGGCAGCACGGCGATGTGCCTGGCCGGGTCGAAGCTGACCTCGGGGACGGGCTCCCCGGCGGTCAGCAGGTCCCCCAGCGAGGGGTGGCCCTCGGCGCCGTCGAGAACCACCAGCCGCGCGGCGGGAATCCCCGCCTCTTGGGCCGCGGCGCGTGCGGCCGGGAGCAGCGCCGAGACGGTGAAGAGCCAATCTGCGCCGGCGTCGTCGAGCTGCTTGGCGGTTTCCTCGGCCGTGTACAGGGAGTTGACAGTGGTGACGGTGGCGCCGGCCCGCAGCAGGCCGTGGAAGACGACGGCGAAGGCCGGGGTGTTCGGGCAGAGGATTGCCGCGACGCCGCCCACGCCGAGGCCCCGGGCCGCAACGGCTCCGGCGACGGCGTTGACCCCGTCGCGCAGTTCCCGGTAGCTGGTCTCCGCGCCGCTGCTTCCGTCCACCAGCGCCACCTTGTCCAGGGCGGCGTCGTCGAGGCCGGCAAAAAGATAGTCGTAGAGGCTGACGTCGGGAATGTCTACGGCGGGGAACGGACTCCGGAACACCACTATCTCCTTTGATCGGTGAGGACCGCACCGCGGCGGCTGGTGCCACTCTAATGCCGCGGAGCGCCGGCGGACAGGAGGGCGGCACTTTGACCGCCGTCACGGTGGCCAGTGGGCAGTCTCACCCGGCTCCGGTCCGGGCCGGCGGTGGGCGCGGCGGTAAAATGGGAGGTGCCCCCGACGGTGCGGACAGTCCTATCCGCCCACGTTTCCGGGAGAATCCCTTGCCTGCTCTGCCTGCTTTGCAACGCCGCCAGCTCGTCGGCCACGACATCCTGCTGGCCCGCCACGGCAACCACATCAGCGCCATGCGGGTGGACCGCGCCGCCGGCCGCGTGGTGGCCTACCTCGACGACGGCAGCGTGGACTCGGCGCCGAACCTGATTTCCCCGTCGCTGCAGATGCCGGCGACGGTGCGCAGCGTGCTGCGGGAGGACTGGAAGTTCCTCTCCATCGTCACCGGCGCGAGCTTCGGCGTGGCCGGCACCATGTTTGCCGCGGCCATCGCCGTCGCGAACTGGGGCGGCAGCCGGGTCATCGGCCAGCTCCTCTCCGGTTACTCCGGAGCGTAGAGCCTCCAGGCGGTTCTGTCTGTCTAAAGGGTAGGGGCGGGCGCCTAGGCGACCGCCCCTTGCCGTTAATCAGACCCGGTGAGCCGCGTCTGGTGAGGCGCGGCCGACTAGTCGAGCAGCAGCGCCGGTTCCTCGAGGATCGAGGCGACGTCAGCCATGAAGCGGGCCGAGAGGTCCCCGTCCACCACGCGGTGGTCGAAGGAGCCGCCGAGCGTGGTGATCCAGCGCGGGATGACTTCGCCGTCCAGTACCCACGGCTTCTGCTTGATGGTTCCGAAGGCCACGATCGCCACCTCGCCCGGGTTGATGATCGGGGTGCCGGTGTCGATGCCGAGGGCGCCGATGTTGGTGATGGTCAGGCTGCCGCCCTGCATCTGGGCCGGCTGGGTCTTCCCGGCGCGGGCCGTGGTGGCCAGCTCGTTCAGCGCCAGCGCCAGTTCCTTGAGCGAGAGGTCCTGGGCGTTCTTGATGTTCGGCACCATGAGCCCGCGCGGCGTGGCCGCGGCGATGCCCAGGTTCATGAAGTGCTTGACGTGGATCTCCGCGGAGTCGCTGCCGTCCTTGGCGTCCACCCAGCTGGCGTTGACGCTGGGGTTTCGCGCCGCGGCCCAGATGACGGCCTTGGCCAGGATCAGCAGGGGCGAGACCTTGATGCCCTCGAAGTCGCGGGAGGCCTTCAGCCGCTTGACGAACTCCATGGTGCGGCTGGCGTCCACGTCGACGAAGATGCTCACATGCGGGGCGGCGAAGGCCGACTCGACCATGGCCCGGGCGGTGGCCTTGCGGACACCCTTGACCGGGATCTTCTCGATCCGCTGTTCCTGCGGCCGGCCGGTCTTGCCCCAGAAGGTGTCCGCCTTGTCCAGCTCGGCGTCGCGCTGGGCCTGGTAGCTGACCAGGTCCTCGCGGGTTACCTCGCCGCGGGCGCCGGTGGGGACGACGTCGGCCAGGTCGATGCCGAGGTCGCGGGCGATCTTCCGGACCGGCGGCTTGGCCAGGACCTTGGAGACGAGGCCGGTGATGGCTCCGCCGAGGGTGGGGCGCGGGTCGGCCCCGGCAACGGGCGCCTGGGGCCCGCGTCCGGAGTGGCTGACGGCTGCCGGGTCGATCCAGATGTCGTGCGACTCGACCGGCTCGGCGGGGGCTGCGGCCGCGGCGGTGGCCGCGGGGGCTGCGGGGGCGGAGGTCCGGCGGCGGCGCTTCACGGCGTCGGCCTTGGGGCCGGAGCCAACCAGCGGGCCGCCGGCGGGGCGGCCGTCGGCTTCTGCGGCGGGCTCGGCGTCGCCGCCCGGGGTGAGCGTGCCATACATCGGAGCCGGTTCCGGTGCCTCCGGCGCCTGTGTAAGGTCGGGGGCGGGCGCCGCGGAAGCCGCCGGTGCGGGTGCCGTGGGGGCGCCGGCGTCGGCCACGCTGATGATGGGGGTGCCGACGTCGACCGTCACGCCCTCGGCGACCAGCAACTCCGCAACCGTCCCGGCGTACGGCGACGGGAGTTCGACGATCGACTTGGCGGTCTCGATCTCGCAGAGGATGTCGTTGACGGCCACCGTGTCGCCGGCCTTGACCTTCCAGGAGACGATTTCGGCCTCGGTCAGGCCCTCGCCGACGTCCGGGAGGTTGAACTTGTTTACGGTCATGGTGCTCCCCGTCAGTAGGCGAGGGCGCGTTCGAGCGCCTCAAGAATGCGGTCGATGTCCGGCAGGTAATCTTCCTCGACCTTGGCCACCGGGTAGGGCATGTGGAAGCCGCCGACGCGCAGCACCGGCGCCTCCAGGGAGTGGAAAGCCCGCTCGCTGACACGCGCCGCGATCTCGCCGCCGATGCCGCCGAAGGTGGGGGCCTCGTGTGTGACGATCAGCCTGCCGGTCTTCTTCACGGACGCGGTGACGGTGTCGAAGTCGATCGGTGAGATGGAGCGCAGGTCGATCACCTCGACGCTGTGCCCGTCCTCGGCCGCGGCGTTGGCGGCGGCGAGGGCCACGGGCACCAGCGGGCCGTAGGCAACCACCGTGGCGTCGGTTCCCTCGCGCAGCACATGGGCGGCAAATGGGTCGGCGGAGCGGCCCGGGGCGGCGGTGTCGACGTCGCCCTTGAGCCAGTAGCGGCGCTTCGGCTCGAAGACGATCACCGGGTCCTGGCAGTCGACGGCCTGCTGGATCATCCAGTAGGCGTCGTGCGGGTTGGACGGGGTGATGATCCGGATCCCGGCGGTGTGCGCGAACAGTGCCTCGGGCGACTCGGAGTGGTGCTCGATCGAGCCGATGCCGCCGCCGTAGGGGATGCGGATGACCACGGGGACCGTGAGGTTGCCGTTGCTGCGCGAGTGCATCTTGGCCAGCTGGGTGGTGATCTGGTTGAAGCCCGGGAAGACGAAGCCGTCGAACTGGATCTCGCAGACGGGCCGGAAGCCGCTGAGGGCCAGGCCAATAGCGGTGCCGATGATGCCGGATTCGGCCAGCGGGGTGTCGACGACGCGGTCGGCGCCGAATTCGCCGATCAGGCCGTCGGTGACGCGGTAGACGCCGCCGAGGGGTCCGATGTCCTCGCCCATCAGCAGGGTGCGCGGGTTGCCGGCCAGGGTGGCGCGCAGCCCCTCGTTGATGGCCTTGGCAATGGTCATGGTGGTCATCGGCTGGCTGCCCCGTCTGTCGCTGTGCCCTGTGTCCCGGAGTCCTCGGCGTCCGCCGCCTCATCGGCGAAGCCGGCGCTGTAGTCCTCGAACCAGGCCAGTTCCTCGGCCACCAGGGGGTGGGCCTCGGCGTAGGTGTTCGCGAAGGCCTGCCGGATGTCCGGGGTCTCCAGGTCGTGGGTGGTCTTGCGGACGTACGCGGCGAGCTCGTCGCCGTCGGCCTTGACCTGCTCAAAGAAGGCGTCGTCCGCGAGACCCTCGGCCCGCAGGTACTTCTCGAGCCGCTCCAGCGGATCCTTGGCCCGCCACTGCGCCTCCTCCTCGGAGCCGCGGTACTTGGTGGGGTCATCCGCCGTGGTGTGGGCGCCCACCCGGTAGGTGAAGGCCTCGATCAGCACCGGGCTCTCGCCCCGCCGGGCCCGGTCCAGGGCCCATTCGGTCACGGCGTGCACCGCGATGACGTCGTTCCCGTCCACCCGGATGCCCGGGAAGCCGTAGCCCTTGGCGCGGTTGGAGAGCGGAATCCGGGTCTGCACCGTGGTGGGGACCGAGATGGCCCAGTGATTGTTCTGGCAGAAGAAGACCACGGGGGCGTTGAACGAGGACGCGAAGACCATCGACTCGTGGACGTCGCCCTCGGAGCTGGCGCCGTCGCCGAAATAGACCATGACGGCGGCCTTCTCCCCAGTGGGGTTCAGCTTCTGCTCGCGCTGGACGCCCATGGCGTAGCCGACGGCGTGCGGCGTCTGGGCCGCCAGGACCAGCGTGTACAGGTGGAAGTTGGTGTCTTTGGGGTTCCAGCCGCCGTTGGACACCCCGCGGAACTGACACAGCAGCTCGGCGAGGTCCACGTTGCGTGTCAGGGCGACGCCGTGTTCCCGGTAGGTGGGGAAGATGTAGTCCTGCGGCTGGCTGGCCCGGCCCGAGCCGATCTGCGCGGCTTCCTGTCCGGTCAGCGGCACCCAGAGGGCCAGCTGGCCCTGGCGCTGCAGCGCGGTGGCCTCGACGTCGAACCGGCGGATCTTGGCCATGTCCGCGTAGAAGCCCTTCAGCTTCCCGGCATCCAGGCGGGCGGCGTACTCGGAGAACACCGGGTCCGTCCCCAGCGTCCCGTCCGGGCGCAGGAGCTGGACCATGGGGACGTCGGGGTCACCCAGGACAGCCTCGGCCTGCGCCTCGCGGCGGTCATCCGTGTCGGTTCCGTCGAACTCGGTGGAGGGCAGTTGTGTACCCATACCGTCTCCTTGCCTGCCGCATCCGGGGCGCTGCACTCGGTGGTAAATATGCCACACCAGGAATACATCCCGGTTCCGGCATACATGATGGCTTACTCGTCCCCACAGTACCCTCCGCGGGCGGCCGCAGGGGGTGATGCTTACCGCTAGGAACGCTGCGGGGCTTTTGTATAGTTCGCACACAGTTCGAGGAAGCGGGTGTTGGCTTCCGTCTCGCCGATGCTGACCCGCACACCCTCGTCACCGAAGGCCCGGACGGAGAGCGCCTGCTCCCCCGCCAGTGCGGCAAATTCGCCACTGTTGGCCCCGAGGTTCAGCCACACAAAGTTGCCCTGGGCCTCGGGAACGAACCAGCCGAGGTCCCGCAGGCCTGCCGTTACCCGGTCCCGTTCGTCGACCAGGCTTTGTACCCTTTCTACAACCTGGTCGTAGTACTGGAGGGAGGCGACGGCGGCGTCCTCACCCAGCTGGGATACGGCGAACGGGGTGGCCGTGACGCGCAGATGCTGGGTCAACCCGGGCTGGGAGACGCTGTAGCCCACCCGGAGGCCGGCCAGGCCGTGAGCCTTGGAGAAGGTCCGGAGCACCACCACGTTGGGGAATTTGCGGTACATCTCGATGCCGTCCACGGCGTCCTCGGCCCGGACGAACTCCTGGTAGGCCTCGTCGATCACGACGACGACGTCCGCGGGCACGGCGTTGAGGAACCGCTCCGTCTCTTCGGAGGTGAGGATGGGCCCGGTGGGGTTGTTCGGGGTGCAGAGCAGGATCATCTTTGTCCGGACAGTGACGGCGGCGGCCATGGCGTCCAGGTCGTGGCGTCCGTCCGCGGTGAGCGGGATTCGGACGCTCTCGGCACCGGCGAGGCCGACGCTGATGGGGTAGGCCTCGAAGGAGCGCCACGCGTAGATAACTTCGTCGGCCTTGCCGTCGTCGTTCTGGCCGGCGAAGGTGGCCAACAGCTGGTTAAGGGCGCCGAGGCTGCCGGCGCCGGTGACGATGTCCTCGGCCGGGACGTCGAGGAAGTCGGCGAGCGCGGCGCGGAGCTTGCTGCTGAGCGGGTCCGGGTAGCGGTTGAAGTCGGTCCGCGCCGCGATGGCCTGCTGCACTGCAGGGATCGGCGGGAGCGGGTTTTCGTTGGAGGAAAGCTTGTAGCTGACCAGCCCCTCGACGGGAGCCGGCGGCTTGCCGGCTGCGTATCGGGGAAGCAGGTCTACCACCGGCCGCGGGCGGATTCCGCCGGCCAGGCTGTCAGAAGAAGTCATGCCCCCTAGCCTACGACGCCACCCTGCCCGTGCGTCCGGTGATGTGACAGCATGGGGCCATGCGCTCTCTCTTTGTGCGGGTCATCGTCAATGCCCTGGCCCTCTGGGTGGCTAGCTGGATCCTGCCGGGACTGAATATCTCCACCACGGCCACCACCGGCGCCGTCGCGGACCAGGGGGTCACGCAGGGCACGGAGACCATCGGCATCATCCTGGCCTACCTGTTTATCGGCCTGATCTTCGGCCTGGTCAACGCCTTCGTCAAGCCGCTGGTCAGCCTGCTGTCACTGCCGATCACCATCCTCACCCTGGGCCTGTTCACCGTTGTGATCAACGCGGCCATGCTGTATCTGACGGCCTGGCTGAGTTCCTACACGCCGGTGCACTTCACCATCGACTCCTTCTTCTGGACCGCCGTCCTGGCCGCCATCATCGTGACCCTGGTGTCGCTGGTGGCCGGCCGGCTTCCCGGTGGCCGCCGCTGACCATACCGCCGGCGTCGGCCCCGACGCTCCCTCCCCCCGCTGGTACGGGACGCGCCTCGCGGCGGAGCGCGAACCGGGTGACGGCCGCCGTCCCGCCCGTACCCACCACGGCCGCGAGCGCGGCGGTGGACGCCTGCAGCGACGGGTCACGGGAGGCTTCGACGGCGGCGGCTCCGGCCTCGTAGTTCTCCAGCCGGTGTCCCGGCCCCAGGCCGAAGTCCTTTGGCGCCGGGACGCTCAGGGCGTTGGTCAGGGTGGCCGTGACCCGGTCGCGGGTGTCCGCGTTCGGGGCGCCGTCGGCCCCGGGCACCCAGTCCTCCCGGTGTTCCAGGTGCAGGCTGCTGATCCCCGGGGCGGGGCTGATCCCGCCGACCGGTGACCCGGCCGTCAGGACGTACTTGAGGTCGAATTCGGCCAGGAATGCCTTGTCCCGGCTGAGGTTCATGGCGTGGATGCCGCCCTGGCTGTAGCCGACGGCCACCAGCTGATCGCCCGCCTCCGCGCCGGCCTCGCGCAGTGCGCACCTGATGGCGGCTGTTGTTTCGACGGAGTCATAGCCCAGCGCCTCCGCGATGCCGGCCGTGTCGAAGGGGTTGGTTCCGGCGGGAAGACCGCCCAGTTGCGTCCCCGGGACCAGCACCACCCAGGCAGGGCCGCCGGCGGCATCGACCCTGATGACCTCGATCTCACCCGGCGTCCGGTCCACGTCCTCGGTGCGGCGCAGCAGTCCGGCCGGCGTCAGGTCCACGGTTTCGGTGCTGGTGCCCCCGGCGGTGGCCGAGACCGGACGGGGCTTGAGGAAGCCGAGCCCGGGCTCGTCCGTCAGCGCCCTGACCAGGCCACCGATCGAGGCCGACCCGGGAACCCCGGCGAGCGCTCCGGCCAGCGGGAGCGGCAGGCCCAGCAGCAGCGCCAGGCTCCCCGGTGAGGCGAGCCCGGTTTCGAACCGGTCGCGGACCCCGGGGAGGCCCAGAACCCCGCCGGCGGATCCGTACTTGGGTCCGGCCAGGCCCATCCTCAGCAGCAGGGCGTTTCGGGCCTCGGTGAACTCGTAGTCCCGGTGGCTGGCCCGGACCTGGGCGGCGATGTGTTCCAGCTCGGCCCGGACCCTGCCGATCCCCCGGCCTGCCTCCCCCACAGCGGTGATGGCTTCGCTGCCGCTGCGGTAGGCGTCCTGCTGATAGGGGAACAGGGACCGGCGGATCCCGTCCGCCTCCGCTTCCACGGCGTAAAGGTCCCGCACCGAGGCGTCCAGGGCTGCCGCGCCGGCCAGCAGTTCTTCGAATTGGAAGGCCACGCCGCCCACCCCGCCGCGGATGCGGAGCATGCCGTCCGGGGGCGGGGCCACCGGGCGCGGTACCTCGCCGGAGCCTGCCGGGCTGAGTTCCGTCATCAGTGCCCGTCCTCTCAAAACCCGGACCGGCCGGGGGCGAGGGCCACCAACCGGGCGTGGGCCAGCACCGCCGACGAGGCCTCGAGCAGGCCATCCCGGGCCCGTCGGAGCGAGGCCGCCTGCAGCGAGAGCGTCACCCGGTACGCCCGCCCGGCCGGCGACTGCCAGGTCTGCAGCTCCAACCGGGCCAGCGCCGCCAGGACGGCGTCCGCCTGCCCGGCGCATCCGGCCACCCGGGCCGCGAGCCGCTGCACCTCGGCGCTGCGGGAGGCGCAGGCCGCCGCGTCCCCGGCCAGCACGGTTGTGGACGTCATCGCGCATCCCTCCTTTCTCCGGCTTAAGCCGGCTTCCTCGTGTTCTCTGCCGTGTGTTCTCTTCCTGGGGTTGCCTCCTGCACACCCCGGCCACAGAACGACGCTAGGGCCACGCACCGGGGGCGGACACGGCACGGTGCGGCTATGTGGACAACGGGCTGCGCCCCGCCCGGGCGGCTGTCATACCACCGCCCGGCTTCGGCCCCGGCGGCACTTCGTGAAAGAATCGGACCATGCCTGAAACTGCTGCCACAGCTGAGACCCGCACGCCGTCCGGACGCCTGGCCCTGGCCGCCTCCGGCACCCCCATCGCCCTGGGACCGCTGGACGGCCGCTACCAGTCCGCCGTCGCGCCTTTGGTGGACTACCTCTCTGAGGCCGCGCTCAACCGCGACCGCGTCGCCGTCGAGGTCGAATGGCTGATCCACCTGACCGGCAACAACGTCCTGCCCGGCGCCGGCCCGCTGTCCGCGGAGCAGCAGCAGCAGCTGCGGGACATCGTCACCGAGTTCGATGCCGCCTCGGTGGCCGAACTCGCCGAGATCGAGGCCGTCACCGTCCACGACGTGAAGGCCGTCGAGTACTACATCGGCCGCCGCCTGCCCGGCATCGGGATCGAGCACCTGACCGCGATGGTCCACTTCGGCTGCACGTCGGAGGATATCAACAACCTCTCCTACGCGCTCGGCATCAAGGGCGCCGTCGAGGATGTCTGGCTGCCCGCCGCCCGCACGCTCGTGGGCCAGATCGGCGCCATGGCCGAGGCCAACCGCGCCGTCCCGATGCTCTCCCGCACCCACGGCCAGCCCGCCACCCCCACCACCCTGGGCAAGGAACTGGCCGTCATCGCCCACCGCCTGACCCGCCAGCTGGACCGGATTGCGCGCACCGAATACCTGGGCAAGATCAACGGCGCCACCGGCACCTACGCCGCGCACGTCGCCTCCGTCCCGGGAGCCGACTGGGAAGCCGTCGCCAAGGGCTTCGTCGAGGGCCTCGGCCTTACCTGGAACCCGCTGACCACCCAGATCGAAAGCCACGACTGGCAGGCCGAGCTGTACGCCGACGTCGCCCGCTTCAACCGGATCCTGCACAACGTCTGCACCGACATCTGGAGCTACATCTCGATCGGCTACTTCGCCCAGGTCCCCGTGGCCGGCGCGACGGGCTCGTCGACCATGCCGCACAAGGTCAACCCGATCCGCTTCGAGAACGCCGAGGCGAACCTGGAGATCTCCTCCGGCCTCCTGGACGTGCTCGGCTCCACCCTGGTGACCTCCCGCTGGCAGCGCGACCTCACCGATTCCTCCTCGCAGCGGAACATCGGCGTCGCCTTCGGCCACTCGCTGCTGGCGATCTCCAACGTCGCCAAGGGCCTGGACCGCCTGGACGTGGCAGAGAACGTGCTGGCTGCGGACCTGGACACCAACTGGGAGGTCCTCGGCGAGGCCATCCAGATGGTCATGCGCGCCGAGGCAATCGCCGGCGTGCCGGGCATGGAAAACCCCTACGAACGACTCAAGGACCTGACCCGCGGCCAGCGGGTGGACGCCGCCCGGATGCAGGAGTTCGTCCAGGGCCTGGGCCTCTCCGCCGAGGCGGAATCACGCCTACTGGCGCTCACCCCGGGCCGCTACACCGGCATCGCGGACAGGCTGGTCGATCACCTGGCGGACGGCCGCTAGGTCATTCACGTCGAATTAACCTTCCGGCACATCCGCGTTTACGCCGCCGTCGAGGACCGGCCAGTCGTATCGTGGATTCTGGGACTGTAACCGACACGAGGAGACTCCCTTGCCGAGCGACATAGCGTCGACCGCACGGACCGTTCTGACCGACCCGGACCCCCTGGCGCCGGACGCCCCCGAATCTCCGGGGGCGGACGACGCCGCGTTGAGCCTGATGAGCTTCAACATCCGCTGCGATACCAACCACACCCTCCCCGGCCAGGCCGACTACTGGCCGGAGCGGGCGCCGGCCCTGCAGGCCGTGCTCGCCGAGGAACTCCCGGACGTCCTGGGCATCCAGGAGGGCCTCGGGCACCAGCTGGCGGTGATCGAGGAGGCGCTCCCGGACCACTACCGGATGATCGGACAGGGCCGCGACGGCGGCAGCCGCGGTGAGTACTCCTGCATCTTCTACAACTCCCGGCGCCTGCTGCTGCAGGCCTGGGACCAGTTCTGGCTCTCGGACACCCCGGACGTCGCGGGATCCGCCACCTGGGGCAACGACACCACCCGGATCGCCACCTGGGGCCGGTTCGAGGACAGCAGCACCGGCCGGGAACTGATGGTCCTCAACACGCACTTCGACCACGAGTCGGAGAACGCCCAGCTGCGCAGCGCCGAGGCCATCATCGACCACACGGCCCGCTTCGAACCCGGGCTGCCCACCGTGGTGATGGGCGACTTCAACGCCCGCGCCGGCGCCTCCGGGGCATACTCCACCCTGGTGGACGGCGGCCCGTTCCGGGACTCCTGGCTGGTCGCCAAGCGGCACCTCACCCCGGCGTACGGCACCTTCCCGAACTACAAGGACCCGGTGGTGGGCGAGAGCCGCATCGACTGGATCGCCGTCACCCCCGGCATCCAAGTGGCCGACGCGGCGGTCAACACCTTCCGCCTCGACGACCGCTACCCCAGCGACCACGCCCCGATCCAGGCCACCGTCCTCATCCCCTGACGCCCGGCTCCCCTCGCAGGGTGCGGCGGTAAAATTCGGGCTATGAGGCTCCTCCTGATCAGGCACGGCCAGACGCCGGGCAACGTGCTCGGCCAGCTCGACACGGCGCATCCCGGCCCCGGCCTGACCGAGCTGGGCGAACGGCAGGCGGAGGCCCTGGCCCGTTCCCTGGTGCGGCTGGAAATCAGCCGGCTCTACGCCTCCACGCTGATCCGGACCCAGCTGACCGCCGCCCCGCTGGCCGGCCGCCGCGGACTCGATGTCACGGTCCTGGACGGGCTGCACGAGATCGAGGCGGGCGCGCTGGAGAAGCTCACCGACCGGGAGTCCCACCTGCGCTACCTCGGCACGGTGTTCGGTTGGGCCGCGGGCGAGCTGGACCGGCGGATGCCGACCGGACCCAGCGGCCACGACTTCCTGGCCCGGTTCGACGACGCCGTCGACCGGATCGCGGCGGCAGCTGCCGGGCCCCGGGGCGGGGCGTCCCCGGGGAGCACGGACGACGGGAGCATGGACGACGGCGGCACGGTCGCCGTCGTCAGCCACGGCGCGGCAATCCGGGTCTGGACCGCCCTGCGCGCGGAGAACGTCGACGCCGGGTTCGCGGCCCGGCACGTGCTGGCCAACACCGGCATCGTGGCCCTGGAGGGCGGCCCCGCGGAAGGCTGGCGGATGGTCCACTGGGACGGCAGCCCCGTGGGCGGCCTGGCCCTGGCCGACCCGACGGCGGAGGACCCGGCCGGCGGCCCCGCCTGAGGTCCGTTCGGCCTCCACGCCCTCCGCGCCGTCACCGCCCCAAGTTCTCCCATCCCTTACCTGCGGGAAACACCGTGGAAACCACCGCTTCCTAGCCTTGGACTGCATAACCCTTCGGTGAAACGAGGCAACGATGCAGACCAACCCGCGGCTTCACATCAGGCAGGTGCCCTGGGCCAACCCCGTGGGCGCAGACCTCCGGGCCGCCCAGCAGGCCGAACTGGACGCACGCTTCGGCCGCCCGGACCACGAGCCGGGCCCGGTACCCTCCGAGTCGGACTCGGCGGTGTTCCTCGTCGCCTATGACAAGGGCTCGGGCCAGCCGGTGGGCTGCGGCGGGCTGCGCCTCCTGGACTCCCGGACCGCCGAGATCAAGCGCCTCTACGTCCTGCCGTACACCCGCGGTTCGGGGGTGGCGAGCTCCATCCTGGCGGCACTGGAGGGCCACGCCCACGCCCTTGGCATCACCAGGCTGACGGCGGAGGCGGGCTCGGTACAGACCGACGGCCGGCAGTTCTACGCAAACTCGGGGTTCGCCCCGGTGCCGAATTTCGGGCCCTACATCGGCGTGGAGCACTCCTTCTGCTACGCCAAGGCCATCGATTCCCACAGCGCGGCCCACACTGCGATGGCCTGATCCTGCTGTTCACGGGGGATTCATCCCCCGGGCCCGAAGCGTTCCGTTCCGTCGGCAAGACTCGACACCCATGGCCGGCGGATTTATCGATTCGTTAGGCATAAGCGCCCATTTCCTCCGTCGGCGGCTATAGGCTGGCCCGACCATGCCCTAACGTCGATACGAAACGAGTCCGCCCGTGCGCCAGATGAAGACCATGCTCGCCGCCGCCATCGCCGTCAGCCTCCTCGCGGGGTGTGGCTCAGGGGCCGCGGCCCCCGGGAATTCATCGGCAGCCCCCGCCGGACCGCCCGCTACCGCACCCTCCGGGCCGCCGTCGGGGGAAACACTCGTCGTCTATACGAACTCCAACGGCGAGGGGCGCGGCGACTGGCTGACCCAGAAAGCCGCCGAGGCCGGTTTCAAGATCCAGATCGTCGGGGCCGGCGGCGCCGACGCCACCAACAAGCTCATCGCCGAGAAGAACAACCCGGTGGCCGACGTCGCCTTCGGGCTGAACAACATGTACTTCGAGCAGGTCAAGGCCGCCGGAGCGATCGAGCCGTTCACGCCCTCCTGGTCCGGCGAGGTTGACCCCGCCAAGGGCGACAAGTCGGACTCCAAGACGTACTGGCCGCTGGTCCAGCAGGCCATCCTGCTCGGCTACAACTCGGACAAGTACAGCAAGGACCAGGCCCCCAAGGACTGGACCGACCTGTGGACCCAGGACAAGTTCAAGTCCCGCTACGAACGCGTGACCGGGCTGGGAACCGCCACCGCACAGCTGGTGTTCGCCGGCATCCTGAACCGCTACAAGGACGACGGCGGCGACCTGGGCGTCTCGGACGAGGGCTGGAAGCAGATCGAAGGCTACTTCAAGAACGGCACCCCGGCCGTCGCCAAAACGGATCTCTTCGCGCGGATCGCCTCGGGTGACACGGACATGGGCCAGATGCCCTCCTCGATCATTCCCGACCGGGAGAAGTCCTTCAACGTCAAGGTCGACACCGTGATGCCGTCCGTCGGCGTGCCGCTCGCGATCGAACAAGTCGCGCTCGTGAAGGGGTCGAAGAAGAAGGACGAGGCGCTGAAGTTCATCAACTGGTTCGGCAGCGCCGAGACCCAGGGCCAGTTCGCCCAGAAGTTCAACGCCATGCCCGTCAACACGAAGGCGGCGGCCCAGGCCAACCCCGAGGTGGTCGACTTCTTCAAGAACCTCAAGCAGCAGGACATCGACTGGGGATTCGTCCAGGCGAACATGGGCAAGTGGGTCGAGAAAATCGAACTCGAATACATGAGCTGACCCCCGGGGCCGGCCCGGCAGCTCCACCGGGCCGGCCCACCCGCTTTAACCCCAGGTTTTCCGATCCCGCAGGAAAGACAGATGCCATGATCCGCTTTGAAAACATCGAGGTAACTTTTGGCGGCTTCACCGCCATCCCGGGGCTGAACCTGGACGTGAAGCAGGGCGAGTTCTTTACGCTCCTCGGACCCTCCGGCTGCGGGAAGACGACCGCGCTGCGCACCCTCGCCGGCTTCATCGATCCCACCGCAGGCGACGTCTACGTCGACGGCAAAGCGGTGACCCGGCTGCCCAGCGACAAGCGCCAGGTCGGTATGGTCTTCCAGAACTACGCGCTGTTCCCGAGCATGAGCGTCTGGGAAAACATCGCCTTCGGCCTGCGGGTCAGGAAAGAGAAAGGGGCGGAAAGCGACCGGCTGGTCCGCGACATCGCCCGGCGCGTGGATCTTTCCGAGGAACAGCTCGGCAAAAATGTCGCAGAGCTCTCCGGCGGCCAGCAGCAGCGCGTCGCCGTCGCCCGGGCCCTGGTCCTCCAGCCCAAGATCCTGCTGCTCGACGAACCGCTCTCGAATTTGGACGCCAAGCTTCGGCATCAGCTCCGTCAGCAGCTCAAGGACCTGCAGAGCGAATTCGGCATCACCACCGTCTACGTCACGCACGACCAGGATGAGGCCCTGGCCATGAGCGACCGCGTCGCCGTCTTCAACAAGGGCGTCGTGGAGCAGGTGGGAACGCCGCAGAGCATCTACGACCAGTCGGCCACCGAGTTCGTCTGCAATTTCATCGGCGACAGCTCACGGCTCAGTCCCGCCTTCGTGGCCGAACTGAACCGGCAGTCCCCGTCCGCGGCCCTCGACCCGGCCGCCAATTCGTACCTCCGGGTGGAGAAGGCCTCCCTGGAACGGCCAGCGGACGGCGAGGCGGCCGCCGTCGAGGGCACCGTCGTTTCCCGGACCTACCACGGCCTGCACAGCCGCTACGTGGTCGACTGCCTCGGTTCGGAGCTCCGCCTCCTGGTCCGGGAAGACGGCGGCGCGCACCCCACCACCGGCGGACGGGCCACCGTGTACGTCCAGCCCGCCCACGTCCTTCAGTACGATCCCGGGACCGGCGCGTCCCTGGACGTCCCCCAGCGGGAAGCCGTCCGGCCGTGACCCGGTCCAGTACCGCCGGCAGCCCCCGGAGCATGCTGCGGTCTCCGGCGGTCCTGATTGCCGGGATCATCCTGACCTGGTTCATTGCGGCGTTTCTCGTCTGGCCCAACGCCAATGTCCTGGTCCAGACGTTCTTCCCCGACGGAAAATTCTCGGGCCGTGCCGCAGAGAAACTGTTCTCCTCGCCGCGGGCCATGAAATCCCTCGGCAACAGCTTCCTCCTGGCCGTCGCGCTTTCCATCACCGTCAACGTGGTGGGCATCTTCATCGTCCTCGTCACCCAGTACTTCAAGATCCGTGGTTCCCGCATCCTGTTCCTGGGCTACGCCACCACGTTCATCTACGGCGGCATCGTGCTCGCCGCAGGCTACAAATTCATCTATGGCGACAAGGGAATCGTCACCGGTTTCCTGGCCTCGGTGATTCCGGACCTGGACCGCGGCTGGTTCTCGGGTTTCTTCGCCGTGCTGGCCGTGATGACGTTCGCGACCACCACCAACCACATGCTGTTCGTGACCAACGCCCTCAAGGGGGTGGATTACCAAACCATCGAGGCCGCCAAGAACATGGGCGCCTCCACGTGGACCATCCTGCGGCGGATCGTCCTGCCGATGCTCAAGCCGACTCTTTTCGCGGTGACGGTGCTGTCCTTCCTGACCGGGCTCGGGGCCCTCTCCGCGCCTCAGGTCCTGGGCGGACGCGACTTCCAGACCATCACTCCGATGATCCTGACCTTCACCAACAGCCCCACCTCACGGGACCTCGCCGCCCTGCTGGCCCTCATCCTGGGGGTGGCCACCATGGTGATGCTGGCGATCATGACCCGGCTGGAGAAGGGCGGCACCTACTTCTCTGTCTCCAAGGTCTCCGCGGGCCTGCAGAAGCAGCAGATCACCAACCACGCGGCGAACGCCGTCGTCCACGCGATCGCCTACCTGCTGTTCGCCGTGTACGTCCTGCCCGTGGTCCTGATCGTGCTGTATTCCTTCGCCGACGGCGCCGCGATCCAGTCCGGGCGCCTGGACCCCGGCAGCCTGACCCTGGAAAACTACGCCAGGGTGCTGACCCAGCCCGCGGGTTTGCGGCCGTTCCTGATCAGCATCACGTACAGCGCCCTCGCCGCGGTCATTGCGGTGGGCGGACTGCTGTTTGTGGCCAGGACCCTGCAGAAGTACCGCAACTGGGTCAGCACCGCGTTTGAGTACCTCCTGCACATCCCCTGGATCCTGCCTGCCGCGCTGCTGGCGCTGGGCCTGATCCTCAGCTACGACCATCCGAACCCGCTGGTGGGCGGCGCCGTGCTGACCGGAACCACGGTGATCCTGCTGATCGCCTTCGTGACGGTGAAGATCCCCTTCACGCTGCGGATGCTCAAGGCGTCCTTCGCGGCGGTCAATACCTCCCTGGAGGAGGCGGCGGGTCTCATGGGTGCCCGGACCCTCTACATTTTCCGCCGCATCCTGCTGCCCATCGTGCTCCCGGCCGCCGCCGCTGTGACCGCGCTGAACTTCAACAGCATGCTCGATGACTACGACACGGCCATCTTCCTGGCCCACCCGCTGTACCAGCCCCTGGGCCTCATCATTAAGGCCAACACCGACGGCGCCGAGGGGGTCGAGGGGGTCGCCAACACCTTCGTTTACACCGTCCTGCTGATGGTGATCACGGGCCTGACGATGTACCTGGTGTACGGCCGGGCCGGCCGGAAGCCGGGTCAAGGGAGCAGGCGGCCGGGACGGGCTCCGGCCGCGGCGGTGCCGGCGTCCGGGCAGCCGGGCCCGGCCGCCGGGCCGGTGTCACCGGGCGGAACCCCGGCGGGGGCTCCGGCGGTGCTGGCGGACGAACCGGAGGAGCCGGCCCGGCTGCCCTAAGCCGACTGGCCCGAAGGGGTTGCCCTGAGCGGGTTGCCCCGGGCCGCGCCCCGGGACGCCGTCCTACCGCGCCGACGGCCAGCCGGTGTAGGCCTCGGCGAGGTAGGCGCGGCCGTGCCGGGAGGACACCACGGAGTTCAGCTCGCCCAGCTGCCGGGCCCGGGCGAAGTCGTCCGCACCCTCGGGGGTGTGCAGCATGGAGGTCATCCAGTAGGAGAAGTGCTGGGCCTTCCACACCCGGTCCAGGGCGCGGCTGCTGTAGCGGTCCAGGAGAGCCTCCGACCCGGTCTTGTAGTAGCTGTCCAGTCCCTCGAACAGCACCCGGACGTCAGCGATGGCGAGGTTGAGGCCCTTCGCCCCGGTGGGCGGCACCGTGTGGGCGGCATCCCCGGCCAGGAACAGCTTCTTGTGGCGCATCGGGGCCTGCACGAAGCTGCGGAACTTCAGCACCGTCTTATCCAGCACCGGACCTTCCTTGAGCTCGAAACCGTTGCCGTTCACCCGGCTGCGGAAGGTCTCCCAAATCCGCTCGTCGCTCCAGTTGTTGACGTCCTCGCCCGGATCGCACTGGAAGTACATCCGCTGCACCGTCTCGGTGCGCTGGCTGATCAGCGCGAAGCCGTTCTCCGAGTTGGCGTAGATCAGCTCCTCCGAGCTACGCGGTGCCTCGGCCAGGATGCCGAACCAGGCGAACGGGTACTCGTGGAAGTACCACTTTCGGTGCGCCTCCGGGATCTGCCCGCGGCAGTGGCTGCGGGAGCCGTCGGCGCCGACGATGAACTCCGCCCGGAGCTCCACCTCGGTGCCGTCAACGTCGGTGAACCAGACCCGGGGGTCGCCGTCGAGGTCGTGGATGGCCGTGTCCGTGACTCCGTAGCGCACGTCTCCGCCGTCGGCCTCGCGGCGGGCGGCAAGGTCCTTGAAGACATCGGTCTGGGGGTAGAGCCACACCGATTCTCCCACCAGGTCATGGAAGTCGATGCGGTGGCTCTCGCCGTTGAAGCGCAGCTCGATACCGTCGTGCCGGTCCCCGTCGGTGAGCACCCGGTCCGAAACACCGCCGTCCACCAGCAGGTTGACGGTGCCGTGCTCCAGGATCCCGGCACGGACGGTCTCGGCGATCTCTTGCCTGCTGCGCAGCTCCACCACCGTGGACTCGATCCCTTCCCTGGCCAGAAGGTGGGAGAGCATCAGGCCGGCGGGGCCGCCGCCGACGATGGCCACCTGCGTGCGGACGACGTGCCGTGCCATGGGTTCCTCGCTTCGTTGCGGGGTCCGGGCGGGCCCGGGGCGGGCGCGGCGCACAGACCGGATCATCACTGCCTCCCAGTGTGCCGCACGGGCGTGACCGGCGTTACACCTGTTCCGTTGAATGGATCGAGGATGCGCGGGTCTCCCCCAGCCGCCGGCCGATGCCCCGCGCGGCGGTCTGCAGCGCGGGTAACAGCGCCTGGAGCCGCATCTCGCGCACGGGAACCACGACGCCGAGCGCGGCCACCGCGCGCTTCCGGGCGTCCCGGACCGGAACCGCGATGCCCCACGTGTCCGGATCCACCACGCCGGAGAGCTCGGCGTAGCCCTGGGCGGCGGCCTGGGCCAGCAGCGAGCGGAGCCCGGCAACACCCACCTTCCCGGCGGGATCGGCGAAGTCGCGCAGGTACGCCGCCTGGCGGGCGGGCGGCTGGTGAGCCATCAGCACCAGCCCGGCCGAGGAGAGGTGCACGGGCATCCGGCCGGCCACCTTGGCCCGGTTCGCCACCGAGCCGCGCCGGGAGAGTCGTTCGACGAAGAGGGCCTCCGCCCCGTCCAGCACCGCCAGGTTCACGTTCTGGTTCAGCACCTGCTGAATGTCCTCCATGAACGGCATCGCCGCCTGGCGCAGGGCCAGGGTGGGCGAGTTCCGGTTTACCAGTTCCCAGAGCCGCAGCCCCAGCCGGACCGACCCGCCGGCACCGAGTTCCAGCAGCCCGTGCCCGGCCAGCTGCCGGATCAGGCGGTGTGCGGTGCTCAGCGGCAGCCCAGCGCGGGCGGCGAGTTCGGAGAGCTGCAGCGCATCCGAACCCTCCGGGATGGCCTCCAGCAGGCGCACCACGCGGTCCACCACCGAATCACCCGATTCGGAATTGGCCATGCCCCACGCTCCCGCCGTCGACGTTTCCTGCTAGCGACCAGTCTTCCACTGCCGCCACAGGGCGGGCGCCAGGACGACGGCGACGCCCACCACGGCGCCGATTACGGTCTCGAAGAGCCGGTCCCGGAGCAGCACGCCGGCCGGGACGGGCGCCACCAGGAGGGTGGAGATAAGGGCCAGCGGCGTGACGAAGAGCTGGGCCACCAGATACTGGCGGGCGATGAACATTTCCGCACCGAACTGGCAGGCGGCGATCACCAGCACCGTCAGCCAGGGTTCGGGCTGCAGCAGCAGGATCGCCGCGAGCAGCGCCAGGCCCAGGGCGGTGCCCAGGATGCGCTGCAGGCCGCGGCTGATCCGGTGCCGGGTGGTGTGGCCCACCAGGGGCACGACGGCGGCCACCATGGCCCAGTAGTTGTGGCCGATGCCGAGGCGCTGGCCGATCACCGTGGCCAGGATCCCGGCCAGGCCCGCGGCCACGAGGTAACCGACGGCCTCCTGCCACGCCGCACGACGCTCCGGCCCGGTCAGGCGGACGGGGGCGGACCAGTTCCACGGCCGCCGCCGGCCGGGAACCACGCGGGAGGACATGCCCACCAGGAGCGAGAAGGCGACCGTCAGCACCGCCACCAGCATGCCCTGCCAGAGCGGCGGCTGGTGCGGGACGGAGGCGATCGCCGCGAAGGCGAAGATGTGAAACAGGGATCCCGCCGGGCGGAGCCGCCACAGGGAGACGATGAGCGAGCAGGCGCCGGCCACCAAGGTGGTCGCCGCAACCTGCAGCCAGATCCGCCCGGCCGGCGTGAACGCGGGCAGCGCGCCGGCGTACGCGGTCAGGGCGGCCAGCAGGATCACGGCGAGCATCAGCGTTCCCGCGCGCAGCTGCAGCACCAGCCGCCGGCCGTGCGGCTCGTTACGTCCGTAGATTCCGGCGAAGGCGCCGAAGGAGGCGAAGATGGCCAGGTCCAGCCGCTGCAGCAGCACCAGGGTGATCAGCGGGACGAAGACGCCGACGGCGCAGCGGAGCGCGGGGTGGTGGTCCTTGTTGGCCGGGCCCATGGTGAAGAACATGGCGAAGAAGTCGGCGAACGGTGCGCGGCGGTCCGCGGCGGATGAGGGATGCACGGGGTGTGAGGGGCCTTCCTTTGCCATTCGGTGAAACGACGGCGGCACTGGCATCCCTGACGAGCTTACGCCCGGAAGGTCCCCGCCGCCGCCTCAATTTCCGATCAACGGAAGACCCGGAGCGTGCTTCCGGTGGTAGCGTCGAGCGGTTGAAACACCCGTACGGCAGCATTCCCGGAGGACCCCATGCTCAAAGGATTCAAGGACTTCATCCTGCGCGGCAACGTGATCGAACTGTCGATCGCCGTCGTCGTCGGTACCGCGTTCACCGCCCTGGTGACCGCCTTCACCACCAACATCATCAACCCGATCATCGCGGCCGCGGGCGGCGTGGAGGCCCAGGGCCTCGGCTTCCACATCTGGCCGGGCAACGAGAAGACGTTCGTCAACGTGGGCGCGGTGCTGACCGCGTTCGTCACCTTCCTGATCACCGCGGCGGTGGTGTACTTCATCTTCGTGGCGCCGATGAACCGGATCAACAGGATGGTCAAGAACCGGCTCGCGACGGCGGAGCCGGAGGAGAAGCCGCTCCCGGCGGACACGGCCCTGCTGGCCGAGATCCGGGACCTGCTGACGGTGGTGGCCGGGGCGTCCCGCGACTCCCGGGACGTCCCGGCCGAGCCCCGCTAGCGGCCAGGCGCCTCTCGCTAGGCCTGCGCGGCCTTCGTCATCCGGATGGTCAGCGCCTCGTGCTCGACGGCCACGCTCAGGTGCTTGGCCTTGCCGATGTGGTCGCCGTCGAGCTGGAATTCCTGCTCCTGGTCGAGGCTGATTTCCGCGGTTTTGCCGACGAAGTACTCCACGGCCTTGTTCTTGTTGTTCTTGCGGCCGAACATGCCGGCCAGCACGCTGAACCAGCCGAGCCGGCCCTGCGGGGCGAGGATCAGGACGTCCAGGATGCCGTCGTCGATCTTGGCGTCCGGGAACACCTCGATGCCGCCGGTGATCTTGCCGCAGTTGCCCACCATGACGCTGCGGATGCGGCGCCGGACCGGCTGCTGTCCGTCGACGCTGATCCGGGCGCGGACCGGCTTGCCGGGCAGGTGCCGGATGCCGGCCTCGACGTAGGCCAGCCAGCCCACCCGGTCCTTGAGCTCGTCGACGGTGTTGGCCATGATGGCCGCGTCGTATCCCAGTCCGGCCATGACCAGGAACAGCTGCTCGTCCCCGCCGTGGTCCAGCCGCGCCTTGACGACGTCGACCTTGATGTCGGAACCGGCCAGGACGTCCCGGCTGGCCGCGACCGGGTCGGTGATGTCGACCCCGATGTTGCGGGCCAGCAGGTTGCCCGTGCCCATCGGCACCAGGCCCATCGGGGTGCCGGTGCCGGCGAGGACCTCGGCGACGCACCGGACGGTGCCGTCCCCGCCCGCGGCGATGACGACGTCGACGCCGGCCTCCAGGGCCTCCCGCGCCTGGCCCAGGCCGGTGTCCTCGGCGGTGGTCTCGAGCCAGAGCGGTTCGGCCCAGCCCTCCGACTCGCAGAGGTCATAGAAGGCGGTCTTGAAGTCCTCGCCGGAGGATTTCATCGGGTTGATGACGACGGCGGCGCGGCGGGTCGTCGAGGCGTCCCCTGCCGGGCTGGTCTGTGCGGAATGCTCCGGGGCCGGGGTGGCCTGGGTCGCGGCATTGTTCTGTGGCATGTCGTCCTTCGGGCAGCGTGGCGGGATGGCTCCCGCAGTGAAATCCTATCCGCGCCGCCCCGCTATCCCGCACAGCGGGGGCGCGGAATCGTGGACGCACCGCTCGGATGGTCAGTACACTGACCGTGTTCAAGGACTGAAGCGTGCCGGCCTGGCCGGATGCCGCCCCGGAACCTCCGGGGCGTGTGCGCTTCGGACGCGGAAGGCGGCCACATGACCGAACACCAGGACCATCACACGGCGGAAGCCGAAGCCTCCAGCAGGGATCCCCACGACTGGGGCCGGGCCATGGCGCTGGCGCTGACCCGGCTGGCCGAACAACTCGATCCCGAGGGGGGCGAGGACATGCACACCACCCTGGTAAACCGGCCGCTGCAACTGCAGATCCGTGACGACGACGAGGGCGTCACCATCACCGTCTCCACCGCGTAATCCGGGCCCCGGCCCGGCGACGGGGAAACAATCCGCCGGGAATCCGTATTTTGTCCAAGGTATGTGCCAGACTGGGCGGGATTTAGCGGCCCGATGTGGCCGGAAGACTCATCTCATTTGGGGGAATGATGACCGAGCGCGCGGATTCCGACGCACACGAACACTCACTGACGAACCTCGGGGCGGAGCCCCGCTACGGCCAGCGATGGCCCGACGGCGCGCCATGGCCGGATTCGGCGGACCGCCGGCACACGCTGCTGCCGGCCCTGCCGCTGCCCCGCCCGCGGACCGAGACACTCGAGCACGCCGTGCGCGGCACCGTCTTCGCCTTGGCGGTGGTCCCTGCCGGCGTCGTGCTGTGGCTGGCTCTCTGGAAGCTCGGCTGGATGGCCTCTCTGGTGTCGTTCGTGACGGCGGCCGGCGCCGCGCGGCTCTATCTGGCCGGCAGCACCGGTGGCCGGGGCGGCTCCGTGACCCGGCGCGGGGCCTGGGTGGTGCTGGGCGTGACCGCGCTGACCATGCTCCTGGCGTTCTTCGGCAGCATCTGGCTGGATGTGGCCGAATATATCGGCGACCAGCCCTTCGGATTGCTCTTCGAACCGGGAGCCTGGGACCTGCTGGGCTACAACCTCACGAGCAATCCGCCGCTGGTGCAGGACCTCAAGGGCGAATTCCTGATGATGCTGCTGTTCAGCGCGCTGGGCTCCTCCTTCACGCTGCGGCAGCTCTTCGCCCGGTCCCGCCGGGTCTAGAACCCCTCGCCCGGCGACTCAGTCCGCGCGCCAAGCCCGCGGCTCAGCTCTTCGCGGAGAGGTCCGCCGAGATGAGTTCGGCGGTGGCGACGGCGGCCTCGCGGACCGAGTCGAGGTACGCTGCGGGGTCCGGGCGGGCCGCGACGGCCTGGGCCTGCAGGGACACGTTGATCGCCGCCACCACCTTCGGCCCGTCGTGGATCGGCGCGGCCACGGACATCAGCCCGAGTTCCAGTTCCTGGTCCAGCAGGCACCAGCCCTGGGCGCGGACCGTGGCGAGTTCGGCCTCCAGCCCGGCGCGGTCGGCGATGGTGTGCGGTGTCAGCGGTCGCAGATCCGCGGTGTCCAGGTAGCGCGCCAGCTCCTCCGGCGGGAGGGCGGCCAGCAGCACCCGGCCCATCGAGGTGGCATAGGCGGGGAACCGGGTGCCCACGGTGATGCCGACGGTCATGATCCGGCGCGTAGCCACCCGGGCTACGTAACTGATGTCCTGGCCCTCCAGCACAGCCGCGGAGGTTGATTCGCCGAGCGCCAAGGAGAGCTCCTCCAGGTGCGGCTGGGCGATCTGCGGCAGGGACAGGCCGGAGAGGTACGCGTAGCCGAGCTGCAGCACCTTGGCCGTGAGCGCGAAGTCCTTGCCGTCGGTGCGGACGTAGCCCAGCTCCACCAGGGTGTGCAGGAATCGGCGGGCCGTGGCGCGGGTCAGGTCCGTCCGCGCGGCCACCTCGCTGAGCGTCATCTGCGGGTGCTCGGCGTCGAAGGAGCGGATGACGGCCAGGCCGCGGGCCAGCGACTGGACGTACTGGTCGCTCGCGGCGGGCGCCTCCGTGGCACCGGCCGGGGACGGGTTCGGCTTTTGAGTCACCGCCCTACCCTATCTGCGCGGCCCGTCATTCCGGCCCGGCCGCGGTCAGCGGCACGGGTACCACGGCCTGCAGGTCCGCCAGGGTACAGCCGAACGTCTCCCGCACCGTGACGCCGTCGGGCCCGATGAGGAAGACGGCCTTGTCCGTGTAGACGCGGGTGACGCAGCCGATCCCGGTGAGCGGGTAGGTGCAGGTTTCGACCAGTTTGGAGACGCCGTCGCGAGTCAGCAGGGTCATCATCACAAAGACGTCCTTGGCCCCGGTGGCCAGGTCCATGGCCCCGCCCACGGCCGGGATGGCGTCCGGGGCGCCGGTGTGCCAGTTCGCCAGGTCCCCGGCCCCGGAGACCTGGAAGGCGCCGAGGACGCAGATGTCCAGGTGGCCGCCGCGCATGATCGCGAAGGAGTCCGCGTGGTGGAAGTAGGAGGCGCCGGGCAGCTCGGTGACGGGGATCTTGCCGGCGTTGATCAGATCTCCGTCGATCTGGCCCCCGGTGGCCTCGGGACCCATGCCCAGCATGCCGTTCTCCGTGTGAAGGGTGACGTTCTGTTCCGGCTCGAGATAGTTGGAGACCAGGGTGGGCTGGCCGATGCCGAGGTTGACGAAGGAGCCGGGGGCTATGTCCCGGGCCACCAGGCGGGCCAGCTCGTCCCGGCCCAGGGGCTCTTCGGAGCGCCGGAGACTCTCCTGGCGCTCTGACTGCGTGCTCATCTCAGGCCACCTTCACAATGCTGTTGACGTAGATTCCGGGCGTGATGACGTTTTCCGGGTCGAGGCTGCCGGTGGGGACGACGTCGGAGACCTGGACGATGGTGTGCTTCGCCGCCGCGGCCATGATGGGACCGAAGTTCCGGGCGGTCTTGCGGTAGACCAGGTTGCCCTTGCCGTCGGCGGTGAGGGCCTTGATCAGGGCGACGTCGGCGTGGATGGGCGTCTCGAAGACCTGCCACTTGCCGTCCAGGAACCGGGTTTCCTTGCCCTCGGCGAGCATGGTGCCGTAGCCGGTGGGGGTGAAAAAGCCGCCGATCCCGGCCCCGGCGGCCCGGATCCGTTCGGCCAGGTTGCCCTGCGGCACGAGTTCGAGTTCGATCTCCCCGGCCCGGTACTTCTCGTCGAAGTGCCACGAGTCGGCCTGGCGGGGGAAGGAGCAGATCATCTTCCGCACCCGGCCCTCCTTGATCAGCAGCGCCAGGCCCTGGTCCGCCTGGCCGGCGTTGTTGTTCACCACCGTGAGGCCGGTGGCGCCGCCGTCGAGCAGGGCGTCGATGAGTTCGAAGGGCTGGCCGGCGTTGCCGAAGCCGCCGATCATCACCGTGGACCCGTCCCGGATACCGGCGACGGCCTCGGCCACCGTGTCTACGAAGTTCAGCATGGCTCAGGCCTCTCCCTTGCTGGCGCCGGCGGTGACGTTTTCGAGGACGACGGCGAGGCCCTGACCGACGCCGATGCAGATCGCGGCGACGCCCCAGCGTTCTCCGGACGCCTGCAGGGAGCGGGCCAGGGTGCCCAGCAGCCGGCCGCCGGAGGCGCCCAGCGGGTGGCCCATGGCGATCGCCCCGCCGTGCCGGTTCACAATCGCGGGATCGATGCCCCAGCCGTTGATGCAGGCCAGGGACTGCGCGGCGAAGGCCTCGTTGAGTTCGACGGCGCCCACCTGGTCCCAGCCGATCCCTGCCTTCGCGAGGGCCTTGTTGGCCGCCTCGACGGGGGCGTAGCCGAAGTACTGAGGGTCGTTGGCGTGCGCGCCGCGGCCGGCGATCCGGGCCAGCGGGTCCAGGCCGAGCAGCCCCGCGGCGGCCTCGCTGCCCAGCCACGCCGCGGACGCGCCGTCGGAGAGCGGGGAGGCGTTTCCGGCGGTGATGGTCCCGCCGTCGGGCCCGTCGGCCGCGGCGCGGAAGACGGTCGTCAACCCGGCGAGCTTCTCCGCGCTGGAACCGGGGCGGATGCCCTCGTCCCGCGTCAGTTCCGTGCCCGGCACGGCGGCGACGAGCGAGTCGTAGAAGCCCTCGTCCCAGGCCGCGGCGGCCAGGTTGTGCGAGGCGGCCGAGAACTCGTCCTGGGCCTGCCGAGTGACGCCGTACTTCTGGCGGAGCCGCTCGGTGGCCTCGCCGAGGGAGATGGACCAGTCCGGGCGCATCCGCTTGTTCACCAGGCGCCAGCCCAGGGTGGTGGACACCAGGGCCATGTCCCCGGCCGGGTAGGGCTTTTCGGTCTTGGGCAGCACCCACGGCGCCCGGGACATCGACTCGACGCCGCCGGTGAGTACCAGGTCCGCGTCGCCGGTGGCGATCTGCCGGGAGGCGATGATCGCCGCGTCCAGCGAGGACCCGCAGAGCCGGTTGACCGTGGTCCCCGGGACGCCGACCGGAAGCCCTGCCAGCAGGGTGCCCATCCGGGCGACGTTGCGGTTTTCCTCGCCGGCGCCGTTGGCGTTGCCGAAGACCACCTCGTCGATCCGCTCCGGGTCCAGGCCGGGGGCCCGGCGGACGGCCTCGCCGATCACGTGCGCGGCCAGGTCATCCGGGCGTACGCCGGCCAGGCCGCCGCCGAATTTGCCGAACGGGGTCCGTACGGCGTCGTACAGAAAAGCCTCAGTCATGGTTCTTGTCCACTTCGGTCTCGTCGATGGTGCGGAACACCTGCTGGGCGGTCTTGAAGGCGGTGTTGGCCGACGGGACCCCGCAGTAGATGGCCGTCTGCAGCAGGATTTCCTTGATCTCGTCCCGGGTCAGGCCGTTGGTCAGGGCGGCCCGGATGTGCATGGCCAGCTCCTCCCAGTGCCCGTGCGCCACCATCGCGGTGATGGTCACGGCGGAGCGCATCTGCCGGCTGATGCCCGGCCTGGTCCAGATGCCACCCCAGGCGATCCGGGTGATCATGTCCTGGAAGTCCTCGGTGAAGTCGTCCTTGGCGGCGTTGGCCCGGTCCACATGGGCGTCGCCGAGCACCTCGCGGCGGACCTTCATGCCGCCGTCGTAGATCTCGCGGCTGGTGGCCTCCGGCTGGACGACGCCGTGACGGTCCGGGCCGCTCACTGTCCCGTCCCGTTCGACTCGGCCCAGGTGATGAGGGTGCGCAGCAGTTCGGCGACGTGCCCGGGGGCCTCGAAGGGTGCCAGGTGGGCGACGCCGGCCAGGGTGGCGGCGTTCGCGGTGCCACCGCCGGCGGTGATGCCGTCCACGATTTCCTTCGCGAGCGACGGCGGTGCCACCTCGTCCAACTCCCCGGCGAGGGCCTGGGTGGGGACGGTGATGCTGCCGAGTTCGGCGCGGACGTCGTAGCCGGCCAGGGCCTCACAGCAGAACGCGTAGCTGAACCGGTCGGCATCCCTGAGCGTGTGCAGCAGGCGGCTGCTGCGCTCGGGTTCGTGCTCCAAGAAGCCGGGCGCGAACCAGCGCTGGGCGGAGCCCTCGATCATCACCGGGGTGCCCTGGTTCCGGACGGTCTCCGCGCGCTCCAGCCAGCCCTCGGGGGTGCCGATCCTGGCGCCGCTGCACTGCACGGAGAGGCTCTTGAGCCTGCCGCCGTGTTTGATGCCCAGCTGCAGCCCCACGGCCCCGCCGAGGGAGACGCCGGCGTAGTGGAAGCGTGCGCCCGGGGAGATCGAATCGACGAGCTCGACGACGGCGTCGGCCAGTTCGGCCACGGTAAAGGGTTCCGTCGCGGCCGGGGAGACCCCGTGGCCGGGCAGGTCCCAGGCAACGACGTCGAATGCGTTGCCGAGGAGGCCCCCGGCCTGGCTCCAGAGCAGGGTGGAGGTCCCCAGGGAGGGCCCCACCACCACCAGGGGCCGGTCGCCGAGTTCGCGTTGCGGCGAGAGCAGGACGGCCTTGAGGGTTGGCTTAGTCATCGGAAACACCTTTCTGGAGGGCCGGGTCAGCGAAGCCGGGCCGGGCGTCGAGCAGCCGGCGGATGATCCCGCCGGACTGGCCGAGGTAGTTCGCGGGGTCGAGCAGCTCCTCGAGCCGTTCGTCGGTGAGGGCGTCGGCTGGGACGGCCTCCCGCAGCAGCGAGCGGTAGGTGGCGCCCCGCTCGGCGGCGGGCGCCTGCAGGGTGCGGTCCACTACCTCCTGCAGCCGGGCGCGGCCGCCGTCCCCCAGCAGGGGCGCGACGGCGGCGCCGACGGCCTCGGAGAGCAGCAGCGGCCCGAAGAGGTCCAGGTTGCGGCGCATGGCGTCCGGGTGCACCTGCAGCCCGGCGGTGAGCTCGCGCAGCTGGCCGGCGGCGCCGAGGGCGAGCCGGAGCAGGGAGCGCAGCGCGGGCCATTCGGCGTGCCAGGCGCCGTCGGCCCGTTCGTCGTTGAAGCTGGCGGCGGCAAGGTGCAGCTGGGCCGCCAGCGCGGGGGCCTGCAGCGCGGCGCTGCGGACCAGGACCGAGAGGACCGGGTTCTGCTTGTGCGGCATCGCCGAGGAGCCGCCGCGTCCGGGGGCTACGGGTTCGGACAGCTCGGCGACCTCGGGCCGGCTGAGGAACAGCACGTCCCCGGCGATTTTGCCGGCCGCGTCCGTGACCGCGGTGAGGGCGTCGCCCAGTGCCGTGACGGCGAGGCGGTTGGTGTGCCAGGGTGCAGCGACCGGGTCCAGGCCGAGGCTGGCGGCGAGCCGGTCGGAGAGCTCGAACGGGGTGCTGGCGGGGCCGGCCAGTGCGGTGCCGGCGGCCAGGGTGCCGGCGGCGCCGCCGGTCTGCACCGGAAACTCCAGGCTCTCCAGGCGGGCCGCGGCGTCGACGAGCCCGGCGAACCACTGCGCGGCCCGGAGTCCGAAGCTGTAGGGCAGCGAGTGCTGGGTCAGGCTGCGGCCCACGCAGACGGTGTCCCGGTGGCGTTCGGCGAGCCCGGCCAGCGCCGCCGTCGATTCCCGCACCTCGGCCAGGAGTTCGGCGACGGCGTCGGAGGCCAGCAGCATCAGGGCCGAGTCCAGCACGTCCTGGCTGGTCAGGGACGCGTGCACCGCGGCGGACGCCCCGAGGCCCTCCGTGTCCAGGGCCTTGACCCGGGCCCGGAGGTCGGCCAGCAGCGGGATGACCGGGTTCGCCCCGCCCTGGGCGCGGACCGCGATCCCGGCAAGGTCGTAGCGGTCCACGCCCGCGGCCGCCGCAACGACGGCGGCAGACCCGGCGGGCGCCAGGGAAGCCTCCTCGAGAACCCCGGCGAAGGCGGCCTCGACCCGCAGGATGGCGGCGAGGACGGCGCGGTCGCCGGTCAGCGCCGTCACCCGCGGGGCGGCCGAGACCGGGCTGAGCAGGCCAAAGTCGCCGTCGGGAAGGGGAGCCGTCACGGCGCGGTGCCCTCGCCCTCGGAGCCGGCCTCGAAGTCGAGGAACACCGTCTCGCCCTCGCCCTGCAGCCGGATATCCCAACGCAGGCCGCCGTCGGCCTCGCGCCGGGCGATCAGCGTGCGGCGGCGCTCCGGGTCCAGGGTGGACAGCAGGGGGTCGCTGGCCAGGGCTTCCTCGTTCTCCGGCAGGTACACGCGGGTGAAGAGCCGGTTCATCAGGCCGCGGGCGAAGACCACCACGGAGATGAACGGCGCGGCACCCGGGGCGGTGGGGCCGGGGTTGACGGTGGTGAAGGTGAAGACGCCGGTGTTGCCGACGGCGCAGCGGCCGAAGCCGGTGAAGGTGTACCCGTCGCGGACCAGGGAGCCGGGGTGCTGCGGGACGTTGCCCTCGGCGTCGGCCTGCCAGATCTCCAGGATGGCGTCCGGGACCGGGTGGCCGGCGCCGTCGTACACCGTGCCCTGCAGCCGGATGCTGCCCGGGGTGGCGGGCGGCAGCAGGTCGCGGTCCTTGGCGTAGGGCAGCGCGTAGCCGTAGAACGGGCCCACCGTCTGGCCGGGCGTGGGGGTCAACTTACTCATGCTGGTCGCCTTCCGCGCCGAGGGCCTCGTTTTCGGTCCAGGTCCGCTTGGACCCGGTCAGGACGATGTCCCAGTTGTAGGCCAGCGCCCATTCGGGCTTGGTGTGGTCGTGGTTGTAGGTGGCCACCAGGCGGTCCCGGGCGTCCTGGTCCACGATCGACTGGTAGATCGGGTCGAGGGCGAAGAGCGGGTCGCCGGGGAAGTACATCTGCGTGACGATGCGCTGGGTGAACTCCTGGCCGAAGAGCGAGAAGTGGATGTGCGCGGGGCGCCAGGCGTTCAGGTGGTTCTTCCACGGGTACGCGCCGGGCTTGATGGTGGTGAAGCTGTAGGAGCCGTCCGCGCCGGTGATGCAGCGGCCGACGCCGGTGAAGTTCGGGTCCAGCGGGGCGGGGTGCTGGTCCCGCTTGTGGATGTAGCGGCCTGAGGAGTTGGCCTGCCAGATCTCCACCAGCTGGCCGGCGACCGGGCGGCCGTCGCCGTCGAGGACCCTGCCGGAGACGATGATCCGTTCACCCAGGGGCTCGCCGTTGTGCTGGATGGTCAGGTCCGACTCCAGCGCGTGCACGTCCATGTGCCCGAACGCCGGTGAGTACAGCTCGATGGTCTCCGGGTCCGCGTGGTGCAGGCTCTTCGTGGGGTGGCGGAGGATGCTGCTGCGGTACGGCGGGTAGTCCAGCCGCGGCTGGATTTCCGCGGTGGCGCCGTTGGCACGGGCCTGGGCGTACGCGGCGCCGAGGGCCTGCATCTCGTCGCTGAGGATCTGCTGGGATTCGGCGGCGGTGTCCAGGGCGGGTACGGCCGGTTGGGCCGGGGTCTGGGGCGCTGCGTCGGACACGTCTTCGGTGAGCGGGTCCGCGTTGAACGTCTCGCGGTTGATCTCTTCAGGCACTGCAGCCTCCTTTCGTGGTGCTGGATCGGTGATTCTCGGATGATGGTCGGGTCAGGCTGTTGAGTTCAGGAGGTGCGGGTCAGGAGGTGCGGGTCAGCTGGTGCCGGTGGTCGTACTGGACGGCGTGGCGGACCGGCGCGTTGGGGGCACCATACCCGTCGTAGCGGCCGCGGCGTTCGACCATTTCGAAGAACACGCTGCCCACGGTGGCGGTGTAGAAGTGCAGGAACTCGCCGTCGGCGTCGCGGTCGTAGAGCAGGTTCAGCTCGCGCAGGGTGGCGAGGAACTCCGGGTCCAGGTCGAAGCGGGCGTCCAGGTCCTCGTAGTAGTTGGCCGGGATGCGCAGGAAGTCCAGGCCCCGGTCCCGGGCGGCGCGGGCGGTGGCCACCAGGTCATCGACGGCCACCGCGATGTGCTCCTGGTAGGTCCGGCGCGGCGCGTGGCCCCCGCCGGCCGGCTCCGTGGAGCCCTCCTGCTGGTGCAGCGGGGCGAGGTTGAGTACCAGCCGGACGCCCCGGTCGCCCGTGGCCATGACCTGCGAGCGGACCAGCCCGGTGGGGCTGGCCACCTCGGCATAGGGCTGGGGCTGGAGCGCCAGGGCGCTGGTGTAGAAGAGGACGGCCTCGTCGAAGTGCTGCCAGGGCTGGGCCAGGTTGACGTGGTCGATCACGGCGCCGGACCCGGCGGTTGCCCCTTCCGCGGCGGCGTCCGCGTAGCCGGGGCCGAACTCGTCCACCCAGGCGGCCGTGCCGTCCGGGCTGCCCTGGCAGAGGAAGATCTCGGTGGAATCCGGTGCGGCGAAGCCCTGGAAGACCTCCTCCTCCGCGCGGCTGGTGCGCGGCACGGCGGGGGCCTTCAGCTGCCGGGCGCGGGCCGCGGCGAGCACGGGCGAATCGACGTCGAAGCCGACGGCGGCGATGGCGGTTTCCGCCGGGGCCGGGGCGTCCTCGTTGATGATGATCCGGGCCTGGCCGAGGGTCCAGAGCTGGACGTTCTTGCTGCGGTGCCGGCCGTTGAAGCCGAAACCGAGCTGGCCCAGCAGGCTCTCCAGCGCGGCGGTGTCCGTGGCGCGCACCTCGGCGAAGTTAAACCCGGCGGGTTCGGCCACCCGCGGCAGCGTGGCCAGCTCCATCGGGTGCCGGCGCGGGGCGGGCCGGCCGGCGGCGGCGCCGGGCGCGTTCCCGGTGAGCCACTTGGCGCTTTGTTCCTCAAGCCAGATCAGCGAGCGCATTGCGTCCACGGCGGTGCGTTCGACGTCGGACTGGCGGAAGACGTCGTTGAAGACCTCGAGCGAGACCGGTCCCGCGTAGCCGGCGCGGACCACGTGGCCCATGAACTCGGCCAGCTCGAACTGTCCCTCGCCCGGGAAGACGCGGTGGTGCCGGCTCCAGGACAGCACGTCCATGGACAGCTTGGGGGCGTCTGCGACCTGGACGAAGAAGATCTTCTCCGGGTCGAACGCCTCGATCGGTGCGGTGTCCCAGTCCCGGGAGAGGATATGGAAGGAGTCCAGGCAGGTGCCCAGGTTCGGGTGGTCAACCCGGGCCACCAGTCGGTGGGCGTGCTCGTAGTCGTTGACGTAGCGGCCCCAGGCGAGGGCCTCGTACGCCACCCGGACCCCGTGCTCCCCGGCCAGCTCCGCGAGCCGGGCCAGTTGTTCGGTCCGGAGGTCGTCGTCGTCGATCGACGCGGTGGCCACGTTGGAGCAGACCAGCATGGTGTCCATGCCCAGCCGGGACATCAGCCGGAACTTGGCGCCGGCGCGGCGGAGGTTGCCGGCCAGCAGCTCCTCCGGGACGCTGTCGAAGTCGCGGAACGGCTGGTAGAGGTCCAGGGTGAGGCCCAGGTCCGCGGCCATGGCGCGGATGTCCTCCGGGCTCAGCGGCGAGGTCACCAGGTCCTGTTCGAAGATCTCGATCCCGTCGAAGCCGGCGATGGCGCAGGCCTGCATCTTCTCCCGCAGGGTGCCGGAGAGGCAGACGGTGGCGATTCCGGTGCGCATCAGGCGGCCACCTCCTCGGCGGCGACGAGTTCCAGGAAGTGGCCGCGCATCCGGGCCGCGTCCGGTTCCCGGCCGGTGAAGATGCGGAAGGCGTCGGCGGCCTGGCCCACGGCCATCCGGCCGCCGTCGAGGACCTCGCAGCCGCGTTCCCGCGCCACCCGGACCAGCTCGGTCTCGATCGGCCGGTAGACGATGTCCGCCACCCAGTGCCGGGATTCCAGCAGCGCGGCGTCCAGCGGCAGGCCCGGGTGGGCGGCCATGCCCACCGGGGTGCAGTGGACCAGGCCGTCGGCGCGCGGCATCAGGGCCGGCAGCTCCGCCGTCGTCCGTGCCGTGACCGTGCGGCCGGGGAAGAGGACGGCCAGCTCGGCGGCGCGGGCGGCGCAGCGGGCGGGGTCGGTGTCCACCAGGTCCAATTCACGGACGCCGCCGGTGAGCAGGGCGTAGGCGACGGCGGAGCCCGCGCCGCCGGCGCCGAGCTGGACCACGCGGTCCAGGGTGGCGTCGGGGAGCCCGTCGGCCAGGGCCGCGGCAAAGCCGGAGCAGTCGGTGTTGTGGCCGGTCAGCCGGCCGTCCCGGATGGTGACGGTGTTGACCGCACCGAGCCGGCGGGCGTCCGGGGTGAGGTCGTCGAGGTGCTCGATGACCAGCTGCTTGCAGGGGTGGGTGATGTTCAGGCCGTTGAAGCCGAGCCGAGCGGCCCCGGTGAGGAGATCACCGACGGCGGTGCCGGGCAGGCCGAGTTCGATCAGGTCGATGGGCCGGTACAGGTAGCGCAAGCCCTGCTCATCGCCCTCCCGTTCATGCATGGGCGGCGTGAGCGAGGGCGTCACGCCATCACCCACGAGGCCTATGAGGAAGGACTCCGCTCGGTTGCTCATCCGTCTAGCTCCTTTGACAACGGCACCCTCTCCGCCGCACCGCTCGGGGCGGCGGGGAAAGTGATAGGGGTAACAATACTGCAAGTGTTCACATAATGCACTTGTGTTCTTATGACGAACTTATTTATTGCTGCGGCAGCCTGGCGGAGAGTTCCGCGGCCGCCGCCTGCAGCAGGGGCACCAGCGCCACGAGGGCCTCCATGCTCATCCGGAAGACCGGCACGGCGGTGGCCAGGGAGGCGAAGGCGTGGCCCTGGGCGTTGAAGACGGGGACGGCGACGGCGCGCATGCCCAGCTCGTTCTCCTCGTCCATGGTGGCGTAACCCTGGCGGCGGACCTGCTCGATCTCGGCCCGGAAGTCTCCGCGATCGGTGATGGACCGCTCCGTCAGGGGATCGAGCGGGAGTTCCTCCAGGAGCCGGTTCCGGGTGGCGTCATCGGCGAAGGCAACCAGCGCCTTCCCCACGGAGGTGGTGTGCAGCGCACCCAGATGGCCGGGATCCGAGGTCACCCGGAAGGTCTGCGGGCCATCCACCTTGTTCACCGTCAGGTGGTGGTTGCCGTCCCGTACGGAGAGGATGGTGGCCTCCCCGGTCTCCTCGGTCACCCGGCGCAGGATGGGCAGCGAGGTGCCGGCGAAGCCGTGGTGGTTCGATACCCGCTGACCCAGCTGGAACACCCGCAGGCCCAGGTGATAGCGGCGGCCATCCGGCTCGTAATCGACGAAGCCGTCCCGGGTCAGCGAGCCCAGCAGCCGGTAGGTGGTGCTGAACGGCAG
Organism: Arthrobacter sp. NPDC057259; assembly: GCF_042668995.1. NCBI lineage: Bacteria > Bacillati > Actinomycetota > Actinomycetes > Micrococcales > Micrococcaceae > Arthrobacter > Arthrobacter sp. NPDC057259. The sequence continues at coordinate 115,953 of NZ_JBHUYA010000002.1, forward strand.
CTCGGCGCGGCGGGACAGTTCAGCGGCACTGGCGCCGCGGGGTTCGTCGCCGAGCAGGACCAGCAGCCCGAGGGCCTTGCCGACCATGTCGGTGCGGGAGCCTGCGGCCGCTTCCGGACCCGCCCCGGCACCGGCTCCTGCGGTTGTTGCCGGACCCGCCCCGGCGGTCGGCTCGGCAACGGAATCGGCGGCGGCTTCGGCGCCGGACTGATCGGCGGCCGGCATTGTGTCCTGGTTCACACTCATGACTCGATGTTCTCACATTGTGAGAGCTATTGCTAGATGGTGAATATTTTCCTTGACAAGTGATCTGCCCCACAGCCATGCTTGCTACATCACGCAAGTAGCTCCCACCATGCGGCTACTTCACAGGGTCCACTCCAGGTCAATCGGCTGCCGCATCCGGGAAGCCAGCGGCCGGCACGGCCCCCAGATCCATCCCCGACAATGCCGTCACCCCGAAGGAACACCATGAGCCAGACTCTCCCGACTACGACGCCGGGCACCGCCACTCCGGCGGGCACGCCGAAGAAGGCGGCCCTCGCCAGCTTCCTCGGCAGCGCCGTCGAGTACTACGACTTCTTCATCTTCGGTTCCGCCGCCGCCCTGATCTTCCCGAAGGTCTTCTTCCCGGACGCGGACACCAACGCCGCCATCATGTCCTTCGCGACCTTCGGCTTCGCGTACATCGCCCGCCCGGTGGGCGCCATCATCCTGGGCCACTTCGGTGACCGGGTGGGCCGCCGCAAGGTCCTCATGTTCACGCTGGTGCTGATGGGCGCCTCCACCTTCGTCATCGGCTGCCTGCCGGACTTCAAGACGGTCGGCTGGTGGGCCCCGGTGCTCCTGGTGATCGCCCGGCTCTGCCAGGGCCTCTCGGCCGCCGGCGAGCAGGCCGGCGCCTCCTCCATGACGCTGGAGCACGCCCCGGACAACCGCCGTTCCTTCTTCACCTCCTGGACCCTCACCGGCACCCAGGGCGGCCAAATCCTCGCAGCCCTCGTCTTCATCCCGGTCCTCGCCCTGCCGGACGAGGTCAAGTACGGCATCGGCTGGCGCATCCCGTTCTGGCTCAGCGCCGTCGTCGTGGTGGTCGCGTTCTTCATCCGCCGCACCCTGCACGAGCCGCCCGCCTTCGAGGAAGCCCAGAAGAGCGCCCAGATTTCCAAGATCCCGGTGGCCGACCTGCTCAAGCACCACTGGCGTGACGTGCTCCGCGTCGTGGCCTGCGCGTTCATCGCCGCCGTCTCCACCGTCTTCGGCACCCTGGCCATCAGCTACGCCAAGACCGTCGCCAACGTGGACGGCACCGTGACCCTCTGGTTAGTGGTCGGCGCGAACCTGGTGGCCCTGGGCACCCAGCCGCTGTTCGGCAAGCTCGCGGACCGGATCGGCCGGAAGCCCGTCTTCATCTACGGCGCGCTCTCCAGCGCGGTGCTGACCCCGGTGTTCCTGCTCAGCCTCGAATCCGGTTCCGTCCCGCTGATGTTCCTGGCCGCGATCGGCTTCTTCTCCTTCGGCTACGCCGCCTCGAACGCCGTCTGGCCCTCCTTCTACGCCGAGATGTTCAGCACCAAGGTCCGCTTCTCCGGCCTGGCGATCGGCACCCAGCTGGGCTTCCTGATGGCCGGCTTCGCCCCGGCGATCGTGGCTGCGATGGGTGGCATCAAGGCCGGTGGCTGGGTCCAGATCACCATCTTTACCGCCATCATCTGCGTCATCGCCGCCGCCTCCGCGCTGACCGCTAAGGAAACCTTCAAGGTCCCCACCAAGGAGCTCGGCCTACGCTGAGCCCGCCTCCGTTTGAAAGGCCAGGGCGGACGTTCCCGCCCGGTTACAAACCCGGAAGGCCCGGTGTGTTCACGGAACACGCCGGGCCTTCCGGCGTGTCGGGGCACTGAGGGCCGAGGTAACCGGGGAGGAGCGTACGCCTAGCGGCCGGCGCCCAGCACGTCGGCCAGGTCGTAGCCGACCGGTTCCTCCAGCTGGGCGTAGGTGCAGGACCGGGGGTCCCGGTCAGGCCGCCACCGCACGAACTGGGTGGTGTGCCGGAACCGGGGCCCTTCCATGTGGTCGTACTTGACCTCCAGCACCCGCTCCGGCCGCAGCGGCACGAAGCTGAGGTCCTTGGTGCCGCTCCACCTGCTGCCCTCGGCGTTGCGCGGGGTGCGGGTGCCGTCCTCCTGCCGGTCCCAGGCCCAGGGGTGGTCGGCGAAGTCCGTGACCAGGGGTTGGAGTTCCTTGAAGAGTTCCTTCCGGCGCTGCATCGGGAAGGCCCCCACGACCCCGACGCTGGCCAGCACCCCCTCGCCGTCGTAGAGCCCCAGCAGCAGCGAGCCCACCCGGTCCGGCCCGGAGGTGTGCACCCGGTAGCCGGCCAGGACGCAGTCCGCGGTGCGCTGGTGCTTGACCTTGAACATGGTCCGCTTGTCCGGCTGGTAGACCGAGTCCAGGGCCTTGGCCACGATCCCGTCCAGGCCGGCGCCCTCGAACTGGTTGAACCAGCGCTCCGCGGTGTCCCGGTCCCGGGTCGCGGCCGTGACGTGCACCGGCGCGCCGCTGGCGGCCAGCGCGCGTTCCAGGGCCCCGCGGCGTTCCGCGAACGGCCGGCCGGTGAAGTCCTCGCCGTCCAGGGCCAGCAGGTCGAAGGCGACGAAGCTGGCCGGAGTCTGCCCGGCCAGCAGCTTGACCCGGCTGGCCGCGGGATGGATCCGTTGCTGCAGCGCGTCGAAATCCAGCCTGTCCCCCGCCACCAGGACCACCTCCCCGTCCAGGACGCAGCGCGGCGGCAGGTTCCGCTTCAAGGCCTCGACCAGCTCCGGGAAGTAGCGGGTCAGCGGTTTGCCGTTGCGGCTGCCGATCTCCACCTCGTCCCCGTCGCGGAAGATGATGGAGCGGAAACCGTCCCATTTGGGTTCGAAGCTCAGCTCCCCCTCGGGGAGGGCGGGGACGGCCTTGGCCAGCATCGGCGCGACCGGAGGCATCAGGGGCAGGTCCATGCGCCCATTCTTGCCTGCACCCGGCCCGGCGTCGAGAACTAACCCGTTCCTTACCGCACCGAAACGCGGCGGCAACAATGGGCTCCCACACTGGAAGTGCCCGCAGGTCCAGGCATCAGCTCCAGTCCGGGAGGCCCGCCATGTTGAAGGAAGCCGCAGCGCACGTTGTCCGAATCCGCAGCCTTGAGCAGGTGCGGCGCGGGGATGAGATCGAGGCCCGCCTGCGGGTGGGACCGAACTACGACGACGTCGTCATCCGCCGCGGGTGCGTGCAGGAGACGGCCCCGGGAATCGGCGTCGTCTGGATCCTGGACCGGCACAGCGGCATGCGCAAGGCCGTCAATACCGACGAATGCACCCTGTGGCGCGTCGCTTGAGCCGGGGATCCAACCGCCGCCTGGAACGGAGACCCACGACCGGCCGGCGGGCGTAGTCAGTCAGGACTGCCCCCGGCCAGCAGGTGCAGCCATTCGATGGTGCCGTCGGTGACCGGGTGCGGCACGCCGAGGGTGTCCAGGAAGGCCCGCGCCTCGCGCATCTCCGCCTCGCGCCGCACCGCGTGGACCGGCGTCCCCGCCAGCAGCCGCGACACCAGCGCAGGGCCGGCGGGGCCCAGCTCCGCGGCGATCTGCCCGGTCAACCACTCCTCCGCGCCCACCGCACGGGCCGCCGTCACCGCCTCGATCAGCCCGGCCGCGAGGCCCTTCATAAATACGCTGCGCAGCAGCTTCAAACCGGCGGCCGCGCCCGCCTCGCCGCCCGCGCCGGCCGCCGGGATTCCCCAGCCCGCCAGCACCGGCAGCAGCGCCTCCGTGCCGGGGCCGCTCAGCAGCAGCGGGGTGGCCAGCCGGGCGCGGGCCACGGGGGCCAGGACGGCGACGTCGACGAAGCCCGCCCCGCCGTCCCGGGCCGCCAGGGCCAACCGCCGTTTGGCCTCCGGCCCGGCGGTGTTCAGGTCCGCGTAGAGGGCGTCCTGGCCCAAGGCGGGCAACGCCTGGCCCAGAACCTCCGCAGCGGCGGCTCCCCCCACCAGGCTGAGGACCACGGACGCGCCCCGCACCGCCTCCGCCACGGAAGCAGCCCGGAACACGCCCGGCGGTGTCGCGGCCACCCGGGGGTCGACGCCGGCGACGGGCACGCCCAGCCCGGCGAGGTCCGCGGCATAGATGCTTCCGGCTTCCCCCAGGCCGAGTACGGCGACGCGCATGCGGACCCACCCCTTCGATGCTTCTAAGATTGTAGACAATATGGTCCCGGATCCGGGGTCTGCCGCAGTCCGATTCCGGGGGTTGAGTTCATATGGCACCAGCAGCTGAGAGTCCCGCGGTGGCCGGGCCCGCCGCGGACACCCGGGTGACGGACCTGATCCGCGGGGCGATCATCCGCGGCGAGTACGCCCCCAACCAGCGGCTGATCGAGGCCGACCTGAGCGGAGTCTTCGCCGCCAGCCGGGCCACGGTGCGCACCGCGCTGCTGGAGCTGGCCGGCGAGGGCCTGGTGGAGCGGCTGCCCAACCGCGGCTCCCGGGTGCGTGCCATCTCGGTGGAGGAGGCGATCGAGATCCTGGAGGTGCGGATCGGCGTCGAGGGCCTGTGTGCCGCGAAGACCGCGGCCGCGCTCAGCGACCGGGACGCCGCCGAACTGCTGGACCTCCGGGCCAGGATGGTCGAGTCCGTCGCCGAGGGTGACCTGGTGGAGTACTCCCGGCTGAACCTCTCGCTGGACAACCGGATCCGGGAACTGAGCCATCACACGATCGCCGCGGAGGTCCTGGCCCGGCTGCACGCCCAGAGCGTCCGGCACCAGTTCAAGCTCTCCTCCCGGCCGCAGCGGGCCAAGGTTTCCGTGCTGGAGCACGCCGCGATCATCGACGCCGTCGTCGCCCGGGATCCGGACGCCGCCGAGCAGGCGGTGCGCAGCCACCTGCTCAGCGTCATCGCGGCCCTCCGCGATCTCCCGCCGGCCTGACCCCTAGCGGGCGGCGCCGGCGGTGCGCCAGCCGCCGTGGTACTCGGTCCGGGCCGTCACGGCGTAGGGCACCGGGCTGACGACGGCGCGCACACTGAGCTGCTCGTGCGGTTCCACGGTGGTCTTGCGGGAGCCGCCGCCGGGTTCGCCCCAGATCACCCTCACCTCGGTGCCGGCCTCGACGTTCGCGTCAACGGTGGCCAGGGACAGGCCGCGGCGTTCGTTGGCCGAGACGCCGGTGAAGAGCGAGAGCCCCACCGGGGTGCCGTCCGCGTCCACCACGGAGTCATAGTTTGAGGAGCCGTAGTTGGCGTTGGGGAGGTCGAAGAACTGGTAGCCGGGGGTGTCCCGGTCCAGGAAGGAGGCCCAGATCCTTGCCAGGTCCTCGTCATTCCAGGCCAGGGTGACCTTGCGCCGCTGGGACGACGGGTCGATCCGCTCCAGGGCATCCCGGCCGATGAAGTCGTGGTCGAACTTCACGAAGGAGCCGTAACCGAGCTCCCAGGGGGTCAGGTAGTAGTCCTCGATGCTGTCCGAGACGAACGATCCGGCCAGGGCATTGGTGGCCTCGTAGCTGGCGGCGGGCAGCCACTGCCGGTAAGCGCGCTCGGCGTCGCTGCTGTAGATGGCCGGCAGGGGCGAGGGGATCCAGCCGGACTCCAGGGTATTGGAGGAGTAGGCCCGGGATCCGCAGGGTTCGATGCCGAATTCCGCGCCGGCTTCCAGCACCGCGTCGCGGATCCTGCCGTGCTGGGCGTAGGGTCCCCAGATTTCCAGGCCCGGGGCGCCGGCCATGCCGTGGCGCAGCGTGCGGACCTGCTCCCCGGCGATCTCCAACTGCCCCATGTGGAAGAACCTGACCTGTTCCAGCCTGCCGCCGTTGAGCTTTTCGATGATCTGCCAGGCGTTCGGGCCCTGGATCTGGAACCGGTAGTACTCACGCTGGACGGCCTGGCCGTAGGGCCGCGACGGGGACCGGTCGTCGTACCGGCATTCGACGTCGTAGCCGCCGGTCTCGGCGTGGAACTGCAGCCAGTTCGCCGCCGGCGCCCGGCCGACGTAGACGAATTCGTTCTCGGCCTGGTGGAAGAGGATGCCGTCGCCGATCACGCCGCCGTTGGAGGCGGTGGGGACGAACTGTTTGGCGGTGTTGACCGGGAAATTGGCGAAGCTGTTGATGCCGGTGTCCGAGAGGAGCCTCAGCGCATCCGGGCCCGTGATGAAGAAGTTCACCATGTGGTGCGACTGGTCGTAGAGGACGGCGGTCTCCCGCCAGGCCCGCTGCTCGCGCCGCCAGTTGGTGAACTCCGCCGGCACCACCGGGTAGATGTAGGTGCCGAGCTGGGAGTTGCGGAGGTGCTCCACGGTGTTGCCGGCCGCGTCGAGGACATCCTGCAGGGACTTCTGGGCCATCGGTTATCTCCTTTGATAGCGGGCCGCAACCGTGGCCGCGATCGCCGTACGGATCTGGAATCAGGATTGCTAACAAAATTGTATGGGATGTATTGACCGGTCTGCCAGAGCGTGGTTGTCTGACACTGTCCGCGGAGCGAACCGGAGAGGACCGAGACATGGGCATGCCAGGAACGGTGCTGGTGGTCAGCGCGCACGCCGGGGATTTCGTCTGGCGGGCCGGGGGCGCGATCGCCGCCGCCACCGCCCGGGGGGACCGCGCCGTCGTCGTCTGCCTCTCCTACGGTGAGCGGGGCGAGTCCGCGAGCCAGTGGCTCGCCGGCAAGTCGCTCGAGGAGATCAAGGAGCTGCGCCGGTCCGAGGCGGAGGCCGCGGCGGCCGCGCTCGGCGCCGAGATCGAGTTCCTGGACGCCGGCGACTACCCGCTGCAGCCCAGCCGCGAACTGCTGGACACGCTGGTGCGGATCTACCGCCGGATCCAGCCCACCGTGGTGCTGACCCACCCGCTGCTGGACCCCTACAACGGGGACCACCCGGCGGCGGCCCGGCTGGCGATCGAGGCCCGGATCCTGGCCCAGGCGATCGGCTACGACGCCCCCGGCGAGGTGCTCGGGGCACCCCCGGTGTTCTTCTTCGAACCGCACCAGCCGGAGCAGTGCGACTTCAAGCCCGACATCCTGCTGGACATCACCGCGGCATTCCCGGCCAAGGAACGCGCCATGAAATGCCTGCCCGCCCAGCAGCACATGTGGGAGTACTACAGCTCCCTGGCCGTCCGCCGCGGGGTCCAGGTCAAGCGCAACGCCGGGCCGAACCTCGGGCTGCCGGTGGACACCCGCGGCGAGGCCTACATGCGCTACTACCCCCAGGTCACCGATGTCCTGGCCTGAAGCACCGCGGGAATGAGAGGGGTGGCGGCATGAGGACCGTCGTGGTCACCGGGATCGAACGGGCCGACGCCGGTGTAGCGGACCGGCTCGGGGCGCACGGGGTCGCCACCGTGCACGAGGCCATGGGCCGCACGGGGCTCCTCGGCCCCGGCCTTCGCCCCATCCAGGACGGCGAGCGGATCGCCGGCACCGCCGTGACCGTGCTCTGCTGGCCCGGCGACAACCTGATGATCCATGCCGCCGTCGAACAGTGCCGCGAGGGTGACATCCTGGTGGTGACCACCACCTCCCCCTCCCTGGACGGGTCCTTCGGCGAACTCTTCGCCACTGCGCTGCGGCACCGCGGGGTTCGCGGGCTGGTGACCACCGGCGGCGTCCGGGACGTGGCCGAGCTGCGGGCCCTGGGCTTCCCGGCCTGGGCCGCGGCCGTCAACGCCCAGGGCACGGTGAAGGCCACGGCCGGTTCGGTGAACGTCCCCGTCGCCATCGGCGGGACCGTGGTGCGCCCCGGTGACGTGGTCATCGCCGACGACGACGGCGTGCTGTGCGTGCCGCGGACGGAGGCTGCGGAGGCGCTGCGGGCCGCCGACGCCCGGGCGGCCAAGGAGGCCGATTCACGCGCCGACTACTCCACCGGCGGGCTGAGCCTGGACCGCAACAAGCTGCGCGGCCTCCTCGACGGGCTCGGCGTCCGGTATATAACCGCTGCGGAATATGAGTCCGGGGATGGCTGAGACCGAGGGCATTCCGTGCCTGCTGATGCGCGGCGGCACCTCGAAGGGGGCCTACTTCCTGGCCTCCGACCTTCCCGCCGGCCCGGAGGAGCGGGATGCCCTGCTGCTGCGGATCATGGGCAGCCCCGACCCCCGGCAGATCGACGGCCTCGGCGGGGCGCACCCGCTGACCAGCAAGGTGGCCGTCGTGTCCCCCTCCCCGGACGGGGACGCGGAGGTGGATTACCTGTTCCTGCAGGTGGGCGTCGACGAGGCGATGGTCAGCAGCCGGCAGAACTGCGGCAACCTGCTGGCCGGCGTGGGCCCCTTCGCCGTGGAACGCGGCCTGGTGCGCGCCGGCGCTGAAAACACCGAGGTCCGGATCCGAATGCTCAACACCGGCAGCCTCGCCACCGCCGCCTTCCCCACCCCGGGCGGCCGGCCCGGGTACGACGGCGGCCTCGCCATCGACGGCGTCCCCGGCACCGCGGCGCCGGTCCGGCTGAACTTCGAGGGCACCGCCGGGTCCTCCACCGGGGCGCTGTTCCCCACCGGACGGGTGCTGGACACCGTGGACGGCCTGGCCGTGACCTGCGTGGATAACGGGATGCCGAGCGTGCTGCTGCGCGCCGCGGACCTGGGCCTGGCCGGCGACGAATCCCCGGCGGAGCTCGAGGCGGACGCCACGCTGGCGGACCGGCTGGCCGGGCTCCGTAAGAACGCTGCCACGTTGATGGGAATGGGCGACGTCAGTAAGGCAACGGTGCCGAAGCTGGTGCTGCTCTCCCCGCCCCGGAACGGCGGCACCGTCACCACCCGCAGCTTCCTGCCGGTGCGGGTGCACACCTCCATCGGGGTGCTCGGCGCGCTGACCGTGACGGCCGGGATCCTGGCGGACGGGTCTGTGGGCCACGGCTTGGCCGCCCTGCCCGGGCCCGGCGACCCGTGCCGGATCGAGCACCCGACGGGCCACTTCGACGTCGAGGTGGGCCTGGCCGCCGGCCCGGACGGGATCACCGTGACCCGCTCGGCGGCGCTGCGCACCGCCCGCAAGATCTTCGACGGGCGGGTCTTCCCGCGCCCCCGGCCCTGACCACCACCGCTACGAGAGGACTGCCCCGTGACCGAGTACACCTCGTTCGACGTCGCCCACCTGGGGAATGTGGAGCTGCTGACCCCCACCTTCGACAAAAGCCTGTGGTTCTTCCGGGACCTGCTGGCCATGCGCGTCGTCGCCGAGGCCGCCCGGTCCGTGTACCTGCGCACCTGGGACGAATACCAGCTCTACACGATCAAGCTCACCGAATCCGCCGACGCAGGTGTGGGCCGCACTTCCTTCCGGGCCAGCAGCCAGGCCGCGCTGGAGCGCCGGGTCGCCGCGATCGAGGCCATGGGCCTGGGGGCCGGCTGGGTGGACGGGGAGGTGGGGACCGGGCCGACCTACATGTTCCGCGACCCGGACGGGCACAGCATGGCCCTCTATTACGAGACCGAGCGCTATGTCGCCACCGACGACAGGCCGGCCTTGAAGAACCAGGCCTCGGCCTTCCCCGGCCGCGGCGTCAACGCGCGCCGGCTGGACCACATCAACTACCTGGCCAAGGACGTGGTGGCCAACGGCGAGTTCGTGGCGCACGCCCTCTGCGGCCGGGAGAGCGAGCGGATCAAGCTCGACGACGGCGGCTACGCGGCGTGGTGGTTCCACTTCAACAACAAGTCCTACGACGTGGTCTACTCCGACGACTGGCTCAAGCACGGCAACCGGCTGCACCACGTCGCGTTCGCCCCGGACACCCGCGAGGACATCCTCAAGGCCGCGGATATCTTCCTGGAGAACGGCATCCACATCGAGTCCGGCCCGCACAAGCACGCCATTAACCAGACCTTCTTCCTCTACGTCTGGGAGCCCGGCGGGAACCGGATCGAATTCGCGAACGCGGGCGCCCGGCTCCTGTTGGATCCCGACTCCCCGGTGGTGGAATGGACCCAGGAGGAGCGCAAGAAGGGCCAGGCCTGGGGCATGAAGACCATCGAAACCTTCCACACCCACGGCACCCCGAACGTCTCCGCCGACGCCTGACCCACACACCGGAAACCACGCAGTCCACCCAGTACAGCTCACAGCACAACAGCACAGAGAGGTGCGCCGCCATGACCAGTACCACCGACACCGCCGCCCCGGTCACCACCGGCCTCTACATCGGGGGCCGGGAACGCCGGGCCGGGCAGACCCTGGAGATCGCCGACCCCGGCAAGCCGGGCGCCGTCGTGGGGCACGCCGCCGCGGCCTCCGCCGACGACGTCGACGACGCCGTGGCCGCCGCGAAGGCCGCCTTCCCGGCCTGGGCGGCCCTGACCGCGGAGCAGCGCGCCGACACGATGCGGGCCGCACTCGAGGGGATCGCCGAACACCGCGACGAGGACGCCGCCGTGCTCTCCCGCGAGAACGGCAAGATCCGGATGGAGGCCTGGGTGGACTCGCTGGTCTTCGAGATCCGCTGGAACCTGGCCCTCGCCCTCGCGGCGGAGGTGGACGCCACCAAGGTGCTCCCGCCGGCGCCGGGCATCCCCGTCTCCACCACCGTCGCCTACCAACCGCTCGGCGTGGTGACCGTGATCGTGCCGTTCAACTGGCCCATCGCCATCCTCGCGGCCTCGCTGCCGCACGCGCTCCTGGCCGGGAACACCGCCATCGTGAAGCCGCCGCCCACGGCGCCACTGGCCACCACCCGGGTGGTGCAGAGGATCGCGGAGAAGCTGCCGCCGGGCGTGCTCAACGTCGTCACCGGCAAGGACGCGGACATGTCCGCCCTGATCAGCAGCCCGGACGTCGCCAAAGTCTGCTTCACCGGCAGCGTCGCCGGCGGCAAGCGGATCATGGAGATGGCCTCGAAGGCGCTGACCCGGGTGACCCTGGAACTGGGCGGCAACGACGCCGCCGTCATCCTGGCCGACGCCATCCTGGACGACACCCACCTGGACCGGCTGTACGCCGCCATCTTCGACACCACCGGCCAGATCTGCATGAACGCCAAGCGCATCTACGTCCACCGCTCCCGGCTGGACGAGGTGGTCGACGGGCTCGCCGCCCGGCTGGAGCGGGCCGTGATCGGCTACGGCCTGAACGAGGGCACCACCATGGGGCCGCTGCACTCCCCCGCCCAGAAGGAGTTCGTGGCCGGGCTGATCGAAGAGGCCACGGCCGCCGGGGCGGACGTCCGCGAATACGGCACCCTGCCGGAGGACCCGGAGCTGCGCGGCGGGAACTTCCTCCGCCCGGCGCTGGTGATCGACCCGGATCCGTCCCTGCGGGTGGTGACCGAGGAGCAGTTCGGCCCGGTCATCCCGCTCCTGCCCTTCGACACCGAAGACGAGGCCGTGGAAGCCGCCAACGCCACCTGGGCCGGCCTCTGCGGCTCCGTCTGGACCGCCGACCCCGCCACCGCCAACCGGGTGGGTGCCCGGCTGGTCTGCGGCTACGTCTGGGTCAACGACCACGGCGCCACCCGGCTGGACCTGCGCGCCCCCTTCGGCGGCATGAAACAGTCCGGCATGGGCCGCGAACAGGGCATCGAGGGCGTCCGGGCATTCCAGGACACCCGGTCCATCGCCCACCTGCAGCCGGAAGACGCCGCCGGGAGTTAATTACCTATAGACAGTCCCTATGCACATAGGTAAAGTCGGCCGTGGGTGCACCGTCGCACCCACGGAAAGGACTTCCTGATGGCGAACCGAACCACGCCCGCGGCCAACCGGGCGGCTTCCCTGGAACTGATCCGCGACTTCTCGCTCGAGATGACCGGCAAGGACGTGCCGGCCCTGCACGAGGCCAAGGACCACATCCCGCCGGGCACCCGCATCAACGTCACCTTCCTCGGCAACGAGGACCTGGAAATGCGGGTGGCCGCGGCGAAGGCCGTCCGGGAGCTCGGATTCGTTCCCGTCCCGCACATCTCCGCCCGCCGGCTCCGCTCCCTGGAACAGCTCGAGGAATTCCTGGCCCGGCTCCAGGACGTCGGCGCCAGCGAGCACATCTTCGCCGTCGGCGGCGACCCGGCCACCCCCGAGGGGCCCTTCGAGGACTCCCTCGGCGTGATCCGGAGCGGCGTGCTGCAGCAGTACGGGGTGCGCCAGGTGGGGATCGGCGGCTACCCCGAGGGCCACCCGGACATCGCCAAGGACGTGCTCGCCCGGGCCCTGGCGGACAAGACCGCCGCCCTCGCGGAGCAGGAGCTCGACGCCGTCATCCTCACCCAGTTCGCCTTCGACACCGACCCGGTCGCCGACTGGATCACCGGCCTGCGCGCCGACGGCGTCAATGCCGAGATCCGGGTAGGAACACCCGGTCCGGCCGGCATCAAGCGGCTCCTCGGCTTCGCCCGCCGCTTCGGCGTCGGCGCCAACGCCATGATCGTCAAGAAGTACGGCTTCTCCCTGACCAACCTGATGGGCGACGCCGGGCCGGACCGGTTCGTCAACGACCTGGCCGCAGAGCTCGCCGAGCGCACCTCCGGGCCGCAGGACCCCGCCGTCGGCCGCGTGGGCCTGCACTTCTACACGTTCGGCGGCCTGCTGGCCACGGCCGACTGGGTCCGGCAGTTCACCGCCGGGCGCCCCTGATGGCACCGCACACGGAGTCGCTCCGGGACCAGGCCTGCCTGATTGTCCACGGCCCGGACCAGCCCGGCATCGTCGCCGCGGTAGCGGCCCTGGTGACCCGCAGCCGGGGAAACATCGTCTCCCTGGACCAGTACTCCTCCGATCCCAGCTCCGGCGACTTCTTCCAGCGGGTGGTGTTCAACCGCCCCGACCTGGCCGCCGCCCTGCCGGAAATCGAGGCCGACCTGACGAAGACCCTGGGCCCGCTCGGCCTGCAGTGGACCCTGACGGACCGGTCAGTGCCCAAGCGGATGGCCATCCTGGTCTCCACCTCGGACCACTGCCTGCTGGAGCTGCTCTGGCGGCACCGCCGCGGCGAGCTGCCCGTCTCCATCCCGATGGTGATCTCCAACCACACCAACACCGCCGAGGACGTGCGCTCCTTCGGGGTGCCGTTCTTCCACGTGCCCTCCGCCGGCGCGGACAAGTCCGCGGCCGAGGGCGAGATCCTGAAGCTGCTGGCCGGAAACGTCGACTTCGTGGTGCTGGCCCGCTACATGCAGATCCTCTCCCCGGAGTTCCTGGACCGGGCGGGCGTTCCGCTGATCAACATCCACCACTCCTTCCTGCCCGCCTTCGTCGGCGCCGCGCCGTACCGCAAGGCCAAGGAACGCGGCGTGAAGCTGATCGGCGCGACCTCGCACTACGTCACCAAGGACCTGGACGAGGGCCCGATCATCGAACAGGACGTCGCCCGCGTGACCCACGCCCACTCCGCGGCGGACCTGCAGGCCCGCGGCGCCTACGTCGAACGGGCCGTGCTCTCCCGCGCGGTGCAGTGGCACGCCGAGGACCGGATCATCCGGCACGGCAACCAGACCATCGTGTTCTGACCCCCTCTGACTTCCAAACTCCCCCAGACCCCCGAAATCCCGACAGAAAAAGAGGTTCATTGTGGCACCGAAGAATCTGCAGGAAGTCCTCGACGCATCCCGCGGCGCCGTCGACCTGCTCCGCAACTCGCAGATCGGCTCCTACATCTATCCGGTGGTCCCCGCCGACTTCCAGAACTGGATTAAGGAACAGACCGCCTGGCGCCAGACGGCCGTGCTGTACGACCAGTCCCACCACATGGACAACCTGTTCATGTCCGGCTCGGACGCGATCAAGCTGATCTCCGCCACCGCCATCAACTCCACCGCCGTGTTCCCGGTCAACAAGGCCAAGCAGTACGTCCCGACCACCGAATCGGGCCACGTGATCGGCGACGGCATCCTCTTCAGGGAGGGCGAGGACGAATACGTCTACGTGGGCCGCGCCCCGGCCGCGAACTGGCTGCTCTACCACGGCGAAACCGGCGGCTACGGCAACCTGGACATCCGGGTGGACCGCCGCTCTCCGTCGCGCCCCTACGGCCACGGGGTGTCCCGGCAGTACTACCGCTTCCAGATCCAGGGCCCGAACGCCTGGCAAGTGATCGAGAAGCTCAACGGCGGCCCGCTGGAGCAGCTGAAGTTCTTCAACATGTCCACCATGACGATCGACGGCACCACCGTCCGGACCCTCCGCCACGGCATGGCCGGCGCCCCGGGCCTGGAGGTGTGGGGACCGTACGCGGACCACGACCGGATCCGCGACGCGATCGTGGCCGCCGGCGCCGAGTTCGGGCTGGTCCCGGTGGGCTCCCGCGCCTATCCCTCCAACACCCTGGAATCCGGCTGGATCCCCTCCCCGCTGCCGGCCATCTATACCGGCGAGGCCGAGCGCGGCTACCGCGAGTGGCTGCCGGCGGACGGCTACGAGGCCACCGGCACCCTGGCCGGGTCCTTCGTCTCGGACCGGATCGAGGACTACTACCTGACCCCCTGGGAGCTGGGCTACGGCTCCTTCGTAAAGTTCGACCACGACTTCATCGGCCGCGACGCGCTGGAGAAGATGGACCCCGCCGCGCAGCGCCGCAAGGTCACGCTGGCCTGGGACGCGGAGGACATCACGAAGATCTACGCCTCGCTCTTCAACGTGGAGGGCCCCAGCTACAAGTTCTTCGACCTGCCGCTGGCGAACTACGGCTCGGCCAACTACGACTCCGTGGTCGACGCCGACGGCACCGTGGTGGGCTACTCGATGTTCACGGGCTACAGCGCGAACGAACGCCGGGCGCTGTCCCTGGCCACGATCGACCCGAACGTCCCGGAGGGCACCGAACTGAAGGTGGTCTGGGGCGAGCCGAACGGCGGCACCGCGAAGGCCGCCGTCGAGCCGCACGAGCAGACCGAGGTCCGCGCCGTCGTCAGCCCGGTCCCCTACTCCACCGTGGCGCGCGCGACGTACCAGGGCGGCTGGCGCACCAACTACCAGCCCGCCTAGGCTGGGAGCCCCGGGTCGAGGGGGCGGTACACGCCCTG
>NZ_JBHUYA010000002.1:130949-427924 GCF_042668995.1 Arthrobacter sp. NPDC057259
GGGGGGGCGGGGGCCGGGCCCGGGGGGGGGGCCCCCCCCCCCCCCCCCCCCGGGGGGGGGGGGGGGGGGGGGGGGGGGGGGGCCCCCCCCCCCCCCCCCCCCCCGCCACGCCCGGAAGGAGCACCGTATGAGCCTGCGCTATGCGCTGCTCGCGCTGCTGCGCGTCGGCCCGCTCTCCGGATACGAATTGCAGAAGCAGTTTTCCGCGTCCGTGGGCCACGTCTGGCACGCCCCGGACTCACAGATCTACCCCGAGCTGCGCAAGATGGAGACCGAGGGCCTGATCGAGGGCGAGGAACAGCCCCGCGGCCAGCGCGCCACCCGGCGGCTCTACCACGTGACTGCCGCCGGCGAGGCGGCGTTCCTGGCCTGGATGAAGACCCCGCTGGAGTACGCGCGGGTCCGCGACCCGGCCCACCTGCGCGCGGCCTACCTCGAGGCCGCCTCCCCCGGCGACGCCCGCGCCTTCTTCCGCCGGCACCAGGCCCAGTGGGAGACCGAACTCGCCCAGTGGGAGGGTGAACTGCAGCGGATCGCCGAGGTGGCCAACCCGATGCTGGTCCGCCGCCTCGCCGTCACCGACCCCGGCGACCGGGAACGCACCGTGGCCTTCAAGCGCTTCACCTACGAGGGCCTGGTGGACCGCGCCCGCACCGAGATCGAGTGGGCCCGGCGCGGGCTCCGGCTGGTCGACGAGCTGGAGTCCGCCGGCGGCGCCTGGCCCGGGCCGGGAATCCCGGCCCGGTAGGCGCCGCCTGCGCCTAGCCGAAGTTCTGCACCGTCGCGTAGCCCTTGCCGTCGTACTTCTGCACCAGCACCGAGGACACCGCGGGCTGGCCGTCCGTCGTCGTATCCACCGAGGTGCCGGAGAGCATCAGCGGCGCCTGCAGGCCCTTGACGTTGCGCAGCGCGGTCATGAAGCTGTCCCGCGTGGGCTCGGTCATGGTCTTGAACGCCTGCTCCAGCGTCGCACCCACCATGTAGCTCCACATGCAGTGCGGGAAGGCCGGCATGTCCGGGTACTTCGCGTATTGCTTGAGGTCGGCGAGGAACTTCACGACGTCCGGATCCTTGGCGAACGCCGGGCTCTGCGGGGCCTTGGCGAAGGACACCGAGTAGATGCCCGGGTACGCGGCGGCACCGCCCGGGCCCAGGATCGCGGCCGGGCTGGAGGTGTTCGAGGGCAGGAACCAGCTGGGCTTCCAGCCGAGCTGCTGGGCCTTCTGCAGCGAGGCGATGGCCAGCGGGGTGATGGACATGGCGTCGAAGAACACGTCCGCACCGGAGGAGGCCAGCTGGGTCAGCTGCGCGTCCACGGAGGTGTCCGTGGCCTCGTAGGTCTGCTCGCCCACGACCGAGATGTTCGAGGCGCCCTTGATGGCGTCCTTGAAGCCCTGGACGTAGCCCTTGCCGTAGTCGTCGTTCTGGGACAGGATCGCCACCTTGTGCGGCTGGCCGGAACCGGCGATCAGCTTGCCGAACGCGGCGCCCTCGTTCTGGTAGATCGGGACGAACCCGAGCTGCCAGGGGCTCTGCTTCCGGTCGCTGAACAGCGGGTCGCCGGTCATCACCAGCACCTGCGGGACCTTCTGGCTGATCGCCGCCTCCCGGAATGCCCGGTTGGTGGGGGTGCCGAGGCCCGCGGTGGCGGCGAAGACGTTGTCCGAGACCATCTGCTGGAAGTTGGCCAGCGACTTCTGCGGGTCGTAGCCGTCGTCGTAGGACTTGATGTTGACCGTGCGGGTCTTGCCGTCGCCGAATTTCACGCCGCCGGCGGCGTTGAGCGCGCCGAAGTAGGCGGTGACGCCGGCCACCGTGCAGGTGCCCTGGCCGGCGATCGCGCCGCTGAGTGGGGTGGTGATGCCGAGGGTGATGGAGGAGTCGGTGATTCCGGGCGAGGCGGCGTTGCTGCCGCCGCCCTGGTTGGTGCCCCCGCGGGTGCAGCCCGAGGCGGAGAGCGCAATGACCGCCGCCACCGCCACGATGCCGAGGACCCCGCGAGGCCGGGTGTTCTTTCTCATGCTTGGTCATGCCTCCCTGTCTGGTGCTGGACTGTCTGCTGCTGGTCTGTCTGGTTAGGAATGGCCTGGTGCTCTGTCTGGTCCTGGTCTGCCTGCTTTTCCGCCGCGGCCCCTGCGGCCCCTGCGGGAACGGAGCGCTGCGGGGCGCCGGGCCGGTCCCGGTTCCGGCCGGTGATCCGGCGGATCACCCGGGGCAGGCTGACGAGGCCCTCGGGCAGCAGGAACAGGACGATCAGCAGGATGGCGCCCTGGCTGACGGTGGTGAGGCCGGGGTCCACGGCGTTGGTCAGCAGCGGGACCAGGACGTAGTAGGCCCCGCCGATGAGGGACCCGGCGATGCTCCCGGCGCCGCCGATCACCATGGCGGCCAGGAGGCTGATCGAGTGCCCGAAGCTCAGGGTTTCCGGGGAGGTGTACTGCACGGCGGCGAGGTAGAGGAACCCGCTGGCGCCGCCGAAGATGGAGGCCACGGTGAAGGCCAGGACCTTGGTCCGGTACGGGGAGACGCCCATCGACGCGGCGACGGCCTCGTTTTCCTTGACGACGCCGAACGCCCGGCCGTACTTGCCGCGGACCAGGTTGCGGGCCAGCAGGAAACCGGCGGCTGTCACCAGCAGGATGATGTAGTACTGCCACTGGTCGTTGTAGAGCCCGGACCACTCCGGCGCGTCGGTGAACCGGGCGGAGATGCCCTGAGAGCCGCCGGTGAATCCCTCCAGCCGTTTGGCCAGCGGCACGCCAACGATCGGCAGGGCGATGGTCACCATGGCGATCGCGAGGCCGCCCAGCCGCGCCGCGGCCAGCGCCACCAGCAGCCCCACGATGCCGGCGATCAGGCAGGCCAGGACGAACACCAGCAGGATGTTCCAGCCCTGTTTGACCCCGTAGGCGGTGACGTAGGCGCCGAGACCCACAAAAAAGATCTGGCCGAGGTTGACCTGGCCGGTGTAGCCCATGACGATGTTCAGGCCCAGCACGGCCACCGCGTAGACGCCGATCCGCACCAGGGTCTGGTTGGCGAAGGGCGGCAGGTTCAGCGGCGCGAGCAGCAGCACCACGGCCACCAGGACGAGCACCACAATCCGGACGGTGCGGTTTCCGGTGGCCACGGGTTTTACGGACTGGGGTTCTACGGACAAGGGTTTTGCGGGCAGGCGGTTTCGCATCAGACTCTCACCACGACCTTCCGGCCAAAGAGGCCCTGCGGCCGCAGGATCAGGATGACGAAGATCAGCGCGAACGGGACCGCGATCTTCAGGTCGTGGCCGATGAACGGTACGTACACCGCCACGAGGTTTTCCAGCACGCCGATAGCCCAGGCGGCCACCACGCAGCCGATCGGACTGCTCAGCCCGCCCAGGATCACGGCGGCGAGGGCGTAGACCAGGGCGGTGTCCAGCATGCCGGGGGTCAGGGTCAGCTGCGGGGCCACCAGGACGCCGGCGACGGCGCCGAGCGCTGCGGCCAGTCCCCAGCCGACCATCAGCAGCCGGCCCACCGGCAGCCCGGAGAGGGCGGCCGACGCCGGGCTGTCCGCCACCGCGCGGAGGGCCAGGCCCAGCTTGGTGCGCAGGAAGAGCAGCTGCAGGACCACCATGATGACCACGATCGTCACCGTGGTGGCGAGTGACCGGACGCTGACCACCGCGCCGAGGATGTCGACGCTGGTGAGCGGGAACAGCGAGGGGAAGCCGAGGTTGTTGTAGCTCCAGATCACGGCGATGATGCCGGTGATCAGGGTCAGCAGGCCGATGGTGACGACGACGGCGGTGTCCGGGTCGCCGCGCTCGAACCGGCGGACAAGGAAGCGTTCGGCGAGGGCACCGAGGACGAAGGACAGCGCCACGGCCAGGATGATGGCCACCACGAGCGGCAGGCCCGCCTGCACGAAGGCGTAGGCGACGTAGCCGGAGAGGACCGCCAGGCCGCCTTGGGCGAAGTTGATCAGCCCGGTGGCCTGGTTGACCAGCACGATCGCCAGGGCCAGGGCGGCGTAGATGGATCCGGTCGACAGCCCGTCGACCACCAGCTGGATGAAGGTGCCCACCGGTTCAGCCCCCCAGGTACGCTCGTCGGATTTCGTCCATCCCCTTGAGTTCGGCGGTGGTGCCGGTCAGGGCGGTGCGGCCCGTTTCCAGCACGGTTGCCGTGTCCACCAGGGAGAAGGCGAGGTTGGCGTTTTGTTCCACCACCACCATGGCGATCCCGGACTCCAGCCGGAGCCTGCGGATCGCCTCGTAGACGGTCTTGGCGGTGCCCGGCGCGAGTCCCAGCG
This sequence comes from Arthrobacter sp. NPDC057259, assembly GCF_042668995.1. Classification (NCBI taxonomy): domain Bacteria; kingdom Bacillati; phylum Actinomycetota; class Actinomycetes; order Micrococcales; family Micrococcaceae; genus Arthrobacter; species Arthrobacter sp. NPDC057259. The sequence continues at coordinate 135,246 of NZ_JBHUYA010000002.1, forward strand.
AGGCCTCGTCCAGCAGCAGCAGCCGCGGCCGGGCCATGAACGCCCGGCCGACGGCGAGCATCTGCTGTTCGCCGCCGGAGAGGGCGGCCGCCCGGGAGCCGATCCGGTCGCGCAGTTGCGGGAACAGGTCCAGGCAGTAGTCGACGTCGGCGGCGATCGCCTGGCGTCCCTTCCGCAGGTACGCGCCCACCATCAGGTTTTCCCGCACGCTCAGCTGCCCCAGCGTTCCGCGGCCCTCGGGCACGTGCGCGATGCCCAGCGCCGCGACCTGGTCAGGCCGCAGCCCGCGGATGTCGCGGCCCGCGAACCGGATGGTCCCGCCGGCACGGACGGTGCCGCTGATGGCCCGCAGGGTGGTGGTCTTGCCCGCGCCGTTGGCGCCGAGGATCCCGACGGCGCCGCCCTCGGGCACGCTGAGCGAGACGCCGTCGATCACCTGGATCGGCCCGTAGGAGGCGGTCACGTCCACCAGCTCAAGCAGCGTCATCCGCGGCGTCCTTCCCCAGGTAGGCCTCGATCACCCGCGGGTCGGCCTGCGCCTCCGCCGCGGTTCCGGCCATGAGCTTCCGGCCGTGGTCCAGCACCACCACCTGGTCCGTGAGCGCCGAGATGAGGCCCATGTGGTGCTCGACGACGATGATCGTGATGTCCTGTTCGGCGCGGATCCGCCGGACGGTGGCGATCAGCTCCTCCACCTCGGCGTGGGAGAGGCCGGCGGCCGGTTCGTCCAGCAGCAGCAGCGAGGGTCCGGAGAGCAGCGCACGCCAGAGTTCGATCCCCTTGTGCAGGCCGTGGGAGAGTTCGTTGGCCGGGACGTCGGCCGCCCAGCCGAGTCCGGCGCGCTCGAGCAGCCCGCGGGCCTCGGCGCGGATGGAGCGTTCGGCCCGGGCGGTCCGCGGCAGCCGGAGCGCCCAGGAGGCGGGGCCGCCGGGGAGGCGGAGGTGTCCGCCGAGGAGGACGTTCTCCAGCACGGTGGCGTTCAGCAGCAGGGCCGGGTGTTGGAAGGTCCGGGCGAGGCCCAGTCCGGCGAGCCGGGACGGGGCCGAGCCCTGGACCTCGGCGCCGTCGATGGTGATGGTGCCCGCGCTGGGTTTGTAGTGCCCGCTGATGCAGTTGAAGAGGGACGTCTTGCCGGCGCCGTTGGGCCCGACCAACCCGAGGATGACCCCGGGGTCGACGTCGAAGCTGACGTCTTGCAGCACCTTGACGCCGCCGAAGTGGAGGCTCACGTCCGTCAGGCTCAAGGTTGCGGCCACCGGCATCCCTTCCTGTCGCACCATTGCGGGGTGGGGCGCGACCGGCAGGGACGGCCCGGAACCGACGGTACGGATCGCTGACGAAATTGTCAACGATTTTGAGGTCAGAATGCCGCGGAGCTCAGCCGCCGGCGACGGACTGGATGATGAGCACCTCCTGGCCCGGCGAGACCTCGGTCCCGAGGCCCTGCAGGCGGCGGATTTCGACGCCGGAAACGTAGACGTTCACGAAGCGGCGGACGCTGCCGGTCTCGTCCCGGAGGCGCCGGCCGAGCGCGGGGTAGTTGCCGGCCAGCTCGTCGAGCAGCCGGCCCACCGGGAGCGGGCCGTCGGCGGCCATCTCGAGGCCGGACCGGCCGCCCGCCAGGGGTGCCAGGACGCTCGGCAGCAGCACGCTGATCTCAGCCACGGCGGCCCGTCATGCCGGGACCGGGGCGCCGACCACCTGCGCCGCGCGCACGCACAGCACGTCGGGCAGGTGCGAGGCGACCTCGGTGAAGTGCTCACCCTCGTCGGCACTGGCGTAGACGCTGCCGCCGCGGGTGCCGAAGTACACCCCGGCCGGCTCGGCGGTGTCCACGCAGGCCGCATCGCGGAGCACCGCGTTGAATTCGGAGCCGGGCAGGCCCTCGTCCAGCCGCTTCCAGGTGGCTCCGGCGTCGTCCGTCCGGTGCACTGCCAGCTTCCCCTCCGGGGGGATCCGCTCGCCGTCGGCCTTCAGCGGGATCACCCAGGCCGTCCCGGCGCGGTGCGGGTGCGTGAGCATGACGAAGCCGAAGTCCGCAGGCAGCCCCTCCGCGATGGATTCCCAGGTCTCGGCGTCGTCGTCCGTGCGGTAGACGCCGTGGTGGTTTTGCGCGTAAAGCCGGCCGTCGACGGCGGAATCGGCGGCGATCTTATGCACGCACTGGCCGAACTCGGGGTAGGGGTCGGGGTTGAAGTAGGCGGAGATGCCCTTGTTCCGGGCGTCCCAGGACTGGCCGCCATCCTTGGAGCGGTAGACGCCGCCGGTGCTCATGGCCACGTGCACCCGCTCCCCGTCAGGGTGGACGACGATCGAGTGGGCCGCCGCGCCGCCGTAGCCGGAGCCCCACTCGCTGCGGTGCGGGTGGTCCCAGAGGCCGCGGTTGAGTTCGAAGTGTTCCCCGCCGTCGGTGGACTTCCACACCGAGATCGGCTCGCAGCCGGCCCAGACGACGCCGGGCCGGGACTCGGCGTCGGGGTAGATCTGCCAGACCCGCTCCAGGGCGGCGCCGGTGTCCTCGGGGAAGCGGATGGCGCCCTGCTCGGGCTCGGTCCAGCTCGCCCCCAGGTCGTCGGAGTGGAAGACGGTGGGTCCCCAGTGCTCGGAGCGGACGCCGACCAGGATCCGGGTCTTGCCGTCCCGGGTGTCGATGCCGATGCTGGGGATCTCACTCATCAGGAAATGCGGTCCGGACAGGGACCAGGACCGGCGGTCGGGGCTAGTGGCCAGCCACAGCCCTTTTTTCGTGCCGATTGCCAGGACAAAGTTTTCCTCGGATGCCATGGCCCCCATCGAACCACCACGAGTGAAGGCCCGCAATGGTCTTTTCACCTTCGCTTGGAGAAATTCCCCGGGACACCGGCGGCGGCCCGACCGGCCGGGGCACGGGAAACTAAAGCGAAAGTAGTTATCCGAGGTGCTGGCAAAGCCGCCGCGCGCCCCGTAGAGTCGTGGATGTAGGCGGAAGAACGCCTACCCCAATGACTGCTCCGGAGTGCGTATCCCCCAATAACGCACTCCGGAGCTTTTTAACGCCCATTCTCCGGCGGCGTAAACCATCGATACCCCCTGGGGGTACTTGCGCCATACCCACCAGGGGTATATCTTGGTGGCCATGAGCGCATCCGATTCTTCAGTGGCCGCCGCCGGGGACCTGATTCCCGCAGGTGCGGACGCAGATACCGCCGCAGCGACAGACCAGCACGAGGGCCCCCACACCGGCTCCGGCCAGCACGGGTATTCCGCTAACAAGGATGCCTACCTCAAGCGGCTCAAGCGCATCGAGGGGCAGGTCCGCGGCATCGCCCGGATGGTCGATGAGGACAAGTACTGCATCGACATCCTCACCCAGGTCGCCGCCGTCACCAAGGCCCTGCATGCCGTCAGCCTGGGGCTGGTGGAGGAGCACATCGGCCATTGTGTCGTCGGGGCGGCCGCCGAACCGGATCCTGAGCTGCGGTCGGAGGCCATCGACGCCAAGGTCAAGGAAGCCACCGACGCCATCGGCCGGCTCCTGCGCTGACGCCGCGAGCCACGGCCCACCCTGCCACGAACCTTTCAGCACCCACCTTTTCGGCCACCAACAGGGCCGTCCCGGCCCACGAAGGAGAGCACCATGAGCACCGTTTCCACCACCATTGAGGTTTCCGGCATGACCTGCGGCCACTGCGTCTCCTCCGTCACGGAGGAACTCGAGGCCCTGGACGGCGTGGAGAACGTCGACGTCGACCTCAACGCCGGCGGGATCTCCACCGTGACCATCGGCTCCGCCCGGGAGCTCTCCCCCGCCGAGATCGGCGAGGCCGTCGCCGAGGCCGGCTACCTGGTGGTCGCCAACGAAGCCTGACCGGGCGGCAACCAGCCCTGAGCGCCAGAGCGGGCGCCCGCAGCATGAAGGAGCAAGGAAAGAGGCACGTACCGTGGAAAACGCCAAGCTGCTGGACCAGTCCGGGACGCGGGTGGTGGAACTCGATATCGAGGGCATGACCTGCGCGTCCTGCGTGGGCCGGGTGGAGCGCAAACTCGGCAAGCTGGAGGGCGTGGAGGCGGTGGTGAACCTGCCGCTGGAATCGGCCCGCGTGACCGTTCCGGCCGGCATCACCGATGACCAACTCACCGCCACCGTGAGTGCCGCGGGCTACAAGGCCACCGTGAGGACGCCCCCTGCAGCGCGCCCCGCCGTGGACGAGACTTCCGCCGGGGATGGAGCGTCCGACGGCGGCGCAACTGCCGGCGCAACCCGCGGCGCGGCGTCGGCCCTGAAGCCCCGCCTGATCACCGCCGCGGTCTTCACCGTGCCCGTCTTCGTGCTCTCCATGGTGCCGGCCGCGCAGTTCCCGAACTGGGGCTGGGTGGCCGGGCTGCTGGCCCTGCCGGTGGTCACCTGGGCGGCCTGGCCCTTCCACCGGGCAGCGGCGGTGAACGCCCGGCACCTGTCCTCCACCATGGACACCCTGGTTTCGATCGGCGTCACCGCGGCCTACGTCTTCTCCGCCTGGCAGCTGCTGGCCAATCCGCGGCTCACCGAACACCCCGCCATGGCCGGCATGGGACCGGAGGGCCTGTACTTCGAGGTGGCCTCCGTGGTGACCACCTTCCTGTTGCTGGGCCGCTACCTTGAGGCCAACGCCAAGCAGAAGGCCGGGGATGCGCTGAAAACCCTGCTGGATCTGGGGGCCAAGGATGCCACCGTGCTCCGCGACGGCCTCGAGGTCACCGTCCCGGCGGACCGGCTCACGGTGGGCGACGTGATCGTGGTCCGCCCCGGCGGGAAGATCCCGGCCGACGGCGTGGTGGTCGAGGGCAGCTCCGCCGTCGACGCCTCTCTGGTCACCGGCGAATCCGTGCCGGTGGAGGTCGGCCCGGACAGCCCCGTCACCGGCGCCACCATCAACACCTCCGGCCGGATCCTGGTCCGGGCCACCCGCGTGGGCTCGGAGACCACCCTGGCCCAGATGGGACGGCTGGTCTCGCAGGCGCAGTCCGGCAAGGCGCCCATCGCCCGGCTGGCCGACCGCATCAGCGGCGTGTTTGTCCCGGTGGTGCTGGGCATCGCCGTCGTGACGTTTGCCGCCTGGTTGCTGGCGGCCGGACCGGACATCACCGAGGCCGGCCTCCGCTCGGCCTTCACGGCCGCGGTGGCGGTGCTGGTCATCGCCTGCCCCTGTGCCCTGGGCCTGGCCACACCGGTGGGCCTGCTCACCGGCACCGGCCGCGGCGCCCAGCTGGGCATCCTGATCCGAGGCCCCCAGGTCCTGGAGGACACCCGGACTGTGGACACCATCCTGCTGGACAAGACCGGGACCGTGACCACCGGGCACCTGGCCGTCGCGGGCACCATGGCCTTCCCCGGTTTCGAGGCCGAGGCCGTGCTGCGGCTCGCCGGCGCCGCCGAGGCCGCCTCGGAACACCCGATCGCCCGGGCCATCGCGGCGGCCGCCCTGGCCGCCGGGTCCGCGGACCGGCTGCCAGCTGTCGCGGACTTCCACTCCGCCCCCGGCGGCGGCGTCCGCGGCAGGGTCGACGGGCACACCGTCACCGTAGGCCGCTCCAGCTGGTTGGAGGAGAACGGCGTCGCCCTCATCGGCGGCCAGCGCGAGACCCTCGCGGCGGAGGAAGCCGCCGGGGCGAGCGCCATCTGGGTGGCGGTCGACGGCGCACCGGCGGGGATCGTCAGCCTGCGCGACACCCTGAAGCCCGGATCCGCGGCCGCCATCGCCCGGCTCCGCGGGCTGGGACTGCGCCCCATCCTGCTGACCGGAGACAATGCGGCCGTCGCGGCCCAGGTGGCCGCCGCCGTCGGGATCGCCGCGGAGGATGTCTACGCCGGGGTCACCCCCGAGGGGAAGGTGGACGCCGTCCGCGCCCTCCAGGACGACGGCGCCACCGTGGCCATGGCCGGCGACGGCGTCAACGACGCCGCGGCGCTGGCGCAGGCGGACCTCGGCATCGCCATGGGCTCGGGGACGGACGTGGCGATCGAGGCCGCGGACCTGACCGTCATGGGCAACGACCTGGCCCAGGTGGCGCAGGCGATCGAGCTGTCCCGCCGCACGCTGGGCACCATCAAGACGAACCTCTTCTGGGCCTTCTTTTACAACGCCGTCGGCATCCCGGTGGCGGCCCTGGGCCTGCTCAACCCGATGATCGCCGGCGCGGCCATGGCCGCCAGCTCGGTGCTGGTGGTGGCCAACTCGCTCCGCCTCCGCAGCTTCGGGAAGCAAGGGCCGGCCGCAGCCTGAGCGGGGCCAACCCTATGGGCAGGGCTCCATGGGCAGGGGTCCCCATCGACGCTGGCGGAGGCGGCAGGGTAGGTTCTTGGCATAGGAACTTCCGGATCAGCCGGGGGCCGCTGGGGACGCCGAGAGGTTCGGGTCCGACGATCTAAGGAGATTTTTCGCATGGCTATTTGGGGTGCAGATGTTGATCAGCTGAAGGCGCTGGGGTCCAAGCTGCAGGCCGGGTCGCAGGAAATCGATAACCAGAAGTCGATGCTGACCAAGGTCCTGGCCGGCACGCAGTGGATGGGTCCGGACGCGGAGAAGTTCCGCAGCGAGTGGAACGGCGAGCACGTCGCGGCCCTGACCCGGGTGTCCCAGGCGCTGCAGCAGGCCGGCCAGCAGGCGGTCCGCAACGCCACCGAACAGCAGAGCGCCTCCGCCCGCTAAACGCGGCCGCGGAAACAACCCGCCCACTACGCAGCAGGTCCGGACGCACCGCGTCCGGACCTGCTGCTGTTAATCCGCCTTTTGTGACCCCGCCCGGCCTGCCCAGGGGACGGGTTCGACGTCGTTCGCGTGGTCCAGCGGCGCCGGAACCGCGGCGGCCGTCCGCAACTCGTCCAGCCGGACCAGCAGCACCCCGCCCACGATCAGCACGCCGCCCAGCAGCTGCACAGGCCCGGGAAGCTCGCCCAGCAGCAGCCAGGCCCAGAGCACCGCGAACAGCACCTCGGTCAGCGAAATGAAGGACGCCACCTTGGAGCCCAAGGCCCGGGCGGCCACGATCCCGGAGACGTAGGCCAGCACGGTGGCCAGCAGGACCAAGCCGCCGAGGGAGACCCACCACGGCGTCACCCAGGGACCCAGGCGGGTGTCCGCGGTGGAGGCGGCCATGGGCAGCAGACCCGACGCCGCGGCCAGCCACATCACGGCGGCGCCGGTCAGCAGGCCGCCGGAGGCCAGGACGATCGGCGGCAGGGTGTCGTTTTCCTTGGCGGTGATGAAGAAGTAGATGGCCAGGCAGACGGCGGCCGCCACGCCCCAGAGCACGCCGACCAGGTCGATCCGCACCGCCCCCGTGAGGTCCAGGACCAGCACCAGCCCCGCCAGCGAGAGCAGCGTCCCGCCGACGGTCAGCGGCCGGGGCCGGCGTCGACTGGCCACCCAGAGCCAGAGCACGATCATCACCGGGGCAAGGTATTCGAGCAGGAGGGCGACGCCGACCGAGAGCCGGGCGACGGCGTTGAAGTAGAAGAGCTGGCAGGCCGCCACGCCGATCACGCCGAACAGCACCACGGTGAGCCAGTTGTCCCGGAGCTGGTGCCAGCGTCCGCGCAGCGCGAGGGCCGCGGGGACGGCGAGGACCAGGGCGGCGCCGGTCAGGCGCGCGGTGACCGCGGCGCCGGGGCTCCAGCCGGTCTCCAACAGGGACTTGGCGAAGGATCCGGACAGGCCGAAGACCGCCGAGGAGAACAGCGCCACGCCCAGGCCGGAGGCGAGGAACGAGGAGACGCCGGTCCGCGCCGGGATGCCGGCGGCGGTTCCGGCGGCGGGCGTGCCTGGCGTGCCGGCGACGGTGCCGGTGCCCGGGCTGCCGGGGATGGGCCCGTCGTGCGGGGTGCTGGTGGGAGAGCCGGCGGGGCGGCGAGCGGCAGGCAAGGGTCTGCCTCCTGTCAGGAGTAAAGTCGGGTTATGGTCATGACAGTACGTGCGTCGAACGTAAGGAGTCAAGATGATTTTTGCCCCTGACACGGAGATTGCGCTCCGGTCCGTCGTCAACCTGATCAATACCGCGGCGAACGGGGAGGAACATCTCCCGGATCCGGCCGCCCTGGACCGGTTCCTCAGCGCTGAGGGCTTCAGCGGCGCCCGGAGCCGCGACGTGGCCGAACTGGAGAGCGTCCTGCGGTTGCGAACCGAACTCACCGCCCTCTGGCGGGCCGGGGAGTCCGAAGCGGTGGACACCGTGAACCGGCTGCTGCGTGAGGCGCGGGCACTACCGCAGCTGAGCAAGCACGACGGCTGGGACTGGCACCTGCACGCCACCGCGCCGGAGGCGCCCCTGGCGGACCGGATGAGCACGGAGGCGGCGATGGCGCTGGTGGACGTCATCCGCAGCAAGGAAATGGACCGGATGCTGGTCTGCGCCGCGGACGACTGCGACGCCGTCGTGCTGGACCTGAGCCGGAATCGCTCCAAGCGGTACTGCGACACCGGCAACTGCGCCAACCGGGCGCACGTGGCGGCTTACCGGGCACGGAAGGCCGCGTCCTAGGGGGCGGCTGAGGACTGCCTGCGCCGCCGGAGAGGGGACCGGCTAGTGAGCTGGGGCCGGGCTAGTGGAGCCGGACTGAGTGGGCCTAGTGGGCGGGGGTGCCGCCGTCGGACTCTTCCTGCTGCGGGGCCTGCTGGGGGGAGGACGCCGGGCGGCGGGAGCTGAGGTTCACGCCGGAGCCCTTGCCGAGGTGCTCGGCGTTCTCCTTGTAGCTCATGGAGAGCATCGCGGCGATCACCAGGGTGACGATGAAGGCGATGCCGGCGCCGGTGAAGGCCAGGTCAAAGCGGGGGGCCTTGGCGCTGCCGCCGGAGGCGAAGATGAGGACGGCGAAGAAGGCCAGCACCGCGAAGAAGGCGGAGAACATCAGCGGTCCCTTGACCGAAGTCCGCATCGTGCGGCGTTCTCCTGGGTTCTGCTGTGCCAAGGTGCTTTCCTCCTGCCGCCAGCGCCGTGGGGCGTGGCAGTCGCGATCGCGCAAATGTTCTACGCCGGGTAGAACCTGTCCTGTCTAGTTTACGGCCTCGGCGGAAACGCCCCGCGCATCGTGCCGCAGGGTCAGCCCGGCCAGCGTCCACAGCACGCCGCCGATAATGGCGCCGCCGCCGGCCACACCGAGGAGGGCGTGCGGGCCCAGGTCGATGAAGAACGGCAGCCCCACGGCCGTGCCGAGGCCGATGATGCCGGAGGTGATCCAGTCCCGGGCCAGCACCGACCGGCCGCGGGTGGCGATCCCGAGGATCAGCTCGGCCGCGCCGGCCAGTGCCAGGCCCAGGGCGCCGACGACGCCGAAGACCAGGTTGGAGGGCAGCAGCGCCACTGCGGCCCCGGTGCCGGCCAGGATGGCGCCGGCGGCGGCCAGGAGACGCGCTTGCGGGCTGCCGGCGGCCAGGCCGGTCCGGCGGGCGCCCCAGAGCAGCACCACGCCGGTGGCCAGCAGGTAGAGTCCGGCGGTCCAGCCCATCGCCGGGACCGGCGGAGCCGCCCAGAAGACGGTGACGGCGCCGAAGACCAGGGCGACGGCGGCGCGCAGCAGGACCGGCTTCCAAAGGTCCGGGGCGGCGGTCGGGGCGGTCGAGGGGCTCGGGGTGGCGGGGAGAGTCACCCGTCCAGTTTAGGCGCTGGCGGGCCTCAGGCGTCGCCCAGCCGCATCCAGCGGTCCGTGCGGGCCCGGAGCCCCAGGGTCACGGCCCGGGCGCCGAGGTAGCCGAAGGAGAACGCGGCCCAGAGCCAGAGCAGCCCCTCTCCCCCGGCGGCCCCGGAAAGCCGGACCACCAGCAGCAGCGGCAGGTACACCAGCAGATTGACGACGCCGGCCACCGCCAGGTACGTGGCGTCCCCGGCGCCGATCAGCACGCCGTCCAGGACGAACACGTAGCCGGCCAGCGGCTGGCCCGCGGCGAGGACCCACAGCGCCAGCGCCAGGGTGGAGCGCACGCCGTCGTCGGCGGTGAACAGCAGGCCCGCCCACGGGGCAGCCACCGCCAGCAGCACCCCCGTCAGCACGCCGAAGCCCAGGCCCCAGCGGACCATGGTCCGGGTCAGCTCCCGGGCCGCCGCCGGGTGTGAGGCGCCCAATTCCTTCCCGATCAGGGCCTGGGCGGCAATCGCCAGGGCGTCGAGGGCGAAGGCGAGGAAGGTGAAGACGGTCATCGCGAGCTGGTGGGCGGCCAGGTTCACGGCGCCTTGGGCGGTGGCCACGAGCACGGTGGCGAGGATCGCGACGCGCAGGCTGAGGGTGCGCAGCATCAGCCAAGACCCCACCTGCGTCAGGGCGCGGATGCCGAGCCAGTCCGGCCGCAGCGGGACCCCGTGCCGGCGGGCGGTGCGCTGCACCATCACCACATAGACCAGCGCCATGCCCCATTGGGCGATGCTGGTGCCGAGCGCCGACCCGGTGACGGACAGCCCCAGCCCGTAGACCAGGAACGCGTTGAGGCCGATGTTGACGGCGAACCCGGCGGTGGCCACCACGAGCGGCGTCCGGGTGTCCTGCAGCCCCCGGAGCACCCCGGTCCCGGCGAAGATCAGCAGCATGGCGACCAGGCCGGGCATCGACCAGCGAAGGTAGTCCACGGCGAAGGTGCGCACCTCGCCATGGGCCCCCATCAGGTCCAGCAGCGGCCCGGCGGCGAGGGCGCCGGCGGCGGCCAGGGCTGCGCCAAGGAGCAGCGCCAGCCAGAGTCCGTCGCGGCCGGACGCCAGGGCGCGGGCCAGGTCGCCGCGGCCGACGGCGCGGGCGACGGCGGGGGTGGGGGAGTACGCCAGGAACACCATCAGCCCGACGGCGGTGTGCAGGACGGCGGAGGCGAGACCGACGCCGGCCAGTTCCGCGACGCCGAGGTGGCCAACGATCGCGGAGTCGGCGAGCAGGAACAGCGGCTCGGCGATCAGCGCGCCGAAGGCCGGGACGGCCAGGCGCAGGATCTCCCGGCGCTGGTCCGGGCGGGCGATAGTGGTGGTGGTGGGTTGCGCGGGCACGGCTCCACCCTAGCCGTCCCGTGTGGCGCGGGTGCGCGCGAATGTGTCATTGCGCCTGTGTCCGCCCACGGCCGCGTCAGTACACTCGCAGGCATGGATGAGTCCCCCGACAATGCCGTCACCCTCCGCTTCCTGGCCGCGCCCACCGACGTCGGCCACAGCGGCTCCGTGGACGCCGGGACGGTCCTCGAATGGGTGGACAAAGCCGCCTATGCCGCGGCGGTCGGCTGGGCGAAGTCTTATTGCGTGACCGCCTACGTGGGCAACATCCACTTCGCGGACCCGGTCAACAGCGGGGACATGGTGGAGGTGGAGGCCACGATCGTCTACACCGGCCGGTCCTCCATGCACATCCGGACCGTGGTGTCCTCTGGCGATCCGAAGGGCGGCCCCGCCACCATGCGCAGCCAGTGCCTGGTGATTTTCGTGGCCGTGGGCGCGGACGGCAAACCCATCCCGGTGCCGCAGTTCGAGCCCGCCACCCCGGCGGAGATCGAGGAGCGGGACCATGCGCTGGCGCGGATCAAGGTCCGCGAGGAGATCGTCGAGACCATGAACCGGCAGGAATACACCGCCGCCGGCACGGCCGAACGCGTCACGCTCCGCTTCATGGCCGCGCCCACGGACGTGAACTGGGGCGGCAAGGTGCACGGCGGCATCGTGATGAAGTGGATCGACGAGGCGGCCTACGTCTGCGCCTCCCGGTACTGCGGGATGGACACGGTGGCCGTGTTCTCCGGCGGGGTGCGGTTCTACCGTCCGCTGCTGATCGGTCACATCGTGGAGGTCGAGGCGCGGCTGGTGTACACCGGCACCAAGGGCATGCACATCGCGGTGCACGTCCGCTCCGGGGACCCCAAGGGCCACGAACTGAACCTGACCACCTACTGCCTGACCGTGATGGTGGCCCGGGACGCGACGGGCACCTCGGTCCCGGTACGGCAGTGGGTGCCGGCCTCGGACGAGGACCGGCGGCTGCACGCCCACGCCCGGGAGCTGTTGGAGATCCGCGGCCGGGCCCCCGGGAACCGGCTGCCCAACCACCTGCTCCCCGACCGGCCGGCGGGTCCGGCCTAGAAGCCCCCGCCGCCGCCGGCGTCGCCGGCCATGTTGGCGAACCGGGAGTAGTGGCCCTGGAAGGCGACCACGATGTCCTTGGTGGGACCGTTACGGTGCTTGGCGATCAGGATGTCCGCCTCGCCGGCGCGGGGGGACTCCTTGTCGTAGACGTCTTCGCGGTGCAGCAGGATGACCATGTCGGCGTCCTGCTCGATGGAGCCGGATTCACGCAGGTCGGAGACCATCGGCCGCTTGTCCTGGCGCTGTTCCGAGCCACGGTTCAGCTGCGAGAGGGCGATCACCGGGACCTGGAGTTCCTTGGCCAGCAGCTTCAGGGCACGGGAGAACTCGGATACTTCCTGCTGGCGGGATTCGACCTTCTTGCCCGAGCTCATCAGCTGCAGGTAGTCGAGGATGACCAGCTTGAGGTCGTGCTGCTGCTTCAGGCGGCGGCACTTGGCGCGGATTTCCATCAGGGACATGTTGGGACTGTCGTCGATGAACAGCGGGGCGTCATTCATCCGGCCCATCGTGGTGGCGATCTTGGACCACTGTTCGTCCTTGATGGTGCCCTTGCGCAGGTCCTGCAGGCCGATCGTGGCTTCCGCGGAGAGCAGGCGCATGGCAATCTCGTTCCGGCCCATTTCCAGGGAGAACATGACGGTGGCGAGGTTGTTCTTGATCGCGGCCGAGCGGGCAAAGTCCAGCGCGAACGTGGACTTACCGACGGCGGGGCGCGCGGCGATGACGATCATCTGGCCCGGGTGCAGGCCGTGCGTCAGCTCATCGAGCTCGTAGAAGCCGGTGGGGACGCCCACCATGCCCTCGCCGCGGTGGCCTGAGGCCTCGATCTCGTCCACCGTGGATTCCATGACGTCCTTGAGGACCACGTAGTCCTCGGCGGTGCGGCGCTCGGCCACGGCGTAGACCTCGGCCTGGGCCTGGTTGACCAGGTCCTCCACCTCGCCGTCCTGGCCGTAGCCGAGCTGGACGATCTTGGTCCCGGCGTTCACCAGGCGGCGGAGCACGGCGCGTTCGGCCACGATCTCCGCGTAGTACCCGGCATTCGCGGCCGTGGGAACGGTCTGGATCAGCTCGTGCAGGTAGGCGGGCCCGCCGATGCGGTTGATTTCGCCGCGCTTGGTCAGTTCATCGGAGACGGTGACGGCGTCGGCGGGCTCGCCCCGGCCGTAGAGGTCGATGATGGCCTCATAGATGGTCTCGTGGGCCGGGCGGTAGAAGTCCTGGCCGCGCAGGATTTCGACGACGTCGGCGATGGCATCCTTGGAGAGCATCATGCCGCCCAGCACGGACTGCTCGGCCGGAATGTCCTGAGGCGGCTTGCGGCTGCCCTCTGCTCCCCGGGTTCCCTCGATCGAGTCCAGATGCGTAACTGACAAAACTGCCGTCCTTCGTTGTGTGCCGTGGGGCGCCGCCGCCGGCGGCTTCCGTCCCATGCGTCAGGTGTATCAGCGGGCACTGACAGGATGGCGGTGTGGGGCCCGGCTGCCGCTGGTCTCCCGCCACGCTATCCCCCCGGGGGCCTGGCTCCAACCCGGTTGTCCACCGGGGCTGTGGATAAGGTGTGGAGCACCGCCCCCTGCTTGTGCACAGCCTGTGGGAAGTTCTGTGGAAAAGAATATTGTTTCGCTCATACATCGCCTCTGACCTGCGGAAACACTGCGTTCAGGCTGTGGACGCAAAAGAATTTTGGAAAACTTTCATCCACAGCCGCGACGGCTGTGCTGGGGAAACTGCAGCACATTCCGGCCGGAAAACTCCGCACATATGCCTATTCTGTGATGCATATCACCGATTCCGCGCCGCTCCGCCCCCGATCCCGGGTTCCGCCATACGGCGGGCGGAATATGCTGTGGATAACGGTGCGCGACAGTCTACAAACCGCCGGCCCGTCCGGCCCCGACCGGCCTCCGGCCCGCACCCGCATCAAAACCCGCACCCGCACCCCCAAGGATTGGTCCAGAACGTATGGAAGCCCTACTCATCCCCCTTGCCATCCTGGTGCTCGCCGCCGTCGTCGTCATTCTCGTGGCGCGGGCGCTGGGCCGGCGGCGGAACGCCGGGGTGGATTCGGGCCCCACCGGCGCCCCGTCCTCTCCGGAGGCCGCCCGTGCCGCCGCGCAGGGCCTGGACCAGAACCAGCACCGCCGGGTCTACGCCCTCATTGCCCGCGGGCAGGCGGTGGCCGCCATCCAGGCCTACCGGGAGGCGACCGGGACGGGCCTGCGCGCCGCACGTGACGCCGTCGCGGCGCTGGCGGCCCATCCCCAGCCGTTCCGGGAGGCCGCCCCGGCGGACGCGCCGACCGAGGACTCCGAGGCGCCGCAGCACTTCCCCTACCGCTACCGTGCCATCGCCAGCAGGGGCGAGGTCACCCGGGAAGTCAGCAGCACCATGCTCAACGACGAGATCTACGGCCGGATCCGCCGCCAGGCCGCCGAAGGCGACGTCGAGGGCGCCGCGGCGGCGCTCTGCCGCCACTCGGATATCACCCTCGACGAGGCCCGGGAGTTCATCGCCCTCCTGGACGACTGACACCCGGCGCTGACACCCGGTCCGGGCGCCGCTGCTCCCTAGTGTCCGCCCGAGATGCCGGCCAGCAGCTGCTCGAAGGGCAGCGACGCCGCGGGTTCCTGCCGGCGGCCCGGCTGCGGACCCTGAAGCAGGGCCGCGAACTCCCCCGCGGCCCGTTCGATCCGTGACGAGAGGGGCGAGCCGCCGTCGCCCGCGGTCCCCCAGTCCTGGGGGCCGGCGAAGACGCCGGTGGCCGCCGTACGCGTCCGGAGGTAGCTGAAGAGTGGCCGCATGGCGTAGTCCAGCACCATCTGGTGCCGGTCCGTGCCGCCGGTGGCGCCCAGGAGCACCGCCTTGCCGTCGAGGGACTTGGGGTCCAGCACGTCGATGAAGGACTTGAACAGACCGCTGTAGGAGGCGCTGAAGACCGGGGTGACGGCAATCAGGCCCTCAGAGGCCTCGACGCCGGCGATCACTTCCGCCAGCCGCGGGCCGGCGTACCCGGTGACGAAGTTGTTGGCGATGTCCACGGCCAGGTCGCGCAGTTCCACCACGTCGACAGTGACGGCGTAGCCCTCGCGCTCCAGCCTGCCCTTGGCGGCGGCCGCCAGCTGGTCGGCCAGCAGGCGGCTGGAGGAGGGGACGCCGAGTCCGGCGGAGAGGACGGTAATGCGGCGGGTTTCCACGGTGCGCTCCTAAAATCGAGGTACATGCATTTGCATCTACCTATAGAAGCCGGTGCCGTGGCGCTTTATTCCCCTCCGCTTCCCATGCCTCCAATCGTTCAGAGGAGCCGTTCAGAGGAGGACGAATCCCTCGATGCAACTCACGGAGCTTCCGCCAACCCAGATATCGTCACCGGCAGCCTCGATGTGGACGCGCCCGGCACGGCCCAGCACCGTCCCCTGCGCCGCCAGGTAGGAGCTGGGCGCCCGGCCGGTTCCGATCAGCCACTGGGCCGCCCCGGCGTTGAAACTTCCCGTGACCGGGTCTTCAGCGGCCGCGTCTCCGGGGATAAAGGTGCGGACCTCGAAGCCCGGCTCCGATCCGTCCGGGTGGGGGCCGATCACGCCGACCTTCAGCCCGGCCAGCGCGGCATAGTCGGGCCTGATGGCGAGCACCTGCTCCGCGGATTCCAGCAGGACACCGATCCATTCCGGCCCGTTGACCAGCCAGGACGCGTCCAGGAGTTCGTGCCGGGTCAACCGCAACCCGGCCGCGATGCGGCCCAGGTCCGCCTCCGCCACCGGCCCCGAGCGGGTCAGCGGTGGTGCCGCGAAGGCCAGGCGGCCGCCGTCGCGCCTCACGCGCACCAGACCGGCGGCGCATTCCTGCACCAGCTCCCCGTCCCGCCGGGGGATGCCGCCCGCCTCGAGCCAGGCATGGGCAGACCCCAGGGTCGGGTGGCCGGCGAAGGGAAACTCCTCGCTGCCGGTGAAGATCCGGACCCGGTAGTCGGCACGGGGATCCGTGGGCGGCAGCAGGAAGGTGGTCTCCGAGAGATTGGTCCAGTTGGCGAATCTCTGCATGGCCTGGGCGTCGAGGCCGTCTCCGTCGAGCACCACTGCCAGCGGATTCCCGCGGTAGGGTTCGGCGGAGAAAACGTCGACCTGGGCGAAGGGGCGAAGCCGGGGTGCAGGATTATCGGTCACCTGCCGCAGGCTATCACCGCCGCCGGTCCCGGGCGTGCGGCCCGGTCCTCTGCGGGGAGTTAACGCAGAAGGCCCCCGCTCCCGGTTCCCTGAGGGGATCCGGAGGCGGGGGCCTCCCCGTCGTGCAGTCAGTCAGTCGTAAAGACTACTTCCCTGCGACGACGTCGAGTTCGATCACAGCGGAAACGTCGTCGTGGAGACGGACGTTGGCCTGGTAGGAACCGGTCGACTTGATGTGAGCCGGCAGTTCAACCTTGCGCTTGTCGATGCGGCCGAGGCCAGCGGCCTCAACGGCGTCGGCGACGTCGCCCTGCTTGACGGTGCCGAACAGGCGGCCGGTTTCGCCGGCCTTGACGACGAGCTTGACCGGCTTGGCCTGCAGAGCCGCAGCCTGCTTCTGAGCGTCTTCCAGGGAAGCGTGCTCGCGGGCGGCGCGGGCGGCCTTGATGGACTCAACCTGCTTCTCGCCACCCTTGGACCAGGTCAGGGCGAAGTTGCGGGGCAGCAGGTAGTTACGGGCGTAACCGTCCTTGACCTCGACAACGTCGCCAGCAGCACCGAGACCGGTGACTTCGTGGGTCAGAATGAGCTTTGCCATGTTAGTTAATCCCTTCCTTAGCCGCGGCCAGCGCCGGAGTAAGGCAGCAGAGCAACTTCGCGGGCGTTCTTGATTGCCTGTGCGATCTTGCGCTGTTCCTGGACCGTGACGCCGGTGACGCGACGGGCGCGGATCTTGCCGCGGTCGGAGATGAACTTGCGCAGCAATGCTACGTCCTTGTAGTCGATGACAGTGATGTCAGCGGCCTTCAAGGGGTTGGACTTTGGTTTGGGCTTACGGAGTTCAGCCTTAGCCATCGTGGAGCTCCTATTCGATGGAGCCCGTGGATATTGATCCACGGGATGGTGGTGATCCGCCGCCGTTCTCTCGCGGCCGCCCTGGGGCGCCCGTGCGGGTCCGGCGTCGGACCTTTATATGGTGTTTAGAAGGGAGGTTCGGAATCCGGGCCGTTGCCCCAGCCGCCGGCATTGCTGACCCCGGGCGTTGCCCACGGATCATCCTGCGCAGCCTGCTGGCCGCCGCCCCAGTTTCCACCCGAGTTGCCGCCCTGGTTTCCACCAGAGTTGCCACCGAAACCGCCGCTGTTGCCGCCGCCGAAGCCACCCTGGCCGCCGTTTCCGGCGCCACCCCCGCCGGAGCGCTGGGTGCGGTTGACCTTGGCATTGGCGTAGCGCAGGCTGGGGCCGATCTCGTCGACTTCCAGCTCGATAACGGTGCGCTTCTCGCCTTCCTTGGTTTCGTAGGAACGGCTCTTCAAGCGGCCGGAAACAATCACGCGCATGCCCTTGGTCAGGGACTCGGCGACGTTTTCGGCTGCTTCACGCCAGACCGAAGCGCGGAGGAACAGGGTTTCCCCGTCCTTCCACTCGTTGGACTGGCGGTCGAACGTGCGGGGCGTAGAAGCGATGGTGAAGTTCGCTACTGCCGAACCTGACGGGGTGAACCTCAGTTCGGGGTCATTGGTGAGATTACCGATGACCGTAATAGTGGTCTCGCCTGCCATCTACTGCCTCCTTGTTCGTTCCTACGGGGTTAAAGATTGAGGGGTGGAGCTGAATTACTCAGCAACAACCTTCTGCTCTTCGGGGCGGATGATCTTGGTGCGCATGATGGTCTCGTTAAGACTCAGCTGGCGGTCAAGTTCCTTGGCGGTAGCCGGCTCAGCGGTGAAGTTCACCACGGCGTAGATACCTTCGGACTTCTTCTGGATTTCGTAAGCCAGTCGACGACGGCCCCAGATGTCAACCTTTTCGATGGTTCCACCATCGTTGGTGATGACATTCAGGAACTTCTGAAGCGACGGCTCAACGGTACGCTCTTCGACCTCGGGGTCGATGATTACCATCAATTCGTAAGGACGCATATGTGAACCCACCTCCTTTGGGCTAAGCGGTTACGGCATTTCCGTAACAGGAGGTTCATTTGCGGTGACTGCACGGCCGCGCACCCGGAACGGGGGCGTGACGCAGCACAGACTTCAACAGCTTAGTGCATCCGGGGCGTTTTCGGCGACTCTGCACCCACCGTAATCCCCCGCGGGGCGGCGGGGAAGCGGGCCCGCGGCGGTGTGGATAACTTCCGGCCAAGGTCCCTGTGCCATGATCTGCTCATGACCCCGGCCACCGCTCCGCAGTCCACCGGCTTCCCCATCCGCCGCAGCCGGCTCCGTTTCGTCGTCATGCTCGCCGCCGGACTGGCGTCCGGCGTCGCCGCCGGCCTCGGCGGGCGGTGGGTTGAGGCTCCGGCGGTGGGCTGGAGCGTCGCGGCCTTCATCTATGTCGCCTGGGTGTGGATCGTGATCGGACGGCTGGATGCGGCGGGGACGCGGGCCCATGCCACCTCGGAGGACCCCTCGCACCGGGTGACGGACCTGATGATCCTCGCCGCCAACCTGGCGAGCCTCGCAGCGGTTGCCGCCGTCGTCATCGATTCGCACAGCGGCAGCGGCGGATTCCGGCTGGCCGGCGGGCTGCTGGCCCTGGCCTCCACGGCGCTGTCCTGGATGCTCGTGCAGACGCTCTTCACCCTGCGCTACGCCGCCCTGTACTTCAGCACCTCTGCCAGGGCGGGTGCCGCAGTGGGCGGCATCGACTTCAACCAGCCGGAGCCGCCGCAGTACACGGACTTCGCGTACCTCGCCACCAGCCTGGGCATGACCTACCAGGTCTCGGACACCGCGTTGAAGAACCACGCCATCCGGGCCGAGGCCCTCAAGCACAGCCTGCTCTCCTACCTTTTCGGCACCGTGATCCTCGCCGCCACCATCAACGTGGTGATCGGCCTCGCCAGCTCCTAGCCGGCCTGACCGGCGGCGGTGCGGAAGAAGGCGCCCGTGACCGTGGCCAGGCGGTGCGGGTCCTCGACGCCGCAAAGTTCCCGCGCGGAGTGCATCGAGAGCAGCGGGACGCCGACGTCGACGGTGCGGATGCCCAGGCGGGTGGCGGTCAGCGGCCCGATCGTGGAGCCGCACGGCATCACGTTGTTGGAGACGAATTCCTGGTACGGGACGCCGGACTCGGTGCAGAGCCGCGCCCAGAGGGCCGCTCCGGTGGCGTCGGTGGCGTAGCGCTGGTTGGCGTTGATCTTCAGCAGCGGTCCGCCGTTGAGGACCGGCCGGTTGGCCGGATCGTGCCGTTCCGGGTAGTTCGGGTGCACGGCGTGGCCGGCGTCGGCGGAGACGCAGAAGGACGCGGCGAAGGCCTGCCGGCGCTGGCTGGCGGTGGCGCCGAGGCCGTCGGAGATGCGGACCAGGACGTCCTCGAGGACCGGGCCGCAGGCGCCGGAGCGGGAGGCGGAACCGATCTCTTCGTGGTCGAAGGCGGCGAGGACGGCGATCGGTCCGTCCGCCGGGACCGGCCCCGCGGCGTGGTCGATCAGGGCGATGAGGCCGGCGTGCGTGGCGGAGAGGTTGTCGAGGCGGCCGGAGGCGAAGAACTCGCCGCGGGCGCCGAAGACGGCGGGGGGCTGGGTGTCGGCGATGACGACGTCGTAGCCGCCGATCTGCGCGGGGTCCACCGTGGCGCCTTCGACCCGGTCCGCGAGGAGGGCCAGGAGGTCGGAATCTGCCGGGTCACCGAGGCCGTAGACCGGGTTCATGTGCTGCTGCTTGTCCAGGGCGAGACCGTCGTTGACGGCGCGGTCCAGGTGGATGGCGAGCTGGGGGAAGCGCAGCAGCGGGCCGGTGGCGGTGAGGTGTTCGGTGCCGTCGAGCATCACCAGGCGGCCGGCGAGCTGCAGTTCCCGGTCCAGCCAGGAGTTCAGCAGCGGGCCGCCGTAGACCTCGACGCCGGCCTGGAGCCAGCCGAACTTGCCGGTGCTGGGCTTGGGCTTGAGCTTGAAGGACGGCGAGTCGGTGTGGGCGCCGAGGATGTTGAAGCCAGTGACGGGGCCAGCCCCTTCCGGGACTACCCAGGCGATCAGGGCGCCGTCGCGCAGCATGTAGAACCGGCCGGTGCCGGCGTCGGATTCCGCGGCGGTGGGCCAGGGCTGCAGTTCGTCGAGGGCGGTGAACCCGGCCTCATCCAGGCGGCGGGCGGCCTCGTGGACGGCGTGGAAGCTCGACGGGGAGGCGCTGACGTACGCGCCGAGGTCCTGGATGTGCTCTGCTGCGGTGGAAGACATGGCTCCGAGTCTAACCGGAGCCCGTTCCTCCCCCGCCGGCCCGCGGAGACGCGGCGGCGGGGGAGGAACGGCGGGATTTACTTGGCCGGGCCGGTGACGGCGGGCTCGGCGTCGGTGACCTCGGCGGCGTTTCGGGCGGTGGCGTCACCCGCGGGGGCGTGGCCCCGGCCGCGGTAGCGGAAGAGCCCAATACCGACGACGACGGCGGCGAGGGCCAGCGAGAGCAGCAGCGATTCGCGGGTGCTGTCCAGGATCACCATGCCGATCAGCAGCGCCACGATGCTGATGATCGCGGCCCAGGTCAGGTACGGGAAGAGCCACATCTTCAGCTGCAGTTCGCTGGCGGCGGCGCCCATCCGGCGGCGCAGGATCAGCTGCGAGACGGCGATGACGAGCCAGACGAACAGGGCGATCGCGCCGGAGGTGTTGACCAGGAAGAGGAACACGGTGTCCGGGGCGATGTAGTTCAGGCCCACGGTGATGAAGCCGACCACGGTGGAGGCCAGCACGGCGCCGGCCGGGACGCCGCGCTTGGAGATCCGCATCCAGGACTTGGGGGCGTCACCGCGGCGGGAGAGGGAGAAGAGCATCCGGCTGGCGGTGTAGAGGCCGGAGTTGAGGCAGGACAGGACCGAGGTGAGCACCACGATGTCCATGATGGTGCCGGCGCCGGGGATGCCGAAGAGTTCGATCACGGCGACGTACGGGCTCTTGGCCACGGAGGCGCTGTTCCAGGGCAGCAGGGTCACGACGATGGCGATGGAGCCGATGTAGAAGACCAGGATGCGCCACACCGTGGACTTCACGGCCTTCTTGACGGCGTCGACCGGGTTCTCGGATTCGCCGGCGGCGATCGTGGCGATTTCGGCGCCGAAGAAGGAGAAGACGACCACCAGGATGCCGGCCAGGACGGCGCCCGGTCCGTTGGGCATGAAGCCGCCCTTGTTGACCAGGTTGTCCAGGCCCGGGGCGGGGACGCCGGGGATCAGGCCGAGGATGGCGGCGACGCCGAAGAGCAGGAAAAGGACGATCGCGGCGACCTTGATGGAGGCGAACCAGAATTCGAACTCACCGTAGGACTTCACCGAGCCGAGGTTGGTCAGTGTCAGCAGGATCATCAGGGCCAGGGCCCAGACCCACTGGTCGATGCCGGGCACCCAGCGGTGCATGATCGCGGCGCCGGCAGTGGCCTCGATGCCGAGGACGATGATCCAGAACCAGGCGTAGAGCCAGCCGATGCTGAACCCGGCCCAGCGGCCCAGGGCCCTGTCAGCGTAGGTGGAGAAGGAGCCGGTTTCCGGGTTTGCCGCGGCCATTTCGCCAAGCATCCGCATGACGAGGATGACGACGAGGCCGGCGGCCAGGTAGGCGACCAGGATGCCCGGGCCGGCCTGCTGGATGGCGGCGCCGGAGCCGACGAAGAGCCCGGCGCCGATGACGCCGGCGATGGCGATCATCGAGAGGTGCCGGGGTTTGAGGGACTTGGAGAGTTGCTGGTCAGCCTGCATGAAGCGCCGTCCTTTGTGGGTGGTCTAGGTCCGGGCCCGCACGCCGGGCTCAGGGGCCGGGGGGCGTGTGCTGCGGACCACAAGGTCGTTTCACAGTAGACCGGCCGCGGAAGGCGGTGTCCTGTGCAATCCCACAGATTACGGTGCGTGATTTCGGGCGCGATTCCAGCCCGGGCGCCCGGCGGTCAAAGCCTGTTGCCTCTCAGGCAATTCTGAAATGTGCCTGAAACCACTGCTTCAGGCTCTGCCTGGCCCCGCGTCGGAGCTACCCGCGGGTACCCCTGGCGGGGGCACCGGCGGGTAGCCCCGGTTTAGACGTCGCGTTTCTTCAGCAGGAAGCCGGCCAGGACCAGCGGGATGACCACCCAGGCGCCGAGCACCAGCGCGGCCTGCCACGCCTCGAGGGTGTCCGGGAGGTGCTGGGACGCGGTCATCGGGGTCAGGGTGCTGTCCGGGGTGTACTTGCGCAGTTCCTTGACCACGTCGCCCTGGATGATCTGCAGGGCGATCGGCAGCACGAAGAACAGTCCCACCAGGGCCATGATGCCGCCGGCCGAGTTGCGCAGCAGGGCCCCGAGCGCCAGGCCGATGGCGGCGACGGCTGCCACGTAGGCGCTGTTGATCAGCAGGGTGCGCCAGTAGTGGTCACTGGAGACATCCAGGGTGTGGCCGTACTGCTCGAAGATCGGCACCGCCACGACGCCGGAGATGTACAGCGACACCGCGGTGACAACAAACGCGGAGACCGCCACGACGATCAGCTTGGCCACGAAGGCCGGGATGCGGCGCGGTACGGCCGTGAACGTGGAGCGCGCCATGCCGGTGGTGAACTCCGAGCTGATGATCAGGACCGCCAGGGAACCGAGGATCAACTGGGCGAAGGAGATCCCGGCACCCGGGGCCGACGCCGCGATGTCACCCTGGGCGGCCAGTGCGGCGGAGCGCTGGGGATCGGCGCCGGAGGACTGGAGGGCCTGGCCGATGCCCCAGGACGCGAGGGCGCCGATGCCCACGATGACCGCGGCGGTGGCGACCAGCAGGATCACGGTCGAGAGCAGGGAGCGGAACTTGATGAATTCGGCGTTGAGGACCCGCGGGAAGCTGGGGCCGGGTCCGGTGCTGAGGCCGGCGGGGCGTCCGCTGCCGCCGGCGGCGTGGGCCGGGCCGCCGGGTTCGCGGCGGGAGGGCGTGGGGTCGATGGTGGTGGAGCTCATGGTTCAGTTGCCTCCGGCCTGGGCGTGGGCGGTGTCGCCCGTGGTGATCAGCGAGTGGTATTCGACCTCGTCCTTGGTCAGCTCCATGTAGGCCTCCTCGAGGCTGGCGCGGAGCGGGGTGAGTTCGTAGATCATGACGCCGTGCTCCAGCGCGGTCCGGGCGATCCGGCGCGGCTCCAGGCCGGTGACTTCGAGCAGTTCGTTCTCCTGGCCGTCCACGGTGGCGCCGTCGGCGGTGAGCAGGCGCGTCAGTTCGGCGGCCTGGTCGGTCCGGACCCGCACCCTGCCCCGGTCCTTGCCGGTGATGATGTCCTGGATCGGCGCGTCGGCGATGATCCGGCCGCGGCCGATCACGATCAGGTGGTCCGCGGTGACGGCCATTTCGCTCATCAGGTGGCTGGAGAGGAACACCGTGCGGCCCTCCGAGGCCAGGTACTTGACCAGGTTGCGGACCCAGACCACGCCCTCGGGGTCCAGGCCGTTGACCGGCTCGTCGAGGATGACGGTACGCGGGTCGCCCAGCAGGGCCGCGGCGATGCCGAGCCGCTGACCCATGCCGAGGGAGAAGCCGCCCACCTTCTTGCGCGCCACCTCGCCGAGGCCGGTCATCTCGATGACGTCCCGGACCCGCTGCTTCGGGATGCCGTGGGTCGCGGCCATGGCGAGCAGGTGGTTGTAGGCGGACCGGCTGGTGTGGACGGCCTTGGCGTCGAGCAGGGCGCCGACGTCGCGCAGCGGCGCGGCGTGCCGGGCGTACGGGACGCCGTCGACGGTCACGGTGCCCGACGTCGGGCGGTCCAGTCCCATGATCATCCTCATGGTGGTCGACTTCCCGGCCCCGTTGGGGCCCAGGAAGCCGGTGACCCGTCCCGGCTGGACGGTGAAATCAACTCCGGCGACGGCGGTTTTGTCGCCGTAGACCTTCGTCAGGCCTCTGGCCTCGATCATAGAAGCGGTCCTTTGCGTAGCGGTGGCTGTGTGCTCCCCACGCTACCCATGCCGTCCGCCAACCGGACCGGTTTGGCAACGGTTTAAGGGATGTTTCAGGGTCGACTCAGGGTCCCGGCACGGTGCCGGGACCCCCGTCAGTCCTGCTCCCGCGGCGTGTAATAGACCAGGCCGCCGGGCTGGACCGAGAACTCCACGGCCCGGACGCCGGGCATGACCTCCCCGTCGACGGCCAGCACCATGGTGGGTCCGGCGGGTTCCACCCGGATCCGCGTGGCCTCGCGCAGGTGCGTGATGCCGGAGGTCGCCACCGTCCCGGTCAGCACCGCCCAGAGCAGGCGGAGCCGGGCAAAGGACTCGTCCGCGGTGATCATCCGGAGGTCCAGGACGCCGTCGTCGAGCACCGGGCGGACCAGCGGGGCGTGATCGCGCGGGTAGTAGCGGCCGCGGCCCACGTACAGGATCCAGAGCTTGTGCCGCACCCCGTCCACCACCAGGGTGCTGGGCGTTCCGGCGGCGAAGGTCCGGAACATCGCCACGACGCCGGCCAGCGGCTTGCCGAGGGCGGGCTGGAGCTGTTCGCGGCGCCGGACCAGGTTGGGATAGAGCCCGATGCTGGCGGTGTTGAGCATTGTCAGGTGCTGCCGGACCGGGTCGTCCGGGAGGCCGCGTTCCACCGCGACGTGGCCGATGTCGGCGCGGGCGGCCTCGCCCCGGGTCGCGGCGTCGACGGCGGCCTGCAGGGTAGGGGTGCCGGCGTCGCGGGCGAAGTGGTTCAGGGTGCCGCCGGGCAGGACCAGCAGCGGCAGGGAGTGTTCGACGGCGGCGGCCGCGGCGGTGCCGACCGTGCCGTCCCCGCCCCAGACGCCGAGGGCCTTGATCCCCTCCCGCCGGGCCACCGCCTGAATTTCGGCGTCGACGTCCTCGCCGGCCTGGACTTCCTTGATATACGCCTTGGGGAATACTTCCTGGAGGGCGGCGGCGGTCTGGTCGGCGTAGGAGCCTCCGAGGGTGTTCACGGCGATGCCGAGCCCCTCGCCGTCGGGCAGCCGGTTGGCCTCCACGGGGGTGCGTCGGACGGCGGGAAACGGCGGCCGGACCGGCCACCAGCGCCGGGTCACGAGGGCCGCCCCGGCGCCGATCGCGGAGCCGAAGAAGACGTCCGAGGGCCAGTGCGCCCCGGTGTGCACCCGCGAATAGGCCACCCCCGCGGCGACCGGGGCCAGGGCGGCGCCCAGGGCCGGCCGGACCAGGCCCACCCCCACGGCGAACGCCACGGCGGAGGCCGAATGCCCCGACGGCATGGAGGAGCTGGTGGGCTGCGGATTCACGAACCGGAAGGTCGGCAGGTGTTCGGGCAGGGGCCGCTGGCGGGGCAGCAGCGACTTGAAGACCACGTTCGTCACCGCGGACGCCACGCCCTGGGCCAGCAGTCCGTGCAGGGCGGCCCGGCGGGTCTTGCCGGGAACCAGGGCCAGTCCGGCGGCGATCCCGAT
Source organism: Arthrobacter sp. NPDC057259 (assembly GCF_042668995.1). Classification (NCBI taxonomy): domain Bacteria; kingdom Bacillati; phylum Actinomycetota; class Actinomycetes; order Micrococcales; family Micrococcaceae; genus Arthrobacter; species Arthrobacter sp. NPDC057259. The sequence goes on from NZ_JBHUYA010000002.1 coordinate 160,815, forward strand.
CCAGAGCTTGCCGTGGTTGGCGGCGGCGGACAGGTTCCGGAAGAAGTCGTCGTGGCTGCCGTGGGGGAGCCGCGAGACCTTCCGCACCAGCCGGCGGTCCAGCTTCTCAAAGTGGCGCGGGGTTTTGGCCAGCATGCTTCGCATCTGCCCACCTTACTGCCGGCCCGGCGGCGGCGTGCCCTACCCGGCGCGGAGCGGCTTCGCGGCGCCCGCCAGCAGCAGCGCCAGCAGGATGGGCGCCCCGATGGCCAGCAGGGCCAGCCTGATGCCGGTCAGGTCGCCCAGGTAGCCGAGCAGCGGAGGCCCGGCGAGGAACGCGACGTAGCCCAGCGTGGACACCACGGAGACCCGGACGGCGGCGCGGCGCGGGTCGTCCGCCGCGGCGGACATCCCCATAGGGAAGGCCAGGGCGGCCCCCACTCCCCAGAGTGCCGCGCCCCCGGCCGCCACCCAGAGGTTGCCGGCGAAGACGAACAGGGCAAGTCCCGCGGCCGCGGCGCCCATGCTGGCGCGCAGCACCGGCACCCGGCCGTAGCCGTCGATCAGCCGGCCGCCGAACAGGCGCATGGCGGTCATGGCGAGGACGAAGACGGCAAACAGCAGCGCCCCCGTCGATTGCGGGGCGCCCAGGCCGTCGACGGCCGCCTTGGCGATCCAGTCGTTGCCGGCGCCCTCGGTCAGGGTGGCGCCGAGGACGACGACGCCGATCAGCACCGTGCGGCCCTCCCGCCAGGCCGAGCCGGCGCGCGGCGCCCCGGCGTCGGCGTCGTGCGACCCGTCCGCTCCCGCCGCATGCGGAAGGAAGTAGCGTGGCGCCGTCAGCGCCGCGACGACCACGACGGCGGCGATGACCAGCAGGTGGCTGGGCAGGCCGATGCCCAGCTGGGAGAGCCCGGCACCGATCAGGGCACCCACGAACGCCCCGCCGCTGAACGCGGCGTGGAACTGCGGCATGATGGTGCGGCCCAGTTGGTGTTCGACGTCGGCGCCTTCGATGTTCTGCGAGACGTCCCAGAGCCCGATCCCGATCCCGAAGAAGAACAGCGAGACGGCGGTCCCGGGGATCGAGACGGCGTTCAGGGAGATGGCGATGCCGGCACCGGCGACGGCCGCGAGCAGCCCGGCGGCCCGGATGGTGTTGGCCGTGCCCAACCGGTTGACCACCCAGCCGGCGGTCGGCAGGGCGATCAGCGACCCGACGGCCACGCAGAGCAGCAGCGTTCCCATCTGGCCCGAGGTGATGCCCAGGATGTCGGTGACCGCGGGGATCCGGGCGGCCCAGCTGGCGAAGACCAGCCCGTTGATGCCGAAGACCAGGAAGGTGGCCGCGGCCGCCGCCCTGAGGGGTTGGCGGGTCTGAAGCTTGCTCATACGGTTACCACTTCCACACAATGACGGGCGAGTTCGGCGCGGTCCGCCGGGGTCAGGTCTTTGTCGGTCACCAGGACGTCGACGGCGTCCAGGGCGGCCACCAGCGCTACGGCTCCGGCGTCCCATTTGGCCGCCGAGCAGGCGGCGATCACGCGACCGGCCGACTCAAGTCCGGCGCGCTTGACGGCGGCATCCTCCAGGTCGTGGGCCAGCAGGCCGTCGCGCAGGCTCACCGCGCAGGGGGTGACGACGGCGGTGTCGAACCGGAGGGCCCGGACGGTGGACTCGGTCAGCGGGCCGCGGAAGGAGAGTTCCCCGGGGCTCAGGCTGCCACCGGGCAACAGCAACCCGGCGCGCCGGCCGGCCGTGGCGCCACCGGCGAGGGCGTTGACGGCGGGCAGGGACATGGGCATGACGGTCAGTTCACGGTGTTGCAGCTGCCGGGCCACCTCGGTGGCGGTGGTGCCGCTGTCCAGCCAGACGTGGGTCCGGTCCCGGAGGAGTCCGGCCACGCCGGCGGCGATCCGCGCCTTGGCCTCCTGGTCCTCGAGTTCGCGCTGGCCGTATTCGGGGTGCTCGCCGCCCGCGACGAGGCTCTGCGCCCCGCCATGGACCCGGCGGAGCACGCCGTTGAGGGCCAGGACGTCCAGGTCGCGCCGGATGGTGGCGCCGGAGGCGCCGCACTCGGCGACCAGTTCCTCCACGCTCACGCGGTCGCGGCCGCGCAGCAGTTCGCCGATGCGGCGGTGCCGCTGCTCAGTGTTCATGAGCAAACAGTAGCGTTAAACGATCAAATGATCACGCGCAACGCTCATGTGCGCATTCAGCGGACCCGGTCGACGCGCTTTTCGTCCCAGACCGGCTCCGCGGATTCGTAGACCTTGCCGTCGGAGCCGAAGACGAGGAAGCGGTCGAAGGTCCGCGCGAACCAGCGGTCGTGGGTGACGGCCAGGACGGTGCCCTCGAAGTGGCCGATGGCGCGTTCCAACGCCTCGGCCGAGTGCAGGTCCAGGTTGTCGGTGGGTTCATCGAGCAACAACAGGGTGGCGCCGGAGAGCTGCAGCAGCAGAATCTGGAACCTGGCCTGCTGGCCGCCGGAGAGGGACTCGTACTTCTGCTCGGACTGGCCCGCCAGGCCGTAGCCGTCCAGCGCGCCGGCGGCGGCCTCGCGGGCCAGGCCGGAGCGGTGTTCGTCGCCGCGGTGCAGGATCTCCAGCAGGGTCTTACCCAGGAGGTCCGGGCGGACGTGGGTCTGGGCGAAGAAGCCGGGCCGGATCCGGGCGCCGAGCTTCACCGTGCCCTCGTGTGGGACCTCGGCGATCTCGACAAGCGGCTGCGGCGAGGGCCCCTCCCCGAGCTTGCGAGGGGTGGGAGCCGCAGGCAGCGCGGAGACGGGCAGGTGTTCGCGTTCCGGGTCGGTGCCGCCGGTCGCCAGCAGACGCAGGAAGTGGCTCTTGCCGGAGCCGTTGGAGCCGAGCACGCCCACCCGGTCACCGAACCAGATCTCGGTGGAGAACGGCTTCATCAGCCCGGTGAGCTCCAGCTTTTCGGCCACGACGGCGCGCTTGGCGGTCCGGCCGCCCTTGAGCCGCATCTGCACGTTCTGCTCGATCGGCAGGGCCTCGGGCGGGCCGGCCTCGAGGAACTTCGCCAGCCGGGTCTGCGCGGCGTGGTACCGGTTGGCCATGTCGGAGCGGAACGCGGCCTTGTTCTTGTACATGTTGACGAGTTCCTTGAGCTTCACGTGCTCCTCGTCCCAGCGCTTGCGGAGCTCCTCGAAGCGGGCGTTGCGGTCCGCGCGGGCCTCTACATAGGAGCCGAAGCCGCCGCCGTGGACCCAGGCGCCGGCGCCGTTGATGCCCGGTTCCAGGGTGACGATGCGGCCGGCGGCGTTGTTCAGCAGCTCGCGGTCGTGACTGATGAAGAACACGGTCTTCTTCGACTCGTTGAGCTTCGCCTCGAGCCAGCGCTTGCCGGGGACGTCGAGGTAGTTGTCCGGTTCGTCCAGCAGCAGCAGTTCGTCCGGGCCGGCGAAGAGGGCCTCGAGGACCAGCCGCTTCTGTTCGCCGCCGGACAGGCTTGAGGCCGGCCGGTGCTGGGCGCGGTCGAAGGGGAGTCCCAGCGCGGCCATGCAGACCTCGTCCCAGACGGTTTCGACGTCGTATCCGCCGGCGTCGCCCCAGTCGACGATCGCCTGGGCGTACTTCATCTGGGTCGGCTCGTCGTCGTGTTCCATCATGGCCAGTTCGGCCTCGTCGACGGCGCGCGCGGCCGCGGCCAGCGCGGGCGGCGCGGCGGAGACCAGCAGGTCCCGGACCGTGGAGTCGTCGCGGACCTGGCCGACGAACTGCCGCATGATGCCCATGTTGCCGGAGCGGCCGATCACGCCCTCGTCCGGCGTGAGGTCACCGGCGATGATGCGGAAGAGCGTGGTCTTGCCGGTTCCGTTGGGTCCGATCAGCGCCGTCTTGGTGCCGTCGGGGACCTTGAAGGTCACGCCGTTGAGCAGCTGGGTGCCGTCGGAGAGGAAGTAGTCGATGCCGGAAACGTCAATATGGGCCACGCTTCCATCCTCGCACGGAGCCCCGCGGTCACGGCCGCGGGGCTCCGTGGTGCCGGCCTAGCCGGCGCCGGTCAGGAACTCCTTGAGCAGCGGCCCGGAGGTGGTAGCACCCAGCCCGCCGTCCTCCACGAAGACGGCGACGGCGAGGTCGCCGTGCGTGGCCACGATCCAGGCGTGGGTCTTCGGCGGGTTGTCCGAGCCAAACTCGGCCGTTCCCGTCTTGGCCCCCACCGGGGCGCCGGGGACGGAGGCGAGGAAGCCGGCGTGCCCGGAGGTGATGACGGCGCGCATCATGTCGGCCAGGGACGCCGCTTCGGCCGGGGTCAGCGGGGTGCCGGAGGCCGTCGGGGCAGCGGTCGCCGTGGAGGTCGCACCCGGCGACCCGCTGGCGGAAGCACTTGAGGCTGCCGTCGCCGCGGGAGACGCGGAGCCGGTGGCGCCCGGCGTGCCGGCGGGTGCATCGGGGTTGGTGACCAGGACCGGCGACACCGGGGCGCCCTTGGCCACGGAACCGGCCATCACGGCCGCCACAAGCGGGGACAGCAGCACCTTGCCCTGGCCGATCATCGAGGCGGCGTGTTCGGTGCCGCCGGCCTGGCCGGGAACGGACCCCAGGAACGCGGCCGCGCCGAGCTTCGGGGCGTCGACGCCCACGCCCAGGGACGCCGCGGTGCTTTCCAGCTGGGCCTGGCTGACCTTGTCCCGGGCGTTGATGAAGGCGGTGTTGCAGGAGTGCGCGAAGGCATCCCGCAGGGCCACCGAGCCCAGCGAGGAGGCAGGGTAGCCCTCCGCGTTCTTGAAGGTCCGGCCGTCCACCTCCAGGGTGGCGGGGCAGTCGACCTTGCTGTCCGGGGTCATGCCGCCGCGGATCAGCGCCAGGGAATCGACGATCTTGAAGATGGATCCGGGGGCGTACTGTCCCAGCATGGCGGTGTCGTAGCCGTTGCTGCCGGGTCCGGAGGCGGCGGCAAGCACGGCGCCGCTGGAGGGCCGGAGCGCCACGATCGCGGACGCCGGTCCCACCTTGGCCAGGGTGTCCTCGGCCAGCTGCTGCAGCTTCGGATCCAGGGTGGTCTTCAGCGGGGCGCCCGGCTTCATGGCGACCTGGAAGAGCATCCGGCGGCCGGCGTTGGGCTGGGCCTGGCGTTGTTCCGGAGTGAGGCCGGGGACCTGGGCGAAGACCTGGACGCCGTCGGTGCCGCGCAGCCGGGCGTCGTACTGCTGCTGCAGGCCGCCGGTGCCGGTGCTGTCCCCGTTCTTGAGCGCGCCGCCGGACTTTTCGATCTGTTCGGCGCTGGCCTCGGCCACGGAGCCGAGGACGGCCCGGGCAAAGGTCCGCGTGGGTGCCAGCGGAAGCGCGTCGGCGATGGCCCGGGCTCCGGGGATCGCGGCGATCTGCTCGTCCGTGACGGTCCGGCCGTCCTGCCGCAGCGTGATGGCGGCGACGAAGGCCTGCGGGCCGGCGGCCTGGACCTGCTGGGTGTACCCGGCCGGGTCCACGCCCACCAGGGCCGCGAGCTTCGCGGCGGAAGCCGCCGGGTCGGCTCCGCCGAGGGTGGTCTTGTCGATGCCGACGTTGACCACCGCGCGGGAGGTCACCAGCGGCACGTCCCCGGCTCCGAGGATGTCGGCCCGCTGCGGCGCCTGCGTGGAGGTGGCCAGCACCTCGATATCGGTCAGCCCCGGGGCCAGCAGGTCCGGCTTCCAGACGGTCTGCCAGGTGTCTCCGGCCTTCTTCAGCTGGGCGGACACGGTGTACTTCCATTCGGATCCACCGATGGTCCAGCTGATGTCCAGCGGGAGGGTGGCGGTGTCCTTGTCCACGGTGAGGTCGCCGCCGTGGACCGTGGGCTTGGCCGGTTCGAGTGCCTTGAAGGCCTCGTGCAGCCGGTCATTTGCGGCGGAGGAGTCCTTGCCCTGGAACGGGACCGCGCCGACGTCGAGCGCGGAGAGGCCGGAGGCGAGCTTGTTGGCGGCGTCCTGGGCCCCCGAGCGGCCGTCGTCGCAGGCCACCAGCGAGGCGGCGAGCACCAGTCCGGTCAGGCCAAAGGTCAGTATGTGTTTTTTCCCCATTCGCGCCATTATGCCCTGAGCCCCGGACATCGCCGTGTCACGCGGCGTTCCCCGGGGTCCCGGCGTTCACCCATGGGGCAATCCGAGGGCAGCGTCACCCGCCGCCGGGGCGGATGATCCGGCGTTGCGTCGCCGTGGCGATGGCCGCCGTCCGGCTGTCGACGCCGAGTTTGGCGTAGATATGCGCCAGGTGGGTCTTCACGGTGGCCTCGGAGATGAACAGTTCCTTGGCGATGGCGCGGTTGGCCAGGCCGGTTGCCAGCAGTTCCAGCAGTTCCAGCTCCCGGGCGGAGAGGGCCGGTTCCGGATTCCGGATCCGGCCGAGCAGCCGCGCCGCAACCTCGGGGGCCAGGGCAGTGCGGCCAGCGGCGGCGGCCAGGACGGCGTCGCGGAGCTGCTCGGGCGGGGCGTCCTTGAGCATGTAGCCGCTGGCGCCGGCTTCCACCGCGGCCAGGACGTCGGCGTCGGAGTCGAAGGTGGTGAGGATCAGGACCGGGGGCGGGGGAGTCCCGGCCGCGCCGGCGCGGATCCGGCCGGTCGCGGTAACGCCGTCCATGCCCGCGCCCATCTGCAGGTCCATGAGGACGACGTCGGCCGGTTCGCCGAGTGTGTGGAGACGGGAGAGTTCGGCGATCGCGGCGGCGCCGTCGGCGGCTTCCGCGGCGACGGTGATGCCCTCGCAGCCGGCCAGCATGGCCCGCAGACCGGCGCGGACCACGGGATGGTCATCGACCAGCAGGACGCGGATGTCGTTCACGCGGCCGCACCGCCCAGCGGCAGGCGGAGCGCCACCACGGTGCCCTCCCCGGGCGCGGACTCGACGGCGAAGGATCCGCCGAGCGCGGCCAGCCGGTCCTGCAGGGAGCGCAGGCCGAAGCCGGAGCCGTCCGTGCGGCCCGCGGTGGCCCGCGGGTCGAAGCCCTGCCCGTCGTCGAAGATGTCCATAGTGACCTCCGTGTCGAGGAATCCGAGCGTGACCACGGCGGTGCCGGCGGCGGCGTGGCGGCGGACGTTGGCCAGGCTGGCCTGGGCGGCGCGCAGCAGGGTGGCCTGGTAGGGCCGGGGCAGCTCAACGGGTGTACCGGTGAGCTCAAGCCGGCAGGCCAGGGGCATTCCCTGCGCGGCGGCCTCGGCCTCCGTACTCTCGCAGAGCCGGCGCAGACTGGTGGGCAGCGACTCGCGTTCCAGGACGGGCGGCTGCAGCCCGCGGACGAAGTTGCGGGCCTCGGCCAGGTTTCCGGCGGCCGTGGCCTGGACCGTGTGCAGCCGCGCGGCGGCGAGGTCTGTATCTCCCGCGGCCAGCGCCTGCTCCGCGGAGCGTCCCATCAGCACGATGCTGGAGAAGCCCTGGGCCAGGGTGTCATGGATTTCGCGGGCCAGCCGGGCGCGTTCGGCGAGGATGCCGGCGTCGTGTTCGCTGCGGGCCAGCTCGGCGCGGGTGCACCGGAGTTCCTCCGCCACGCGGCGCTGCTCCTTCGCCTCGGTGTAGAGCGCCCGGTAGGCAAGACCGGTGACGACGGCGAACGCGGCACCGAAGCTGGGTCCCAGCACCATCGGCAGCTGCAGCGGCGTCCCGGCGGCCCCGCCGCCGTGGAACCAGAGCGCGGCGATCACCAGGGCGGTGCTGGTGGCGATCGCGGCGGGGGCACCCGCCCGGGGCAGCACCTGCAGCTGAAGGAAGAACAACGGGAAGGCGAGCCAGACAAAGTCGGCGCTGCCGGCGATCAGCGCCAGCCAGAGCAGGCACACAAGCGCGAGCCACCAGCGGGCGTGCGGACTCGGGTCGAAACGCCCGGGCAGCGCCGCGTGCCGCTTCTCCAGGACCGTTCCGGCCAGGTAGACCCCGGCGAGGGCGACGGCCAGGACCAGCTGCAGCCAGGCCGCGCCGGTGCCCAGGCCGCCGGCCAGCAGCCGCGCAACCGCCACCAGCAGGAGCACCGCGAAGCCGACGTGCAGGCTCACGCGCAGCACACGCAGGATCACCGCCGTGCCCGCCGCCTGCCGGGTGTCCCCCGCCTCGCTTTCCATGTCCTCAGCCTAGCTTTGGCACCCTGCCCGGGAGCCCGCCCAGGGCCCGCGGGACACCGTAATCATCCTTTTGGATGATCCCGCGCCCCTCCGATCGTCCCGCCGGGATCATCCGGGCACCCGATGGCATTGCCGCCGGCCCCGGCCAGAGTGGAAGAAAGGCTTTTCAACCCGCAAAGGACACCCATGTTTCTCGCTCTCCGCGACATCCGCTTCGCCAAGGGCCGTTTCGCCCTGATGGGCGGCGTCGTCGCCCTGATCACCCTGCTGCTGGTGATGCTCTCCGGCCTCACCGCCGGCCTCGGCAACCAGTCAACCTCCGCCATCGCCGCCCTCCCGGCGGACCACATCGTGTTCGGCGCCCCCGCCGGGACCACACCCACCGCCTCCTACACGGAGTCCTCCGTCACCGCGGTCCAGCTGGCCCGCTGGAAGAACCACGACGGCGTCACCAGCGCGGAACCGCTGGGCATCAGCCAGACCCGGTTGCAGGCCGTGGCCCCGGGCGGGGAACCGGCCGGCTCGGCGAACGTCGCCGTCTTCGGCGTGACCGGGGACGGCGCGCTGGCCCCCGCGCCGGTGGCCGAGGGCACCGTGGTGGTCGGAGCTGGCCTGGCCAAGGACCTGGACCTCGCACCGGGGCGCCGGGTCAGCGTGGGCGGCAGCTCCCTGGCCGTCGCCGCGGTGGTTCCGGACCAGTGGTACTCGCACACCGCCGTCGTCTGGACCTCCCTAACGGACTGGCGCACCCTCTCACATCTCACCGACCCGGCCGCCGTGGCCACGGTCCTGGCGGTCGGCACCTCGGACAAGACGGACCTGAGCGCCGCCGACGCCGCCGCGGGAACCGTCAGCACCACCCGCAGCGGCTCCTTCCAGGCCCTCGGCTCCTACCGCAGCGAAAACGGCTCCCTGCTGCTGATGCAGTCCTTCCTCTACGGCATCAGCGCCCTGGTGGTGGCCGCCTTCCTGACCGTGTGGACCGTCCAGCGGACCCGTGACATCGCCGTCCTCAAGGCGCTCGGCGGTTCCACCCGGTACATCCTCCGGGACGCCATGGTCCAGGCCGCCGCCGTGCTGGCCGCGGGGGCCCTGGCCGGCGGCGCGGCGGGCGTTGTCGGCGGACTGCTCGCAGGTAAGGCCGCGCCGTTCCTTACCGGCCCGGCCACCACGCTTCTGCCCGTCGCCGGCGTCGTGCTCCTGGGGCTCGCCGCCTCCGTCCTCGCGGTCCGCGGCGTCACCCGGGTGGACCCGCTGCTGGCCCTCGGCGGCAACTAACGCGGCCACCGCCGGCACCCGCATCCTAAACATTCCCCGAAAGGCATATTCATGAAGTCTGTCCTCAGCCTCCGCGACGTCACCCTCGACTACCCCGACGGCGGCAGCACGCTGCGCGCCATGGACCGGGTCAGCCTGGACCTGGCCGCCGGCACGTTCCTGGCCTTGCTGGGTCCGTCCGGATCCGGGAAGTCATCGCTGCTGGCGGTGGCCGCCACCCTGATCCGCCCGAGCTCCGGCACCGTCCTGGTGGCCGGCCAGGACGCGGGGGCCCTGTCCGACGCGGGCCGCTCGGCGCTGCGGCGGGACCGGGTCGGCATCATCTTCCAGCAGCCCAACCTCTTGCCCTCCCTGACCGCCGTGGAACAACTCCTCCTGGCCGCGCACCTGCGCGGAGAACAGCCGCGGCAGGCCCGGGAGCGTGCGGGGACGCTGCTGGACCGGGTGGGCCTGGCCGCCGCCGGGGACCGCCGGCCGCACCAGCTCTCCGGCGGCCAGCGGCAGCGCGTCAACATCGCCCGGGCCCTGATGGCCGATCCCGTCCTGCTGCTGGTGGACGAGCCGACGGCGGCGCTGGACCAGCAGCGCAGCGGGGACATCGTCCGGTTGCTGCGGGAGGTCACCGATGAATTCGGCGTCGCGACGCTGATGGTCACCCACGACGCGGACCTGGTGCCGCACACCGACGCCGTCGCCACGATGGCCGACGGTCGGCTCTCGCTCGGCGCCCTGCAGGGCGCGCACTAGCCGGCGGCCGCGTCCCCCACCGGGCCCAGTGCGGGAACCGGGAGACCAAAGACGTCCCGGAGCGCGTGCCGGGCGGCGTGGAAGCCGGGCATCCCGGTCACGCCGGGCCCGGGAGGGGTGGCCGAAGAGCAGAGATAGAGCCCGCGGACGGGGGTCCGCCACGGGACGGGCCGGAACACCGGACGGGCCAGCAGACCGCGCAGGTCCATGGCCCCGGCGCTGAAGTCCCCGCCGACATAGTTCTCGTTGTAGGCGCCGAGGTCCGCCGCCGTGGTCACCCGCTGGTCCACAATCAGGTCCCGGAAGCCGGGGGCGAATCGCTCCAGCTGGGCCGTGACCGCGTCGCCCATGTCCACGGTGGAACCGGCCGGGACGTGGCAGTAGGTCCAGAGGATGTGCCGGCCGGCGGGGGCGCGGCCGGTGTCGAAGGTGGAGGGCTGGGAGACCAGGACGTAGGGCCGCTCCGGGTGCTGCCCGGCGGCCACCAGGTGCTCGGCCTCGGCGGTCTCGGCCCGGGTGCCGCCGACGTGGACCGTGCCGGCCCCGGCGAGCTCCGGGGCGCCCCAGGGGACGGGGCCCGAGAGGATGTAGTCCACCTTGCAGGCGCCGTTGCCGAACCGGTAGTCCTCCAGGGCACGGCGGTAACGGGCCGGGAGCCGGTTGCCGGCGATCCGCAGCAGCCCGGGCGGCGCCACGTCGAACAGGGTGGCCCGTGACGGCGGCAGGTCCGTCAGGGCATCGATCCGGGTCCCGGTGCGGATCCGGCCGCCGTGCGCTTCGATGTCCGCGATCATCGCCTGTGCGATGGCGGCGGAACCGCCGACCGGGATGGGCCAGCCCCCGGCATGTCCCAGGGCACCGAGGACCAGGCCGGCGCCGGCGGCCGGGAGGGTGGGCAGCGGGGCGACGGCGTGGGCGGCCACCCCGGTCAGGAGCGCGGGGGCGAGATCCTCACGGAACCGGGCGCCCCACAGCCGGGTGCCCTGTTCAAGAGTGCGCAGGCCGAAGACGGCGGCGGCGACGGGATCGCGGGGGACCCGCAGCAGCTGGTTGAGGGCAACGTCCATGACTCCCTCGAGGCGTTGCAGCAGCGGGGTCATCAGCCGCCGGTACGCAGCGCCGTCGCGGCCCAGCGCGGCTGCCGTGCGCTCCAGGGAGCGGTAGCCCAGCGCGGCCCCGCCACCGTCCAGCGGCGCGCCGTGGGAGAGTTCGGGGGTCACGACGTCGATCCGCCGGGAGAGCCCGAACTCGTGGAAGAACGGCGAGGCCAGCGCCATGGGATGGACGGCCGAGCACACGTCGTGCAGGTGGCCCGGTTCCATCAGTTCCATGGTCCGGAGGCCGCCGCCGGGGGTGGGTGCGGCCTCGTACACGTCCACGGCGAGGCCGGCGCGGGCCATCGTCACGGCCGCGGCGAGGCCGTTGGGGCCCGCTCCCACCACCGCGACGTCAGGCATCGGAGCTCACCTTCGCCGTCCGCCACGGCACGACCGAGGACGCCGGGTGCCGGAGGTCGATCCGCAGCCGGTCAGCGGCGCCGTCGAAGGGACCTCCGTGAGGATCGTCCACGCGCTGCCGGCGGATGATGTCCCTGTCCGGCTCGACGATGTCCCAGGCCACCCGCGCCATCAGGTATGCCGTGGCCAGCATGTGAGCGACGACGGCCAGGACGTAGTAGGGCATGTCGATGTTGTGCTGGGAGGGGCCGCCGCTGGTGACCTGGCCCAGGAACATCCACACGGCCGCCCAGTGCAGTCCCTCGATGGCCTGCCAGATGAGGAAGTCGCGCCACCGCGGCCGGGCCAGGGCCAGCAGCGGAATCAACCAGATGACGAACTGGGGCGAGTAGACCTTGTTGGTCAGGATGAAGGCGGCCACGATCAGGAAGACCAGCTGCGCCAGGCGGGGACGGCGCGGCGCGGCCAGTGCCAGCAGCGCGATCAGCACGCAGGCGGCAAGGAACAGGTCCATGGCCAGGGAGTTGATGACGGCCGCCTCCAGCGGCTTCCAGCCGAGCCGGCCGGCCACCAGGTTGTATGCGAACCAGGGTGAGCTGTAGCCGGCGGGCCGGGACTCGGTGAACTGGTAGAAGTACTTCCATCCGGCCGGGTCTGCCAGCAGGGCGGGAAGGTTCACGGCAAGCCACGCCGCCGCGGCCGCCCCGGCGGTGGTGAGGAACGCCCGGATCCGTCCGGTGCGCAGCGCGAGCACCAGGATGGCGCCGAGGATCAGCAGCGGGTAGAGCTTGGTGGCGGTGCCCAGCCCGATGCAGATGCCGGCCAGGACCAGGTGGTTCCGGGAGAAGAAGTACATGGCCAGGGCCAGGAAACCCACGGCCCACATGTCCCAGTTGATGAATCCGGCCAGGATGATGCCGGGGGCCAGCGCCACCATGGCGGCGTCCCAGGGCCGCCGGCCGGCCGTGCGGGCGGTGACGAGGACGACGACGATCCAAACGGCCACCACCAGGGTGGCATTGACGTCGAAGTACGCGAGGACCCGGCCGGCGCCGGTTCCCGAGCCGGGTACCAGAAGGGCGGTGGCTCCGGCGATGAAGCCCATCAGGACCGGGTATTCGAAGTAGCTTCCGGCGGTGACGAACGGGAAGGCGCCGTTGCCCAGTCCGCGGTTTCGAAAGAGTTCGGGGAAGTCGGAGTAGCAGGTGGCGTAGAACTGGCCGGGGGATTCCCAGCCGTTGTTCCGGCAGTAGCCCTTGACCAGGAGTGCCAGCACCGCGGCCAGGACCGTCAGGATTCCAAGCACCCGCGGGACGGTGAAGAGGCCGGGAGAGACGACGCCGGGCGCGGCGCGGTGCCCCATGGGTCCGCCGATCAGTTCGGTGAAGTTCCGTAGCAGCCGGTCACTGCGGGTGGGAACCACCAGTCGGCTCCTCCGGTGCTGGTCCGGCGGCATTGTCTCCTGCATGCCATGAGCTTACCGGGGGTTCGCGGCGGCCGGACGTGGCCCTGGGGACGACGGGCGGCCGGTTAAACGGGGGAGCCCACGCGTTGCCGCGTGGGCTCCTGGCGGGTAGCTCGGAATGGTCAATCTCATGGGTCCTCCTCTGATGGCTGCTGCGGTGTGCGTGACCTGGACGGTCGGGGCAGCAGCGAATCAGCGGATCAGGCCCATCTGGTGCAGGGTCAGGTAGACGTCTTCACGCCGCTGTTCCAGCAGCTGGGCGTTGAACTGCGTCCGTTCCTTACGGCCGGGCCGCGGACGGAAGACCGGCACGCGGGGGAGCTGTCGTTTCATGGGTTTCACCTCCTTCCGGAAGGTCGGGATGGAAGTCTGGGCGGGATCCGGCCGAAGCGGCAGGGCTCCGGGGTGCGGTGTGGGGCGGGTCAGGGACGGAACGACAGACACGTGTACTCCTGGGGTGAAGAGGGAAGGAATTTCCGGGATATTTGGGCATGACAAATAGGCCCCGGATAAATTACAGATAATTTCACTAAAAAGGGCAGCAAAAGGAGCCGTTTTTGTGCGTGAATTCGCCAAGCGAAGAATGCCGGCACTGAGCGTGAAAGATGCACCGCCGGGAAGCAGAGTTCCGAATTGTGGTGCCGCGCATTGTGATGGCCTGGCAGGGCGAAGGTGATGAAGAAGGAGGCTTCACCGGCAACTGTCCCGCCGAAGCCCGCGCCGTCCCTGATGCGGGAGGATTCGGGCTAGCGGCGGTTCTGCAATCCCGGCATGTGGCCGGCGATCAGCGGAATCAGCAGGTGTGCATTCCAAAATTCGGGCGCCAGGCAACAACGGAGGCCGGGTTGGCGGTGAGGGTGAACATCCATCCGCGAGTCAAAGTAATCATTTTCCCAACCTCCTTTTCTGTTGTGCCATCGCTCCGGCTGACAGGCCGGGCGGTGAGCGCCGATACCCCGGCGGGACGCCTCTGGGGTTGGAAATAAAACTACATGATGAATGCAGGGGTTGACCACTTAATCCATAAAGTTTTATGGAAAAACTTTTAAGGGACCGGGTTTAGAGGCCCCAACGCACTACTGCGGGGGTCTTCTTATCCCAGCCGAGCGTGCAGACCTTGGCTGTACCCAGGACGAAATGCCGTCCCTCGAGGGCGTCCAGTCCCAGCCACCGGGCGGTGAGGATGCGGGAGAAATGCCCGTGCGCCACGACCAGGACATTGTCGAGGCCGGACTCCAGCACCCTGGCCACGATCTTGTCCGCCCGGGCCGCGACGTCGTCGAGCGCTTCACCGTTTGGCACGCCGTGGGTCCAGATCAGGTAGTCCGGGTTGTCCTTCCGGATCAGGTCCGAGCTGATGCCCTCGTAGTCGCCGTAGTCCCACTCCACCGCCAGCGGTTCCAGCCGTGCGTCGGGGAAGCCGGCCAGTTCGGCCGTGCGGCGGGCGCGGCGTAGCGGCGAGGTGAGCACCAGGTCGAAGTCGACCCCGTCAAGGACCTTGCGGGCCTCCACGGCCTGCTGCTCGCCCTCCACCGTGAGGGGAAGGTCCGTCAGGCCCGTGTACTGGCCGCTCTTGGACCATTCGGTCTCGCCGTGGCGGAGGATCCAGAGCTGGGGGCGGGGGCCGTTGGCGGGTGCGGGCATTAGGACTCCTCAGAGGGTGCGACGGCGGCGGATTCCGGCTGCGCCGCCCACCATTCCAGCAGTTTGGCTTCGGCGGCGGCGGGCTCGAGCGGCCCGTTCTCCATCCGTTCTTCCAGCAGGTACTTGTAGGCGCGGCCGACGACGGGTCCCGGCTTGAGGCCCAGCAGGGCCATGATGGCGCCGCCGTCGAGGTCCGGGCGGACCGCCTCCAGCGATTCCCGCTCGCGCAGCTCGGCGATCCGCGTCTCAAGGTCGTCGTAGGCGAAGGCGAGGCGTTCGGCCTTGCGCTGGTTGCGGGTGGTTACGTCGGACCGGGTCAGCCGGTGCAGCCGCTCCAGGAGGGGGCCGGCGTCGGTAACGTAGCGGCGGACGGCGGAGTCGCTCCAGCCGGCGTCGCCGTATCCGTAGAACCGCATGTGCAGTTCCACCAGGCGCGCAACGGCCTTGATGGTGTCGTTGTCGAAGCGGAGCGCCTTCATCCGCTTCGCGGTCAGCTTCGACCCCACCATGTCGTGGTGCCGGAAGCTCACCGCGCCGCCCGCCTCGAAGCGCCGCGTGGCCGGCTTGCCGACGTCGTGCATCAGGGCCGCGAACCGCAGCACGAAGTCAGGGCCCGGGACGGGGCCGTCGGCGCCGGTCTCCAGGCCCGCGGCCTGCTCCAGGACCTGCAGCGAGTGCTGGTAGACGTCCTTGTGGCGGTGGTGTTCATCCGATTCGAGCCGAAGCGCGGACACCTCGGGCAGCACGTATTCGGCCAGGCCGGTGTCCACGAGGAGGTCGACGCCGGTCCTTGGCTGGGCGGCGCAGATGAGCTTGACCAGCTCGTCGCGGACACGCTCGTTGGAAATGATCTTGATCCGCTCCGCCATGGCGGTCATGGCGCGGCGGACGTCGGGGTGGACGGTCACACCCAGCTGCGCGGCGAAGCGGGCGGCCCGCATCATCCGCAGCGGGTCGTCCGAGAAGGAATCCTCGGGCGACCCGGGCGTGGACAGCGTGGAGGCGTGCAGGTCCCGGACCCCGCCGAACGGGTCCACCAGTTCCATCGAGGGCAGCCGGAGGGCCATGGCGTTGATGGTGAAGTCGCGGCGCAGCAGGTCATCGGTCAGGGAGGATCCGAACGCCACCACAGGTTTCCGTGACTCGGGGTCGTAGGCCTCGGCGCGGTAGGTGGTGATCTCGATCTGGAAACCGGCCTTGCGCATCCCGATGGTCCCGAAGGCGCGTCCGATCTCCCAGAAGTTGTCGGCCCATTTCTTGATCAGCGCGACGGTCTGGTCCGGGGTGGCGTCGGTGGTGAAGTCCAGGTCCGGCGATTCACGGCCCAGGAAGAGGTCCCGGACCGGGCCGCCGACCAGGGAGAGTTCGTGGCCGGCGTCGGCAAAACGCCGCCCCAGCTCAAGGACCACCGGGTCAACCTGGAAATCGACGGGGTGGGACTCGGTCTGGTGATGTGGGTGCGACATAGTCTCTTAAGCTTGTCAGAAATCCCCGCCAGCACCACACCGGGACGGACCGGGGACACCGGCCCGTCCGCGGCGGCCCGCGGGGGCGGGCCGAATCCGATTTTCCCGCCGTCCACTTTCCCGTCACGTTTAGGTCATCAAGTCCGGGCAAGAGTAGTTAGAGTGGACTTTATGGCCCACCCCGTACCGAGCGCTCCCGGCAGGAGGACGAACGCACCGTTGCCCTCGGCAATCGGTGGCAACGTCGCGCCGGCGCAGCAGCACGCGGGCCAGGCCTCCCTGCCTACCGTGGAGGAAGTTTCCGCGGGCGGCGTCGTGGTGGATACGTCCGACGCCGAACTGCGCGTGGCGATCATCGCCCGGCTCAACCGCGGCGGCCGCCTCGAGTGGTGCCTGCCTAAGGGCCACCCGGAAGGCAAGGAAAGCAACGAGGAAGCGGCCGTCCGCGAGATCGCGGAAGAGACCGGCATCGAGGGCAAGATCCTCGCCCCGCTGGGAAGCATCGACTACTGGTTTACCGTCAGCGGGCACCGGGTCCACAAGACGGTCCACCACTATCTGTTGCAGGCCACCGGCGGCGAACTGACCATTGAGAACGACCCCGACCAGGAAGCCGTGGACGTGGCATGGGTGCCGCTGACGGAACTGGCCCGGAAATTGTCCTTCCCCAATGAGCGCCGCATCGCCGACCTCGCCCGCGAAGTCCTTCCCGACCACCGCTAGGACCTCGTCCGTACGGGCCGCGGTTGCGCCTATTCGGCCGCCCGGGTGAGACGATGAGAAGGATGTCTGCCGCCCAGCCCCAGCCCGAGAAGTCCGCACCCTCCGAAGCCGCCGCCCCCCAGGCCGCCCGCGCCGGAGAGGCCCGGTCCAGCGCCGTCATGGCCGTCGGGACCCTGGTCTCGCGGTTCCTCGGATTCGCCAAGACCTGGATGCTGGCGCTGGCCCTGGGCCTCGGCTCGACGGTCACCGACACGTTCATCAATGCCAACAACCTTCCCAACCTGATCTTCCTGTTGGTGGCCGGCGGCGTCTTTAACGCCGTCCTGGTCCCGCAGATCATCAAGGCCAGCAAGGGCCCGGACCGCGGCGCCGACTACATCAGCCGCCTGCTCACCCTGGCCGTCGTCGTGCTGTTGTCCCTGACGCTGGTGGTGACGCTGCTGGCGCCCACCGTGATTGACCTGACCACCCAGGGGTATTCACCGCAGCAGAAGTCCCTGGCCGTGGCGTTCGCGTTTTGGTGCCTGCCGCAGATCTTCTTCTACGGCCTCTATGCCCTGCTGACCCAGGTCCTGAACGCCAACGGCGCGTTCGGGCCCGCCATGTGGGCACCGATCCTGAACAACGTCGTCGCCATCGCCGGCCTCGGCATGTTCATCTGGATCCTCGGCACCAACGAGGCCAACCCGCACACGCTGGACAACTGGGGATCCTTCCAGACGTTGCTGGTGGCCGGGTTCTCCACCATCGGCGTGGTGGCGCAGACGGCCATCCTGATGATTCCCGTGCTGCGGCTCCGGCTGGGGCTGCGTCCCCGTTTCGGCTGGCGCGGCGTGGGGCTGGGCCAGGCCGCCAAGCTCAGCGTGTGGACGCTGGCGACGGCGGCTGTGGGGCAGCTGGCCTTCCTCTACATCATGCGCATTGCGACCATCCCCGGCGCCGAACGCCTCCGGCTCCGGGCCGAAGGACAGACCGAGGCGGCCGCCACGCTTCCCGGCAACGCCGTGCTGGAGGTGGCCAGCCAGCTGTACCTGCTGCCGCACTCGATCATCGCCCTCTCGCTCGCCACGGTGCTCTTCAACCGGATGACCCGCGCCTCCCAGGACGGGGACCGGGCCGGACTCCGCCGGGCACTCAGCCACGGCCTGCGCACCATGGCGGTGGCGACAGTCTTCGGTGCACTGGCCCTCTTTGCGCTGGCCGGCCCGCTGGGCATGTTCTTCTCCGGCGGCGACCGGCAGGACGGAGTCATGCTGGCCCAGACCCTGACCATCCTGGCCCTCAGCACCCCGTTCATGAGCGCCAACTTCATGATGTCGCGGGTGTTCTACGCCAACGAGGACGCCCGCACCCCGTTCTACATCCAGCTGGTCCTGGCCCTGGTGAACGTGGTGGCGGCCTTCTTCATCCAGTTCCTGCCCTACGACCGGATCATCTTCGCCATCGCGGTTCTCTACACCGGCGGCAACATCCTTTCCGTCATCGTCAGCGCCGGCTTCCTGCGGCGGCTCCTGGGCCACTTGGACGGCCCGCGCGTCGCCAGTTCCTACATCAAGATGGGCTACGCGGCCCTCGGTTCGGCCATCGCCGGGACCGGCGCCCTCTGGCTGCTGGGCAGCTACAACCCGGACGGCTTCGCCTGGAGCGGCCGGATCGCCGCACTGGTGACCGTCGCCGTCGTCGGCCCCATCATGCTGGCCGTCTACTTCGTCCTGCTGCGGGTGCTGCGGGTGAGCGAGCTCCAGGACCTCCTGCAGCCGCTGCTGGGCAGGCTGCGCCGCCGCCCGGCCGCCGCGGGTGCGGCAGGCGCCGCAGGGACAGGGGCGGACGCCACGGGCGAGGCTGGTGCCGGCTCGGGCGAGGAAGTAGCCGGGGAGGTTCCGGCGGCACGGACCGCACCGGTCCGGACGGTCCCCCAGCGGGCCACCACCTCCCTGGACACCGGCCTCATCCCGCGGATCTCGGGAGAGTTCGATTCGGCGTCCTTCCGCGTGGGTCCCGACGTCCGCGAGGAGGACACCAGTGGCTGGGGCCCCGACGGCGGCTACCTCCCCGAGGAGGAACGGCCCGCCACGTCTCGGGGCGGGGCGGGCCAGACGGAGATTCCACTGCCGGGCCGCCGCACCTACCAGGGCGACCCCGGACGCAACCCGTACTTCCCGGACGGGCAGGGCAACAAAAAGTAAGCCGCACCCCGAACGGAGGCCGTGGTCACCGGGCGCAACACCAGCATCAGTTAGGATCGAAGACTAACAACGGGAGTTGCAGACCTGGGGTCCACCGGCTTTACCGGGGGCCGGCGTTGACCGTTAACGTCACCGGGGCCGGCAGTTCCGGACAGCCTAGGAGGAACACGTGTCCCACCCGATCGATGTCGGATCAGTACTCGGCGGCCGCTACAAGGTGACCGCCACGGTTCTGACCTCGCATGACGAGGATCTGGTGCTGGACGGCGTGGACCAGGTGCTGAACCGTCCCGTGAGCATCCTCGTTGCTGGCCCGGGAAACGCCGACCAGGTGGCCCAGAGCGCCCGCGAGGTGGCCACCGGCGAACGCCCCGGACAGGTGCAGATCCTGGACCTCGGAGTCAGTGACGACGCCACCTACCTGATCACCAACCACACGTCCGCGGCTGACCTGCTGGACCTCGTGGTCAGCTCCAACCCGCCCTACGTGGAACCGTTCTTCACCGACACGCTGGGCAGTGAGATCTTCGGCCAGGCCCGGTCGAACGAGCCCGAAACCTATGACGGCCTCTACGACGACGAGGAAGTCGACGCCGGCTACATCAACTACGGCGACCAGCAGCAGCGGCCAGCCACCCAGCCGGTGGTTCCGCCGCGGCAGGCCCCCGCCCCGCCGGCAGCAGCGCCGAAGACGGAGCACCGGGGAGCCGGAGCGGCCGCCGCCGCAGGTGTTGCCGGAGCAGCCGCAGGCGCGGCCGCCGCGAAGGCAGCGAAACCGTCGAAGTCCCCGAAGACCGCGCCGCAGGACGCCGCGCCGCAGCCGACCGTGGCCAACCCGGTCCAGCCGGCACAGTCCGCGAAGTCCGCTCCGACGTCGTCGAACCCCAAGGTTTCCCTGTGGCAGGACGACGATTACGACGACGCCGTCCCGGACCAGCGCATGATGGCACGGGAGAAGTCCTCCGGCCCAGCAGCCGGCCGCGCCGCCGCAACCCTGCCCGCCTTTGCCCGCAAACCCGCCGCGGACGGCCCGGGGGACTACGACGACGAGGACGACGAGGCACCCCGACGCGAACCCCGTTCCATGCGGTGGCTGGTCGGCGCGTTGCTGGCCGCCGTCCTGGTCATCGGCCTGATCTTTGCGGTCACCAACCTGGGCGGCCTCTTCAAGGGCGGCACACCGCAGGCAGCGAAGACGACCTCCACCTCCACGGGCACGGGCACGCCCGAGCAGTCCGGCACGCCATCGACGAGCCAGAGTGCCCCGCCTGCCGCGGTTCCGCCGGCGATCGAATCCGTGTCCCGCCAGGGCAACTTCGACTTTGCGGCCACCTACGACGGCGACCTGGTCAAGACGTACGACGGCAACGCCGCCAGCTACTGGTCCGACATGGAATTCGCCACCGACGCCTGGGGCGGCTTCGCTCCGGACGGCGTCCCGCTGGTGGTCAAGCTCAAGGGCCCGGCCAAGGTCTCCTCCGTCACGCTCAGCCAGCTCGGTGCCTCCGGCGGCAACATCAGCGTCTACACCGCCGACCAGCCCTCGCTCGACGGCGCCAAGCTGGTGGGGAGCAACAGCTTCACCTCGCCGGAGTTGACGCTGCCGTTGCAGGAACCGGTGACCGCGCAGTACGTCATCATCCAGATCAAGAACCTGCCGAAGCTGGCCGCCCCGAAGACCCGCTACGGCTTCGGCCTGCGGCTCGCGGAGATCAAGGTCCAGTAGCCGTTCCGGGCCGTCCCGGCGGCCCCACACCGGTACCCTAGAAGGACGGGGCTAGGCCCCGTCCAAAGGCGTACGCGGAATATTCACCCGGTGCGCTTAGTTGTGCCATGTGGCCGGCCAACCTGGCGGGTGCATCGACAAAGGAAGAGGTTCACCGTTCAGTGAGCAACGCAGAAAACACCGCGTCCGAAGTACGTGATGTCATCATCGTCGGCTCGGGGCCGGCCGGCTACACCGCCGCGGTGTACACGGCACGCGCCAACCTGAAGCCGCTGCTCCTGGCGGGCTCCGTCACCGCCGGTGGCGAACTGATGAATACCACCGACGTCGAGAACTACCCAGGGTTCCCCGAGGGGATCATGGGTCCTGACCTGATGGAGAACTTCGAGAAGCAGGCTGCCCGGTTCGGCACGGAGATCCAGTTCGAGGACGTCACAGAGCTGGACCTCGACGGCGACATCAAGACCGTCACCATTGCGACGGGGGAGACCTTCCGCGCACGGTCCATCATCCTGTCCACCGGGTCCGCCTACCGCGAACTGGGCCTGGCCAACGAAAAGCGCCTCTCCGGCCACGGCGTCAGCTGGTGTGCAACCTGCGACGGTTTCTTCTTCAAGGATCAGGACATCGCCGTGATCGGCGGTGGCGACTCCGCCATGGAAGAGGCACTCTTCCTCACCAAGTTTGCCCGCTCCGTCACCGTGGTTCACCGCCGCGATACGCTGCGCGCGTCCAAGATCATGGCCGACCGCGCCCTGGCCCACGAGAAGATCAACTTCGTCTGGAACACCGGCGTCGAGGATGTCCTCGGTGGCGACAAGGTCACCGGACTCCGGGTGAAGAACCTGCTGGACGGCACCGAGTCCGAGCTGGCCGTGACCGGCGTCTTCGTCGCGATCGGCAACGATCCCCGCACTGACCTGGTCAAGGGCAAGCTGGATCTCACCCCGGAGGGCACCATCGCCGTCGAGGGCCGGTCTTCGAAGACCAGCGTCAAGGGTGTCTTCGCCGCCGGCGACGTCATCGACCCGACCTACCGCCAGGCCATCACCGCCTCCGGTTCCGGCTGTGTCGCCGCCGTCGACGTCGAGCACTACCTCGCAGACCTTCCGGTCGCCTAGAACAGCACGCTACCCCTCCACGAAAAGGACAAGGTTATGAGCAACGCAAAAGACGTAACAGACGCAAGCTTCAGCACCGACGTGCTCGCTTCCGACAAGCCGGTCATCGTCGACTTCTGGGCCGAATGGTGCGGCCCATGCCGCAAGCTGGGCCCCATCCTGGACGAGATCTCGGTCGAGTACAGCGAAAAGGTCGACGTGGTCAAGGTCAACGTCGATGACAACCCGGCCATCGCGGCTGAATACGGCATCACCTCGATTCCGGCCGTCTACCTCTTCCAGGGTGGCGAAGTGAAGGGCAGCGTCATCGGCGCCCGCCCCAAGCAGTACTTCGAGAAGGAATTTGCGGACGTCCTGTCCTAGTTCCTCCTGACCGGCACCGGCCGGTCTCAGCACGACGACGGCGGCTCTCCCCACTAGGGGAGGGCCGCCCTTTCGTTTCTGTTCCGATGAGAGAGATATCGCGGTTCGCGCGACTGTTTTCTCCTGGCTGCTTGGTTTCACTCAGCAGAGTGAGCGTTCTACCGGTTGGATATCAACCGAATACGAAGGTATATGCAGAGTAAATTTCCTTAGAGCCCCAGAAACCCAATGTCACGGGGGCTGCGTACTAGAGTCACCAGGAGTACCTCGACAAGCAGGTCAATTTTTTCGGTGAATCAAGGAATTGATCCATTTGGTTGTCCAACACCTTGGCGCTATTACCCGTCCTGCGGAGTGCCGACACCGTCGTGTTTCACGTGAAACATGCAGTAGCAGCACTGGGCTCCGGCGGACGAAAACCGACTCACCGCAACTGAACTCATATTGCCGCAACCTTCCGGAGCATCACTTGTCCGGAACTGGAGTGACAATTCACTGTTTCACGTGAAACATGACCAGGGCTTGTGCGTACATTTCGAGTCACCCTGAACTAGCTGGTGGCACTCCTGGCGGCATTCCTTGAGTCTCGCATACCAGGGAGTGAGTTCGCCGCAGATTGGACCCATCTCAGCCACGTTTGGGCTGAGGTCGCCTGGATCGAAGCCGCTGGACTGCCTTCTGACATCTTAATCCGGTTCGTCCATCTGCTCCAGTCCTCTAGAGAAGTGATCAGCCCCGCAGAAGAACTGAATCTTTGATTCAGGAACCCCGATCACTGCCATGCCAACCACATTCTAAGCTCCGAAATAATTATCATCTAACAAATACGGTTTAGATTCTTATCGGAGAGCAATCTACCCTTAGTCATCTCTACTCACTTCTTTCATCAGGGCATAACTGCCGCCCCACTAGTCACGCACGGCCAGGGTGTACGCGGCGGCTGCTGGCGCGCGAGACGAGTCAATTCATCTGTTTGGGCCTGTTTCACGTGAAACGTCCAATGCCAGTAGTGGGAAGCCCTGTGGAGGTAGGCCTCCGGAGGCAGGACATCAAAGCAACCCCACCGCGGTCGCAGGTACCGGGGATCAGGTTCCGGAGTGAAAATGACCATCCAGACCATGCCCGATCCTTGTTTCACGTGAAACCCTCACAACCCTTCCCAGTCACCACCTCCACCCATCCCAGTGCCCAGAGGGGGGTGGGCGGCGAGAGGGGCAGAGCGAGTCTCCCAGCAGACGACGAGGGTGATACGAGGGCAGTGCTCCCAGTGGCGAATCCAACGGTCGGCCCGAAACCGGAGGATCAGGGAGGCCATTGTAAGTGTGGGAGTACGCTACCCAGGCTGAAGCGCTAATCCTCAGCCTTGCTTCGGGTGATCCACCTATCCAGGCCCGATACTGCTCAGGGACCTTCAAAGGCGCGAGTTGTGGGCCGCTTCGACCTACGACGGTCCACCTCATGACACCGGGCAGTCAGCTGGAAATGATCAGGTATTCAAGCCGACGGCGGTAACCGTCAGTTACGGGATGATCAGGTGAAGTTGAGAAGCTTCGGCGGGGTTGGGTTAGAGGGACGCGTACGCCCACGCACTTAGCGAATGGCCCCAGGTGGGGGATCGGTAGCCATGAGCATTCACGGCCGTGCTCCACTTTCCCGCCCTGCTGCGGTGTAAAGGTGTTGGAGGGACCCCAACATCTTGGTATCGACAACTAGCCTGTAGAGCCCCCAGGTCGATGGCGGCTATGAATTCCTTGCGCAACCGACTTCCGACAGGGACCCACCTGACCATAGGGACCTACGAGAAAAATCCTGCTACGCGCTCGATTCAGGGAATGAACGGAACCACAGTGCTCTCTGGGGAGGACAGCAGGATGGGTCCGTTCAAGCCGAGCCGAGGTTGGTCGCTTGTCATCCAACCTGGGTGCCCCTCACCCTTATAGGTCGGCTGCGCCAGTTGGGCACGTAGTGTTCTGCTAGCGGCATCAGTGTGGGCCTGGCGCCCGCGCGAGGCACTCGTCCCCAGGGCCAGATCATCCTGAGCAACACACGACAAGCCCCCATGAGAGCGGCCGACTGCCATTCCGGGGGAGCCCGTCCTGGTCGTGGCTAACCCGAAGCGCCATGTACCTCAGCAGGACTGGCGCATCCCAACGGAACTTGCCTGAGGCGACGCATCGGACTGAGGACGCCGTCCATTCGTCTGGCCCTTACCGAACCATCTCTTGCTGGTCACTCTGCGTCGCAGAGGGGCCAGTTCGGGCAATTGATCTCAGGCGCCATCGACATTGCCGGTAGCAACTAGATTGCCGTCGCTCACTCGACTGTATTGACCATTCCCTCCATAGACACAGGGGGCGTGCAGGAGCATCTGCGCCGGCAGCCCTATGCTCGAATCCCTCAGCCCAGAGGCCCCGAAACCCTACGGCGAAGTCTTGGGGCCGCCCCGCTGTAACGGTGACAGCCGTGGATATCAGCGCCAACGGGCGCCAGCATTCAATCACCATGTCCATTCTCGGGCGTCTCCAAGCGTGGATATCCAGTGTGGCTATCCACAGCGATATCCACAGTCCTCCGAGAGATTGCACACAGTCTTATCCACAGCCTTGCGATGCCTCATCAACAGTTCCCCTTGAGGGCGGGTCGGCCCGGACCAATCTCGCAGATGAGGAGAGGGCCGTCTCGTGGAGAAACGGAGTTGTTTGTTTTGTTAGATGGCCGAGCCGTCGGCGGAAAGTTAACCCATTTGTGGCGAGATTTCGGCCAGTTCTGGGGGTATTCGGCCGCACTCTGCCCGGCGGCAGTGTTTCACGTGAAACAAGCGCTGTCGCGGCTACTCCCACCGCTTACTTCACCCCAAGCAATATTCTCGGGTACTCACATCTGAGACCCATTTGACCACGATGTCCGCCGATCTTTCCACAAAGTTATCCACAGCAATATCCACCGGCAAATTGGCTCTCAGAACCTGTGGTGATGGCTGCGAAGTTCGCCCTCGGCCGGTACCGATTCAACCCACTCAGGAAAACGCGAAACCGTCGCTACCGAGTTCTGGAAATCACTGGCGACTCATCGATGACATCCACCCTCCGACGGCACGCCGTTAGTCGTCGTTACCTGCTCACCGTCTTGCCGGTATTGATATTGGCCATGCCTTACAAACCTGACGAGCAACTCCCATCCAGATATCGTCGGCCCCGGTTACGAGTTCAGCCGCCGCGGGCAGGGGAGCCGGCTTCCGGGGTGTGGAGTCCGCCGTGTGGCTCGGCCGTCCACGTGCTTGGGTCGAAGATCCGCACTCGGTTCTCCCCGGGCCGGCGTCCCGGGGCCGGTGTCCGTGGTCCGGTGTCCGTGGTCCGGCGTCCGGCGTCCGGGGGCAAGTGTCCGGGGGCCGGCATCCGGCGTCCGGGGGCCAGCGTCCGTGGTCCGGCATCCGACTCTGGGTTTCGGTTTCGGAGCTCTGAGGTCCGAGGTCCCAAGTCGGAAGTCGTGGGGGAGACTCTCCATTGCGCGGCCCTGAATAGACCTTGCCTATTAGGAGCCGACATCCGTCAACTAGCCTTGGGACTCCAGCAAGCATGTTGTCCCAGGCTGCCTGCTCTATGCGCCTCTTCGAACATCACCAGTCAGGACTGGGCAGCTGACCCCGATACCTGGCGCTTGCCGCAGATCAGTACCGCACATGAGAACAAAAGGCCACGACCTAGCCACGGGCAGTCTGTACAAGCCACTGATGCACCCGCCGAGCACGATGATCCCATCGAGAGCACTTTGGCGAGAACAAGCAGGGGGAGTGCGGCGCGGAACGAGAGTCGGCTAGTCGGAAGATGCTCTGCGGGATCCGCTCTCGGTCGCTGAGGCAATCTTCAGTAGCCGGAGCCCACTGATGCCGCAGTACATTAATCAGACTCGAGGTGGCACCCATAGGTTCAGGAGCGCACAACACTCAGGGTTGGGCGTCAGAGCGTCGACGAGCCCAGGAGCTCGCACACCTCCTTGAGCGCCCTGCAGACCCAAGTCTGAAGCCAGGTCGCCCTAGTACTAAAGGTAGCGCCGTGGCTATCCCGGGAGACCGTCAGTAGGCGGCCCAGCCTCCCCGCCCGGACAGCACCTCAGCCTCCCGTCGGGACGGATGCCTAGGACCTGGATTCTAGGACAGTAGCATCGAGCCGACGCAAACCGTTTCACGTGAAACATGTACACAGATCCATGATTGATTTGTAGGCTCCAGGCCTTTCATCCACGGTCTTCGCGCTTGTAGTCGAGACCTATCCTTCGCGGAACTGCGACGTTGTTTGCGGAACGAAGAGAGGTGGATCCACCTGTCCAAGGAGGCCACAGCACATCGCGCCTGCAGACCTTTCGGAACTCTGAGGGAGGACCTACATCGCAATATGTACGCCGACGTCTCGGAACCTGGCCCATTAAGCATCAATCCACTCATCAGGCTCATGGGCGGGGACCTTGTTTCACGTGAAACAGCATCGAAAACAGCAGCCCCAAATGGAGGCAAGCCGAAGGCTGCCTTGGTTGATCCCTCAGTATCTCTTGATCGCCACTAAGGCCCCCTAACATCAGAACGCCTAGGCGCCCCAAACAGGGGATGAGCACCCGAGCAACAACAGCAAATCTGCCGCAGACTACCGAGCGCGAATAGCGACCAATCACCCGGAAGCGCCTCAAGAAAACCAGACGCACACCTCACCTCAGAACAAGTTCAAAGCTAAGTGGCATGAGATGAGTACTGCCGAGGCCGCCCAACGAGCTTTTGGCCTGGCCAAACCGACGAATAGCGGGGTGCGGGGGCCAACGGTGGACTGTAATCGCCTCGACCCCGCCCGGAGAACCACAGTCGGGAGGGGAACCCAATGCTCCTCGGGCAGGCTCAGGAGGCGGGGTACGGCGCTGCAGAAGCAGGAAGGCATCCACCGCCCACGTTCAGCTCGAAGAGGGCTAGAAAGCGACATCGGGGGGATATAAGCAGCCCTCTCCATAGTCATCATCATCCGGTGAACCCGCAACCCGGTCTGACGTCAGGACATGGACGCCCGGGCCCGGCACGCAGCCGACGGGGCGCACCCAGACTCCAAGGCCCCTCGGGCGTGCGCCAAGCACCACACCGCGCCGCCGCACGCCCACAAGAAAGCCTCGGTTTGGGTGGCCTCATCGACCCAACCCGGAAGGAAAACCAGGATCACCCAAGCTACTGCGTGCGCGTAGGCCGGTACGTAGGATTTCTTGAACCGGCTATGCCAACCGACA
This sequence comes from Arthrobacter sp. NPDC057259, assembly GCF_042668995.1. NCBI lineage: Bacteria > Bacillati > Actinomycetota > Actinomycetes > Micrococcales > Micrococcaceae > Arthrobacter > Arthrobacter sp. NPDC057259. The sequence continues at coordinate 188,285 of NZ_JBHUYA010000002.1, forward strand.
TGCCGTTGCTGCCACCAGGCTCGTACTTTCACTACCGGTGACACTGGTGGGTACGAACGAGGGATTCGCACCCAGTGTGGACGTCATGACCACCCATAGCCACGAACAATCAGACCAACCAGCCGGCGATGGACGCACAAAAGAGGGCCCGTTTCACACGAAACGGACCCTCTCAAAGATGAATGAAAGCTCTAGGTCGGATTACCCGGTGTCAGAACATCCATGATGCGGTTCAGGTCTTCCACGCTGGCGAACTCGATACTGACGCGTCCCTTGCGCGCACCGAGGGAGATCTTCACGTTGGTGTCCAGACGGTCCGAGAGCGACGATGCCAGGTAGTCCAAGCGCTCGTGCCGTGCACCGGGGCGGGGGATGTTGTTCTTGGCCGGGGCAGCGGGGCTCTGGTAGAGAGTGACGGCCTCCTCAGTGGCCCGGACAGACATGCCCTCGGCAACAATCTTCTGGGCCAGCCGTTCCATCGCGGCGGCGTCCGGAAGTGCCAGCAGGGCGCGGGCATGCCCGGCCGACAGCACACCGGCTCCAACACGGCGCTGCACCAACGGCGGGAGCTTCAGCAGACGCAGGGTGTTGGACACCTGCGGACGGGACCGGCCGATGCGGTCCGCCAACTGCTCGTGAGTGGTACCGAAGTCTTCCAGCAGCTGCTGGTATGCAGCGGCCTCTTCCAGCGGGTTGAGCTGGCTGCGGTGAAGGTTTTCAAGCAGTGCGTCCCGAAGGAGGTCATCATCGGTGGTGTCACGGACGATGGCGGGGATGGTTTCGAGGCCGGCGGCCTGTACTGCCCTCCACCGGCGTTCACCCATGACCAGCTCGTAGGGTTCTCCACCTTCTTCGGTTGAAGTTCGGACCACAATTGGCTGGAGGACGCCGATTTCACGAACGGAGTGAACGAGCTCCGCCATGTCGTCCTCATCAAAGACAGATCGCGGCTGTTTGCGGTTGGGGTGGATATCGCCGACCGGGATTTCAGCGAAGCGGACGCCAGGGACCGCAACCAGATCCACGCCGTTATCGGCAGACGGAAGATCGAGCTCAGTCTCTTCAAGCGCAGGAGCCTCGGCTACCACCTTGGAGGCCGCTGCACGATTCGGCGAGGATGTGCCCGGACCAGCCGGGGCGGCAGACTTACCCTTCGCCGCGGCGGCAGGCTTCCGGGTGGCTGCCTTAGTGGTCGTGTCCGACGCAGCCGAGCGGGACGTCGTCGTCTCCTCCGGCCCAGCAGATGTGGATGCAGCAGACTCGGGGGCAGCAGCATCAGGGGTTGCCTCTACCGGGGCTTCCTCGACAGCCGGCGCCTCGCCGGAGCGCTTGCTGGCCGGCGGGAAAAACAGATCCACGGGCCGGGACGGGGCCGCACCGTTTCCGGAGGCGTTAGCCGAGGCGGAACTTGGAATCAGTGCGCCAAGTCCGCGGCCCAGGCCGCGTCGCTTATCGCTCATGGATAAATCCCTCCATTGGAAGAGCGCGGCATGCTCCGGCTCTGGCTAGTGCAATTGTTGAGAAGATTCTAACGTTCGGCGATTTCAGCGGCGGCTTCCAAGTAGGACAGCGCGCCGCTGGACGACGGGTCATAGGTCATGACCGTCTGCTGGTAACTGGGTGCCTCCGAAATGCGCACGGAGCGGGGAACCACGGCACTCAGGACCTGCTCGGGGAAGTGCTCACGAACCTCGGCGGCCACCTGGGCGGCGAGGTTGGTACGGCCGTCATACATGGTCAGCAGAATGGTCGAGACCACCAGGTCGGCATTGAGGTGCTTCTGGATCATCTCAATGTTCTTCAGCAGCTGGCTCAGTCCTTCCAATGCGTAGTACTCGCACTGGATGGGAATGAGGACTTCACTGGCGGCGCAGAAAGCATTGACCGTCAGGAGACCAAGGCTCGGTGGGCAGTCAATGAAGATGTAGTCCAGCCGCTCCTCGCCGTTCTTGGCGCGTTCCTTGGCGTATACATCGATCGCCCGGCGGAGCCGCTGCTCCCGTGCCACCAGGCTGACGAGCTCGATCTCGGCTCCGGCCAGGTGGATGGTGGCCGGTGCACAGATCAGCTTGGCGATGTCCGGACACGGTGCAACAACGTCCTGCAACGGAACATCGTTGATAAGCACGTCGTAGATGCTGTCGACATCGGCATGGTGTTCGATGCCAAGGGCGGTGGAGGCGTTGCCCTGCGGGTCGATGTCGATGACCAGCACGTTGAGCCCGGCCGCGGCCAGCGCTGCGGCGATGTTCACCGTGGTGGTGGTCTTGCCGACGCCGCCCTTCTGGTTGGACACGGTGAAGATGCGGGTCTTCTCCGGCTTTGGCAGCTGCCGGCCCAGGAGGCGCTCCCGGCGTTTGTTTTCGTGGGCGAGTTCCCGTGCAATCGGGCTGGAGTCATCAATCGAATCCAGTACATTGCCGGTAGACATCGTCGAGGTTTCACGTGAAACCGACGACGAAGATGCACTGCTTGCAACCGAAGAAGGTTTGCTTATGGCGGAGGAATGAGAGGCAGCAGGCGCCATGAACGATCGTGCAGACCCCAGGGACACAAACGGCGGAATCCGTTGCGCGGAGGCTTCGCTACTGCTCACTTGACACTCTCACTCTCGCTCGGCGTTGACTGCCGGTAACTAGCCTAACCTCTTACCCCTCAACACAGCGGGCGCCGGGCGGACGCTACGCCTTCTTTAGGGGCTTATTCACTACGATGCGGACCACGGTGGTGGGCTCCTCAAGGAGATCCTCCCCGACAACCACGACGGACGTGTCCACGCCCCCCAGTTTGCGGATGGTCTTTGCGGCTTTTTCGATCTCTTCACCGGCGCTGCGGCCCTTGATGGCCACGACTTCACCCTTGCCCTGGAGCAGCGGGATAGTAAGCCCGGCCAAGTTGGTCAGGGCAGATACCGCGCGCGCGGTGACCACGTCGGCGTCGACCTGTCCCACGGCCAGCTCGGCGCGGGTGCGCATCACCGTGACGTTGTCCAGACCGAGGTCATCGACCACTTCCTGCAACCAGATCACGCGCCGCTCCAGCGGCTCGATGAGTGTCAGTTCAAGGTCCGGACGGGCGATGGCCAGGCATAGCCCCGGGAGCCCGGCTCCGCTGCCGACGTCGGCCACGTGTTTGCCGGGCGCAATCTCACGTTCGATCACGGCACAGTTCAGCACGTGCCGGCTCCACAGTCGGGGCACCTCACGTGGGCCGATCAGGCCGCGTTCGGTACCGGACGTGGCGAGGTGCTCCACATAGCGCCGGGCCAGGTCCAGCCGGTCACCAAAAATCGCTTCGGCGGCCATGAGTTCGGCCGCGGTAATCTCCACCATCATGCTGCTCTGCGGAGTCACTCTGCGGAGACAACGATGTGCCGCTGGGCACCCTCGCCCTCGGACTCGCTGACGAAGCCTAGGTCCGCGACGGCGTCATGCACGATTTTGCGCTCGTAAGCGCTCATCGGCTTCAGCGCCACCGGACCACCGCTCTCCTTGACGGAAGCGATGGCATCCTCGGCAATCTGCTGCAGGTCGCCGGCACGGTCCGTGCGGTACCCGTTGATGTCCAGGACCAGCCGGGAGCGGTTCTCCGTGGCGGCGAGGACGGCCAGACGGGTCAGTTCCTGCAGGGCCTCCAGCACCTCACCGTCGCGTCCCACGAGGTTCTCCAGGCCGGAGTTGTCCTCCTCGGCCACGATCGAGATGTAGGTCCGGCCGTTACGCACCTCGATGTCGATATCGCCGTCGATATCCGCGATGTCCAGGAGTTCCTCGAGGTAGTCGGCGGCGACGTCGCCTTCCTCCTCCAAGCGGCTGGCGGTGTTGCTCTTGCCCGCGGGCTGGCCGGCTTCGGTATCCGTGGCCTCCGGGGGTTCAGCGTCGTTGCTGGGCGCGGCCTCGTCGCGGACGTCTTCCTGGGACAGCGGCTCGGCGGCAATGGCGTGGTCGGTGCTCTCGGCAGGCATTACTTCCTCTTCCTGTTCTTGCGCTGGGGCTGGACGCGCTGGCTCTTGGCGACGGCGGCGCTGGCAGCGGCTTCCGCTTCTGCCTCGGCGTCGGCCTTCTTCGCACCCAGCAGGGGCAGGTTGGGCAGGCCCTTGGCGGCACGGCGCTCGGCCAGGGCCTTGGCGGCGGGGGAACCGGGGGTGGGCATGCGACGGATCACGAAGAACTGCTGGCCCATGGTCCACAGGTTGGTGGTGGTCCAGTAGATGAGGACACCGATGGGGAAGTTGATGCCGCCGACGCCGAAGACCAGCGGCAGGATGTAGAGCATCATCTTCTGCTGACGCATGAAGGGGCTGGCCATGGCGTCTTCAGACATGTTCTTGGCCATGATCTGCTTCTGCGTGATGAACTGCGAGGCGGTCATCGCCAGGATCATGACGATCGAGAGGATCCAGACTGCCACGTCGTTGCCGCCTGCTCCGCCGTGCAACAGCGAGGCGGACAGCGGAGCACCGAAGATGCTGGATTCGTCGAACTGCCGGACCTGGTCGATGTTCATCGCACCGATGCCCGTGCCTCCGGCCTTGGCGGAGCTGATGCCGGAGAGCACCTGAAAGAGGGCGAAGAAGAACGGCATCTGGATCAGCATGGGGAGGCACGCGGAGAACGGGTTGGTTCCGTGCTTCTTGTACATCGCCATCTGTTCCTGCGCCATGGCCTGGCGGGAAAGCTGGTCGGTCTTGCCCTTGTACTTGTCCTGGAGCTTCTTCAGGTCCGGCTGCAGGAGCTGCATGCCGCGCTGGGCCTTGATCTGCTTGACGAAGACGGGGATCAGCGCGGCGCGGATGACCAGCACCAGGCCGATAATGGACAGGGTCCAGGTCCAGCCGTTGGCTGCAGGCAGGCCAATGAAGCTCAGTCCGTCGTGGAAGCCGATCATGATGGCCGATACCAGCCACTTGAACGGGGCCAGAATTGCTCCAAAGATGTCCATACGTTATTCCTCTTCGTCAGGCCGCGGGGCGGCCTTCTCCATCAGACTGTGCCGCCAGGTACTTGTCCGGGTTGTTCAGCACGACAATTCGGGGGGTGTGGCCGGCGGGCCACTCCCGGTGACCGGCGGGGACATGGTCCACACCGCCGGAATTCCATGGGTGGCAACGCAACAGCCGGCGTGCCGCCAGCCAGGTGCCCTTGACCGCCCCATGGACCGTCACCGCTTCCAGCGCATAGGCGGAGCAGCTCGGAAAGAATCGGCAGACCTGGCCGTACAGCGGAGACACAACCTTGCGGTAGGCCATCAACAGCAGAATGATCAGGTTGCGGGGCAGGTGCCACAGCGCGCGGCCCAACCAGGCGGCGGCCGCGGACACACGCGGTGCAGGACCGGGGACGACGGCGGCATCTCGATTACGCACGCGGTGTCCCTTCCTGTGGTGTCTCACTCGAAACCTTGGCAACGTCCTGCGGCGCGCGGCCGGCCAGCCGCTTGAGGGTTGCTTCCAAGGCGGCATCGTAGTCATTACGCAGGGTCTCCCAGCCGGCGGACGCCGACGCGGGCAGGGCCCTGACGACGATCGCAAATCCGACGGGATAAGTGCGCAGCGACAACGCACCGGCTTCTCTCAGTCTCCTCTTAACGAGGTTCCTGACAACAGCGTTCCCGACACTCTTGGAAACGATGAAGCCGATGCGGCTATGTTCGCCGTCAGGTAAAGCGGCCGTATATAACACTAAGTTCCGGCGTCCATTGCGGACGCCGGAACGTACAGTTGTTGAAAAATCGGTAGAGGTCCTCAGACGGTTCCGGGTGGCTAGCACCGCTCAACTCGCAAAAGGGTGATGACCGATAAGTCAGTATTTACGCCGACAGTTCGGTGCGGCCCTTGCCACGACGGGCTGCCAGGATGGCGCGGCCGGCACGGGTACGCATACGAAGGCGGAAGCCGTGCTTCTTGGCTCGACGGCGGTTATTCGGCTGAAAAGTCCGCTTGCTCACGTTAGTTACTCCAGTGGATCAAAGGTGCGCCCACCCGATCAAAAAAGGGGAAGAACTGGCCGACGCTAAGTTTTGTATGTGCCGCTACCCCGCTCCCGGTGACGCAGGCGTCTGGGAGAGCTTCAATGAAGCGAAAAGCGGACACAAAGGACTTCACAACGTTAGGGGAAAAACGGCTGCAGAGTCAAACCGGAGGGGTCGCCGGCGATCATCCCCAGCTGTGGCTAACCTGCCCCCGGGCCTGTGGATGAAGCACATCACAGGCCCCCGGAGAGAACCACAACGGTGTAATTATCCACAGGTCAGTTCCCAGCTATCTTCTGGGCTTTTCATCCCCTAGAGTGTCCCAGTAGCCCATTATCCACTGTCTGTGTACAACCCTGTGGATTACGCCGGGACCACACATCGAGTCCCGGGCGGTGCGGCTGCGGAAACGCCAGCAAGCAAGGTTTGAGGAATTCATTGATGACGGTAGACGAAGCCGACCACGCCAACACCGTCGGGAGCTCCTGGCGCCGGGTGGTCAGCCTCCTGGAAAACGACCACCGGGTTACCCCCAGGCAGCGCGGTTTTGTCATTCTCGCCCAGGCGCAGGGCCTCATCGGCTCCACACTGCTGGTGGCCGTTCCCAATGAACTCACCCGAGAGGTGCTCCAGACCCAGGTCAAGGAAGCCCTCGACGACGCACTGCGGGACGTCTTCTCCGACGAGATCCGCTGCGCGATTGACGTCGACACCGAACTGGTGCCCCTGCACGTCGAACCCGAAGCGGCACCGGAGCTGACCCGCACGGCCGATCCCGCCGTCGAGCTCAAGCCGCAGCCCATGCTGCCGAGCACCTCGCACGAATTCGGCCGGCTGAACCCGAAGTACGTCTTCGACACATTCGTGATCGGTTCCTCCAACCGGTTCGCGCACGCGGCCGCCGTCGCCGTTGCCGAAGCCCCGGCCAAGGCCTACAACCCGCTGTTCATCTACGGTGACTCGGGACTGGGCAAGACCCACCTGCTCCACGCGATCGGCCACTACGCCCGCCGCCTCTACAGCGGGATCCGCGTGCGCTACGTCAACTCCGAAGAGTTCACCAACGACTTCATCAACTCGATCCGCGACGACGAGGGCACCAGCTTCAAGACCACCTACCGGAACGTCGACGTCCTGCTGATCGACGACATCCAGTTCCTGGCCGGCAAGGACCGCACGCTCGAAGAGTTCTTCCACACGTTCAACGCCCTGCACAACAACAACAAGCAGGTGGTCATCACCTCGGACCAGCCGCCGAAACTGCTGGCCGGCTTCGAAGACCGGATGAAGTCCCGCTTCGAGTGGGGCCTGCTGACCGACATCCAGCCGCCGGAACTGGAAACCCGCATCGCGATCCTCCGCAAGAAGGCGCTCAGCGAAGGCCTCTCCGCCCCGGACGATGCCCTCGAGTACATCGCCTCCAAGATCTCCAGCAACATCCGCGAACTCGAAGGCGCCCTGATCCGGGTGACCGCCTTCGCCAGCCTGAACCGGCAGCCGGTCGATGTGGCCCTCGCGGAGATGGTCCTCAAGGACCTGATCACCGACGACGGCGCCCAGGAGATCACCTCGGCGCAGATCCTGACCCAGACCGCGGACTACTTCAAGCTCACCATGGAGGAGCTCTGCAGCAAGTCCCGGACCCGGACCCTGGTCACCGCGCGCCAGATCGCCATGTATCTCTGCCGGGAGCTGACCGACATGTCGCTGCCCAAGATCGGCCAGGAGCTCGGCGGCCGGGACCACACCACGGTGATCCACGCGGACCGCAAGATCCGCGAACTGATGGCCGAACGCCGGGTGATCTACAACCAGGTCACCGAACTGACCAACCGGATCAAGCAGCAGCAGCGGAATTCCTAGCCCCGCATCCGCGTACTCATACCTTATTAACAGGGGGCTGTGGACAAGCCTGTGGATAGTTAAGGGGACAACGGCGGTTAATGGGCTTAAAACCCTTAAGCCGCCTGTGGATCGACGAAACGGCCGAAAATCTTGTCCCCATCCACACCCTGTTTAAAACCGGACGGACCCACAGCTCATGAACAGGGCTTAACCGCGGATCGGCGGGCCGGGACCGGGTTATCCACAGTTTCCACAGCAGTTATTAACACTACTAATCCCAAGAAAATGAAATTCCCTCAAACAACAATCTCCCTCCACCCCACCGCGATCCGGCCCAGGCCGAACTGAGGGCCCGGCAGAAACCACAGCGATGTAAGCCGGGGATGGGAGAACCCGGATCTTGGGGCTAAGCTGTCTGCTGTGCGTCCGTCCCCGGTCCCACCGTGTCCCTGCGCCGTCCCGGCGCATCCGGGACACGTCGTCCGGGGAACCGCATGACCACCACAGACCAGCTCCGGCGGCGCCTTCGGCACCCGCCGGCCGGTCCGTTCCAGCGATGTCAGCAGCAATGAAAGGCGGCACCCTTCCGTGAAGTTCAGAGTCGAGCGGGATGTCCTGGCCGAGGCAGTGACCTGGACCGCCCGGTCCTTGTCTCCGCGGCCGCCTGTTCCGGTACTGTCCGGCCTGCTGCTCAAGGCCGAGGCGGGCACCGTGAGCCTCTCAAGCTTCGATTACGAAACCTCCGCCCGGCTGGAAATCCCGGCCGACATCAGCACCGAGGGCACCATCCTGGTTTCCGGCCGCCTGCTCGCCGACATCTGCCGCAGCCTGCCGTCCGCACCGGTTGACATCGAAACCGACGGCAACAAGGTGACGCTCTCCTGCCGCCGAAGCAGCTTCCACCTGGCCACCATGCCGGAAACCGAATACCCGCCGCTGCCGGCACTGCCCCCGATCAGCGGCACCGTCCCCGGCGACGCCTTCGCCCAGGCGGTGTCCCAGGTCATCATCGCGGCCAGCAAGGACGACACCCTGCCGATCCTGACCGGTGTCCGGATGGAGATCGAGGATGACCTGATCACCCTCCTGGCAACCGACCGCTACCGCCTCGCCATGCGCGAGGTTCCGTGGAAGCCCGCCACCCCGGGCATCTCCACCAGCGCACTCGTCAAGGCCAAGACCCTCAACGAGGTGGCCAAGACCCTTGGTGGCAGCGGCGACATCCACCTGGCCCTGGCCGACGACGACAGCCGGCTGATTGGTTTCGAAAGCGGCGGCCGCACCACCACCTCGCTGCTGGTCGACGGCGACTACCCGAAGATCCGTTCGCTGTTCCCGGACTCCACCCCGATTCACGCCACCGTCCAGACCCAGGAGCTGGTCGAGGCCGTGCGGCGTGTCTCCCTCGTGGCCGAGCGCAACACCCCGGTCCGCCTCGCGTTCACCCAGGGCCAGCTGCACCTCGACGCAGGTACCGGCGAGGACGCCCAGGCGTCCGAGGAACTCGAATCCCAGCTCACCGGTGAGGACATCACCGTGGCCTTCAACCCGCACTACCTGATCGAAGGCCTCAGCGTCATCGAGACGAAGTTCGTGCGTTTCTCCTTCACCACGGCACCGAAGCCGGCGATGATCACGGCCCAGAAAGACGCCGACGGCGAGGACCAGGACGACTATCGCTACCTGGTCATGCCCGTCCGCCTGCCGAACTGAGCCTCCCAGCTTTACCCGTACCACCGCGCAGAAAAGAGATCCCCGTGCACATTGGATTGATCGGCCTTGGAAAAATGGGCTTCAACATGCGCGAAAGGCTGCGGAACGGCGGCATTGAGGTCACCGGTTTCGACCGCAACCCCGAGGTCACCGACGCAGCCACCATCGACGAACTGATCGCCGCGCTTCCGGCTCCCCGGCTGATCTGGGTCATGGTCCCCGCCGGAGACATCACCGACGCCGTCATCACCGAACTCGGCGACAAGCTCGAGGCCGGTGACCTGGTCATCGACGGCGGAAACTCCCGCTTCACCGAAGACCAGAAGCACGCGGCCGCGCTGGCCGCCAAGGGTGTCCACTTCGCCGACTGCGGCGTCTCCGGCGGTGTCTGGGGCCTGCAGAACGGCTACGGCCTGATGGCCGGCGGCGACGCCGCCGACATCGAGCGCGCCCTGCCGGTCTTCGATGCACTCCGTCCTGAAGGTGACCGGGCGGACAGCTTCGTCCACGTCGGCGGTGTCGGCGCCGGCCACTACGCGAAGATGGTCCACAACGGCATCGAGTACGGCCTGATGCAGGCTTACGCCGAGGGCTACGAACTCCTGGCCGCCAAGGACATCGTCACCGATCTGCCCGGCACTTTCCGCGCCTGGCAGAAGGGCACCGTAGTGCGCTCCTGGCTGCTCGACCTCATGGTCAAGGCCCTCGACGAGGACCCGGGGCTGGAGTCGATTTCCGATTACGTCGAGGATTCCGGTGAGGGCCGGTGGACCGTCGAAGAGGCCATCGCCAACGCCGTTCCCGCCCCCGCCATCACCGCCGCGCTGTTCGCCCGGTTCTCCTCCCGCGAGGACAGCTCCCCGGCGATGAAGATGGTCTCCGCGCTGCGGCACCAGTTCGGCGGACACGCCACCCGGCCCGCCAAGTAATTTCAGGGACCCTGACCCCGGCGTGTACCTAGAGAAGCTTTCGCTGACGGATTTCCGCAGCTACGCCCAGGTTGACCTGAGCCTCGAGCCCGGGGTCACGGTCCTTGTGGGGTCCAACGGCATCGGTAAGACCAACCTGATGGAAGCCATCGGGTACCTCGCCACGTTGAGCTCGCACCGGGTCAGTTCGGACGGCCCGCTGCTGCGCTTCGGCTCCGAACGGGCCATGATCCGGGCCCGCCTGGTCCGCGGCGAGCAGTCGACGGTGCTGGAGCTGGAGCTCAACGCCGGGCGGGCCAACCGTGCCCGGATCAACCGCAGCAACCCGGTCCGGGCCCGCGACATCCTGGGGATCTGCCAGACGGTGCTGTTCGCGCCCGAGGACCTGGCCCTGGTCAAGGGCGACCCGTCCAACCGGCGCCGCTTCCTCGACGAACTGCTGGTCAGCCTCATGCCGCGGCACGCCGCCACCCGCAGCGATTACGACCGGGTCCTGAAGCAGCGCAACGCGCTCCTCAAATCCGGCCGGGCGGGCAAGTTCACCGCCGGGCACGAGGCAACCCTGGATGTCTGGGACCAGCACATGGCCCGGGCCGGGGCCGAGCTGCTGCATGCGCGCCTGGAGCTGGTGGAACTGCTGCTGCCGCACCTGAAAAGTGCCTACGCCCAGCTCACGGACGGGTCCAAGGAAGCCGGCGCGGTGTACCGCTCCACGCTGGACGGAATCTTCGACGGCGACGGCGACGGCTACGATTCCGTGGCATCCGCTGTGGCCGCCGCACCGGCGGAACAGGACGAGGACCTGCGCCGCTTGACCGTGGAGGAACTCACCGAACGGTACATTCGCGCCTTTTCGGCGTCCCGCCGTCGTGAACTCGAACGGGGCATCTCCCTGGTGGGCCCGCACCGCGATGACCTGGACCTGACCCTCGGGCAGGCCCCCGCCAAGGGCTACGCCTCGCACGGCGAAACCTGGTCCATGTGCCTCTCGCTGCGGCTTGCCTCCTACTACGTCATGCTCGACGACGCCCGGACCGGCGGGTCGGCCCCCATCCTGATCCTCGACGACGTGTTTGCCGAACTCGACGTGCAGCGCCGGCGTAAACTGGCCGCTATAGTCTCCGGCGCGGAACAGGTCCTGGTGACCGCCGCCGTCGAAGGCGACATCCCGGCGGAACTCGCCGGCCGGCGGGTAAAGGTCATTCCGGGAGGCATCGATGAGCCGGACAAGCCACGAGTGACAGGCGATGAATAAGGACACCGACGGCGCGCTGCAGCCCGGCCGCGACCCCGACGACATCGACGCCGCCCAGGCGGCGCTCAATCGCATGCGTGACGCCGCGGCCGCGCGGGGCGAGATCCGGCGCAAGGCGCCGCCTAAGCCCGGAAGTACCCAGAAACCCGCCCGCGGCGCCGGCACCCGGGGCTTCAGCCAGTTCCATGGCAGCGGCCGGGACCCCCTGGGCCTGGGTAAGGTGGTGGGCCGGCTGGTCGCCGAACGCGGTTGGACCTCCCCGGTGGCAGTCGGCTCGGTCATGGCACAGTGGCCGGCGCTGGTCGGACCGGAAATTTCGGCACACTGCACCCCCGAGAGCTTCACCGACACCACCCTGCATGTCCGCTGCGACTCCACCGCCTGGGCCACCCAGCTGCGCCTGCTCAGCCTGAGCCTGCTGGAGAAATTCCGCGTGGAACTCGGCGACGGCGTCGTCACCAGCATCCAGGTCCTCGGCCCCGCTGCCCCCAGCTGGCGGAAGGGTGCCCGCACCGTCAACGGCCGCGGTCCCCGGGATACCTACGGCTAGGCCGCACGCCGCGCCATACCCCTACGCGGTCCACCGGCACCGCCGCCCGAAGGTATGAAGCAGTTGTTCCAAAACCATTGAAAAATCCACAAACGGCGTGTAGGGCGCTCAGACGCCCCTGTTCGGTATAGGAACCCATCCGGAACACCCCGAGAGCATTCCAGGCGGGGCCAGTGGCCTCTCAACGGCAATTACACCCGCGTTTACCCCGCCAGAATGCGGGATTCGGCCCTATAACACGGTAGAATCAGGGAAGATAACTGGGCGCCGATGCAACGTCGACTGAGTCCGTTTCCGACGCGGTTTCTCCTGCGTGGAATCGGTCCCGGCCAGCCATGCCGCCGGCGCCGTCAGTGACGTGCCCGTTGGCAGTGGCTGTTTCCTTGGAGACGGCCGCGGCCGGCCTTCAACGAACATAGAGGAGTCGAAAGCGCCTGTGGCTAACGACAATGCAGAAATCCCGGCAGCGGACACCGCGGACGGAACCGGCCAGGCGGCCGCGCCCGCCGAAACGGTCACTCCCCGCGAGTACGGGGCCAGCGACATCACCGTTCTTGAGGGCCTGGAGGCGGTCCGGAAGCGTCCGGGCATGTACATCGGCTCCACCGGACCCCGCGGCCTGCACCACCTGGTGTACGAAGTGGTGGACAACTCGGTCGATGAGGCGCTGGCCGGTTACTGCACCCACATCGAGATCGTGCTGCAGGCCGACGGCGGCGTCAAGGTGGTCGACAACGGCCGCGGCATCCCCGTGGACATGCACCCCACCGAACACAAGCCCACGGTCGAGGTCGTCATGACCATCCTGCACGCCGGCGGCAAGTTCGGCGGCGGTGGATACGCGGTCTCGGGTGGCCTGCACGGCGTCGGCATCTCCGTGGTCAACGCTCTCTCCAGCCGCGTCAACACCGAGGTCCGCCGGCAGGGCCACGTCTGGCGGATGTCCTTCGCCGACGGCGGCAAGCCCCAGGGTGAGCTGGTCAAGGGCGAAGAGACCTCCGAGACCGGCACCACGCAGACGTTCTACCCGGACGGCAGCATCTTCGAGACCACGGAATTCGACTTCGAAACCCTCCGGGCCCGGTTCCAGCAGATGGCCTTCCTGAACAAGGGCCTACGCATTACGCTGACCGATGAGCGCCGCGCCGCATCGGAGACCTCCAATGATGAGGACCTGAACCTCGACGCCGTCGAGACCGAGGGCGAGGTTCCGGCCGAATTCCACACCGTGGTCTACCAGTACGACGACGGCCTGCTGGACTACGTCAAGCACCTCAACTCCGGCAAGAAGGTCGACGTCGTCCACGAGGACGTCATCGCCTTCGAAACCGAGGACACCGAGCGGCACATCGCCCTGGAAATGGCGATGCAGTGGACTAACGCCTACTCCGAAAGCGTCCACACCTACGCCAACACCATCAACACCCACGAGGGTGGCACCCACGAAGAGGGTTTCCGCGCCGCGATGACCTCCCTGATCAACCGCTACGCGCGCGAAAAGGGAATTATCAAGGAAAAGGACGACAACCTCACCGGCGACGACATCCGTGAAGGCCTGACCGCCGTGATCTCGGTCAAGCTCTCCGAACCGCAGTTCGAGGGCCAGACCAAGACCAAGCTGGGCAACTCCGAGGTCAGGGGCTTCGTCCAGCGCGTGGTCACCGACGGGCTCGGCGACTGGCTGGAGCGCAACCCCGGCCCGGCCCGTGACGTCATCCGCAAAGCCATCTCCGCGGCCCAGGCCCGCATGGCTGCCCGCAAGGCCCGTGACAACGCCCGCCGCAAGAGCCCGCTGGAATCCTTCGGCATGCCCGGCAAACTCTCCGACTGCTCGTCGAAGGATCCGCAGAAGTGCGAGGTCTACATCGTGGAGGGTGACTCGGCAGGCGGCTCCGCCAAGCGCGGCCGGAACCCCGAGACGCAGGCCATCCTGCCGCTGCGCGGCAAGATCCTGAACGTGGAACGGGCCCGCCTGGACAAGGCCCTCGGCAACGCCGAAGTCCAGTCCATGATTACCGCCTTCGGCACCGGCATCGGCGAGGATTTCGACCTGGCCAAGCTGCGGTACCACAAGATCGTGCTGATGGCCGATGCCGATGTCGACGGCCAGCACATCACCACGCTGCTGATGACCTTGCTGTTCCGCTACATGCGCCCGCTGATCGAGAACGGCTATGTCTACCTCGCCCAGCCCCCGCTGTACCGGATCAAGTGGTCCAACGCCCCGCACGACTACGTTTACAGCGACCGGGAACGCGACGCCAAGCTGGTGTCCGGCCAGGCCGCCGGCCGCCGCATCCCCAAGGACAACGGCATCCAGCGCTACAAGGGCCTCGGCGAGATGGACTACACCGAACTCTGGGACACCACCATGGACCCCGAGCACCGGACGCTGCTGCAGGTCACCATGGATGACGCCCTCGCGGCCGACCAGATCTTCTCGGTCCTCATGGGCGAGGACGTTGAGTCCCGCCGAAACTTCATCCAGCAGAACGCCAAGGACGTTCGGTTCCTCGATATCTAGCGGCTTCGCCCCCTGCATATCCCGGACCCGATATATACCTGAAACGGAAAATATAGACTATGAGTGACGAAACACCGGAAGTCCCCGCCGAATCCGGCGCGGAGCCCGTGCTCGAAGGCAACGTTCTTGATACCGATGTGCTCACCGACCGCGTGGAGCAGGTGGACCTGCAGACCGAAATGCAGCGCTCCTACCTCGACTACGCCATGGCCGTCATCGTCGGCCGCGCCCTGCCGGATGTCCGCGACGGCCTGAAGCCGGTCCACCGGCGCGTGCTCTACGCGATGTTCGACGGCGGCTACCGCCCGGACCGCTCCTTCAACAAGTGCGCCCGCGTGGTCGGCGAGGTCATGGGCCAGTACCACCCCCACGGCGACACCGCGATCTACGACGCCCTGGTCCGCCTGATCCAGGACTGGACCATGCGCTACCCGCTGGCGCTGGGACAGGGCAACTTCGGCTCGCCCGGCAACGACGGCGCCGCCGCCCCGCGGTACACCGAAACCAAGATGGCCCCGCTGGCCATGGAGATGGTCCGGGACATCGACGAGGAAACCGTCGACTTCCAGGACAACTACGACGGCAAGAACCAGGAACCGACCATCCTGCCGGCCCGCTTCCCGAACCTTCTGGTCAACGGGTCCTCCGGCATCGCCGTCGGCATGGCCACCAACATCCCGCCGCATAACCTCCGCGAGGTCGCCGACGGCGTGCAGTGGTACCTGGCCAACCCGACCGCCAGCCGCGAGGAACTGCTCGAGGAGCTGATCCAACGAATCAAGGGCCCGGACTTCCCGACCGGCTCCACCATCCTGGGCCACAAGGGCATCGAGGACGCCTACCGGACCGGCCGCGGCTCCATCACCATGCGCGCCGTCGTCAACGTCGAGGAACTCCAGGGCCGCACCTGCCTGGTGGTCACCGAGCTGCCGTACCAGGCCAACCCGGACAACCTGGCGATCAAGATCGCCGAGCTGGTCAAGGACGGCAAGATCTCCGGCATCGCCGACCTGCGCGACGAGACCTCCGGCCGCACCGGCCAGCGCCTCGTGATTGTGCTCAAGCGCGACGCCGTCGCCAAGGTGGTGCTGAACAACCTCTACAAGCACACCCAGCTGCAGGACAACTTCGCGGCGAACATGCTGGCAATCGTGGACGGCGTGCCCCGCACGCTCAGCCTCGACGCCTTCATCCGCCACTGGGTTACGCACCAGATGGACGTCATCGCCCGCCGCACCCGGTACCGCCTGCGCAAGGCGGAGGAGGAAGCGCACATCCTGCGCGCCCTGCTCAAGGCCCTGGACGCTTTGGACGAGGTCATCGCCCTGATCCGCGCCTCCACCACCACCGAGGCCGCCCGCGACGGCCTGATGGAACTGCTGGAGATCGACGAACTGCAGGCCCGGGCCATCCTGGACATGCAGCTGCGCCGCCTCGCCGCCCTGGAACGCCAGAAGATCCAGGACCGGCACGCCGAACTTGAGGCCCTGATCTCCGAGTACAACGAGATCCTCGCCTCCGAGGCCCGCCAGCGGGAAATCATCAGCACCGAACTGGCCGAGATCGTGGCCAAGCACGGCGACGACCGCA
Organism: Arthrobacter sp. NPDC057259; assembly: GCF_042668995.1. NCBI lineage: Bacteria > Bacillati > Actinomycetota > Actinomycetes > Micrococcales > Micrococcaceae > Arthrobacter > Arthrobacter sp. NPDC057259. The sequence continues at coordinate 204,661 of NZ_JBHUYA010000002.1, forward strand.
AGACCAAGGTCCTGATGGGCTTCGACGGCGACATGTCGATCGAGGACCTCATTCCCGAAGAGGAAATGGTCGTCACCATCACCCGCGGCGGCTACGTCAAGCGCACCCGCAGCGACAACTACCGCTCCCAGCAGCGCGGCGGCAAGGGCATCAAGGGAGCCCAGCTGCGCGGCGACGACGTCGTCGAGCACTTCTTCGTCACCACCACCCACCACTGGCTGCTGTTCTTCACCAACCTGGGCCGCGTGTACCGGGCCAAGGCGTACGAACTGGTGGAGGCCGCCCGCGACGCCAAGGGCCAGCACGTGGCCAACCTGCTGGCGTTCCAGCCGGACGAGCACATCGCCCAGGTCCTGGACCTGCGCGACTACCAGCACGCCCCGTACCTGGTGCTCGCCACCAAGCGCGGCCTGGTGAAGAAGACCCGGCTCGAGGACTACGACACGAACCGGTCCGCCGGCGTCATCGCCATCAACCTGCGCGACGGCGACGAGCTCGTCTCGGCCCAGCTGGTCTCCGAGACCGATGACTTGATGCTGGTCTCCCGCAAGGGCCAGTCCATCCGGTTCACCGCCACCGACGAGGCGCTGCGCCCGATGGGCCGGGCAACCTCCGGCGTGACGGGCATGAAGTTCCGGGAGGACGACGAGCTGCTCGCGGCCGACGTCGTCCAGGACGGCTCGTTCGTCTTCATCGTCACCGAGGGCGGCTTCGCCAAGCGCACGGCCGTGGAGGAATACCGCCTCCAGGGCCGCGGCGGCCTCGGCATCAAGGTCGGCAAGTACCAGGAGGAGCGCGGACACCTGGTCGGCGCCCTGATCGTCCAGGAAGAGGACGAGGTCCTGGTGGTGATGGAAGGCGGCAAGGTGGTCCGCTCGTCCGTGGCCGGCGTGCCCGCCAAGGGCCGCGACACCATGGGCGTCATCTTCGCCAAGCCGGACAAGAACGACCGCATCATCGCCGTGGCCCGCAACAGCGAACGTGGCCTCGAATCCGAGGAAACAGCAGCCGAGGGCAACGCCGGAGATGAGGCTACGCTGCCGGATGACGTAACGTTGGCTGGAGAAAACGGAGTCCGCGAGGGGTCCGGAGACACAACATCAGTACCGGCCCCGGAGTCAGATGAGCCATCAGGGGATGCCGAGCTGGACGAAGACAACCCCGGAGGTAACCCGTGAGCAATTCCGACTCCTATCCCAAGTCGAGCAGTGGCCCCGGCAACGCACGGCAGCCGTCGGCGGCCCCCCGGGTAAATGCGCCGTCGCGTCCGCAGCAGCGCCCCGGCGTCGCGGGCTCCGGCCAGCGTCCCGCGGCCCCCGGCCAGCGGCCTTCCGTCCCCGGGCAGCGCCCCTCGGTCCCGGGCCAGCGTCCGGCCGGCCAGGCCAGCCGCCCGGAAACGGCCGGCGCGCGTCCCGGTCAGCCCGGACTGGTCAAGCCGGCCCCCAAGGCCAAGGTGCGCCGCGCCCGCCTGCTGGTGAGCAAGGTTGACCCGTGGTCCGTGCTGAAGATGTCCTTCCTGCTCTCGGTGGCCCTCGGCATCGTCACGGTGGTCGCCGCAATCGTGCTGTGGACCGTCCTGGACCTCACCGGCATCTTCGATCAGGTGGACGGCCTCCTCGGCACCCTGGCCGGGTCCGAGAGCGGCGGCTTCGAACTGAAGAAGGTAGCTTCGCTGGGCCAGGTGGCCTCCTTCGCTGTCATCATCGCCGTGATCAACGTGGTCCTGCTGACCGCCCTGTCGATGCTCTCCGCGGTGCTGTACAACATTGCTGCCACCCTGGTGGGCGGCATCGGTGTGACCCTCACGGACGACTAGAAATACCCGTTTTGCCCGTGATTTAGCGGGTAAATGCCTCGATTTGAGATCGGGCCGGGATGTGCTGTAAAGTCATATCTCGGCCCGATGAGGCATCGGGGCGTATAGCTCAGGCGGTTAGAGCGCTTCGCTGATAACGAAGAGGTCCCAGGTTCAAGTCCTGGTACGCCCACGGAACCTGTACTGGTTCTTGTAAAGGAACGCGCAAGCGGACCGGAACGGGGTGCATGTGAAGAAGTTGCTGGTAGTTGCAGCTACGCTCGCAGGCGTCCTGGTCTACAGGAAAGTGCAGGAAGCCGAAGCCCGGAAAGCAATCTGGAGCGAATCGACCGACACGGTCGACTAGCCGGATTGGCGGGTTGCTCCGATGGGGGCATGGCGCAATTGGTAGCGCACCTGCTTTGCAAGCAGGGGGTTCGGGGTTCGAGTCCCCGTGCCTCCACCATTGAGAAGTCCCGGTCAGCGGAAACGCCGGCCGGGACTTTTGCTTTAAGCCTCCCTCTCCCGGATTCCGTCACGGCACTGGCCACCGCTGTGCGCGCATTAGGGTTGAGGCGTGACCTTCCTTCTCGCCGCCCTGGGCGTCCTTGGTGTGGCCTCCTCCGGCCCCCTGATCGCCGCCACCCTGGGCGCCACCACCGTCAGCGCCCTCGCCATCGCGTTCTGGCGGAACGCCATCGGTGCCGTGGTGATGGCCGGGCCCGTGCTGGTCCGCCAGCCCCGGCAGTTCGGCCGCGTCACCGGCGCCGAGTTCCGCTGGTCCCTGGCGGCCGCCGTCGCTCTCGCCCTGCACTTCGCCTGCTTCATCACCTCCCTGCAGCTCACCTCCGTGGCCGCCGCCACCGCGCTGGTCTGCCTGCAGTCGGGCTGGATTGCCGTCTTCCAGCTGTTCCGCGGCGTCCGGCACGGCTGGCAGGTCCTGGCCGGGCTGGGCCTGGCTTTCGCGGGCGTGGTGGCCATTACCGGGTTCGATATGGGGACCTCCCCGCAGGCCCTCACCGGGGACCTTCTGGCCGTCGCCGGCGGGATGCTGGCCGGCGTTTACACCCTCGCCGGCGGCAAGGCACGGCAGACAATGAGCACGGGTGTCTACACCAGCCTCTGCTACGGCATGTGTGCCGCTGTCGTCGCCGTCCTGGCGCTGGCCAGCGGACAGCCCCTGGGCGGCTTCGAGGCGGCCGGCTGGCTGGGCATCCTCGCCATCACCGTCTGCGCCCAGCTGGTGGGCCACACGGCCTTCAACCACCTGCTGGCCACCATGAGCCCGCTGCTGGTGTCCATGATCATCCTGCTCGAAATCCCGGGTGCCGCCCTGCTGGCAGCGGCGTTCCTGGGTGAGAAGCTGCCCGCCGGAACCTACGTTGGGCTGGCCATGATCCTGGTGGGACTCGCCGTTGTCGTCCTCGGCCAGCGCCGCTCACGCGCCGTGCGCCGCAGTGCCGCCCGTCTTGCTGAGCTCGGCACGGACTAGGCCGTACGGAATTAACTGCGAGTTACTGGCCCCCGCGGCGTACCGGCTGGGCCGTGTTCACGGTGTGCAGGGCACGCAGCAGCTTGGCCGGGAAGTACACCGAGAAGAAGACCACCATGGGGGCCTTGAGCGCCATCTTCTTGACGTTGTGGGCCTTGTAGGTCCGGTCGAAGCGGGTGACGTAGTACCGGTAGTCGCGCGGCGAGTCCTCGAGCCGTCGTGCGGACATCCCGGAGATCATCTGCGGCCAGTACTGTATCCGGAGCTCGTGGTCGGCAAGGTGCAGGGACAAGTCGATGTCCTCGTGCATCTCGTCCCGCTCATCCCGGCAGGTTTCGTGCTTGATGGTTTCCCAGGCCGAGCGGCGCAGGGCCATGTTGGAGCCGAACAGGAAGTGGTACTGGTGCTTGGCGAGCTTGAGCATCAGCTGCCGCATTTTGTCGTCGGCCTTGAGCCCGAAGCGGCGCATCGGCATGTCGTAGTAGACCACCGGACCGGTCGCGGCTGCGACTGAGGGGTCGGCGAAAGCCTTCTGGACCTGCTCCACCCAGTCCGGCTCCAGGACCGAGTCGGCGTCGATCCGTCCGAGCACATCGCCGGTTGCATGGTTCAGGCCGAAGTTCCGCGTGGGAATCAGGCCTTGGTCACTGTCCTGGCTCATGAGCAGGATCCGGCTCTCCGGGTATTCCAGCTGCATCTGGCGGACGATGTCGGCGGTCCGGTCCTTGGACATGTTGTCCACGACGATGATCTCGTGCGCCGGAACCGACTGGTAGACGGCAGCGATGAGGCACTGCCGGATCACGCTTTCCTCGTTGTACGCCGGGATGACGATGGAGACGGCAGGCGGCAGCGCTGCATCGTCGGGGGAACCCAGCTGGGACTCTTCGCGTGACATCCCCCCAAATTTAGCATCCGGGCGGGTTGGGACCCCGGGCTGGTCGGCACAGATCGGAATAACAAAGGGAGGGCCCCGCCCGTGGCGGTGACCCTCCCTGTGTGGCCGCGGCCGCCTACTGGACGGCGGCAGCAGTGCTTACTTGGTCTTGCCCTCGTCGTTCAGGCTGGCCGCAATGTTGTTCATCGCGGTCTTGGCGTCCGTGGCGACCTTCTTATTGGCATCGGACTTCTCGGCCTCCTTGGCCGCTTCGTCAGCCTTGCTGGTGGCGGCGTCGGCGGCTTCCTTGGCGGCGTCGCCGACCTTGGACGCTGCGACACCAAGCTTGTCGGCGGCGGCGGAGGTGGCGGAACTGACGGCGTCGGCGGCCTTGGAGGCAGCGTGCTTCGCCTCTTCCTTGATCTCGGTGACCGTGGTGGCCGGAACCGGTGCCGGCGTGGCGGGCTTCACCGGGCTGGGGGTCTTCCACGGGTCTTCGACCGGCTTGGACGCCTTCCAGGCGGCGACGCCGGCGGCAACGGCGGCGGTGATGATGCCGAAGATCAGGAATCCGCGGTGCTTGGGCTTCTGCTGCTTGGCGACCTCGCCGGTCACCGCTCGGCTGGCCTCGGAGGCGGCGGCCTTGATCTGCTTGCCGGCAGCCTGTGCCTGCTCCTGCACGTTCTGTACGACGCCGGAGTCAGCGAGGCGCTGGGCGACGGCGTCGACGTGGGCCGGGGCGCCCTCAAGGGTGCGGTGGACGGCGTCGGACGCGGCACCGATCTGGTCCGAGAGCTTCGGCAGGTACTCAACCACGACGCGGTCACGCGCGTTGGCGATCACCGGGGTGGCCTTGTCCAGCGCGTCGTGCAGCCGCGGGGTGGCGGCGTCGACGGCATCGTGGATCTTCGGCGCAAGCTGCGCCAGACCGTCCTGGATGCGGGGAGTGACGGTGGCGACGCCGTCGGCCAGGTTGTGGGCCGCAGACTTCAGGCCCTCCTGGATCTTCGGGGAAGCGGTATCCAGGCCCTGCTGCAAGCGCGGAACGGCCCAGTCAACGGCTGCCTCCACCCGGGGGGTGGCCCAGTCCTTGGCGTTTTCCACGGCGCTGGACACCGAGTGCTCCAGCTCACGGGCAATACGATCCGTTTTCTTCACAACTACCTCCCGATTAATGTGACGGTTCTGCAGTTAGCCTACGTGGCCGGAACTCCACCGGCTATTCTCAGCCCTTATTTCGCGGCGATTTCACCCAGCGCGGAACTCAGCCCGCGCCCCTGTACGCCGGAGGCCGCCGTGGAAGAATAGGCCCATGACTGCCATCGCAACTGCAAAAGCAACCATCCACACCAGCATGGGCGACATTGTCGTCAACCTCTTCGGCAACCACGCGCCGAAGACCGTGGACAACTTCGTTGGCCTCGCCACCGGTGAGAAGGCCTGGACCCACCCGGAGACGGGCGAGGACAAGACCGGCACGCCGCTGTACAACGGCACGATCTTCCACCGCATCATCAAGGACTTCATGATCCAGGCCGGCGATCCGCTGGGCCGCGGCATCGGCGGACCGGGCTACAAGTTCGACGACGAGATCCACCCGGAACTGAACTTCAACGAGCCCTACAAGCTTGCCATGGCCAACGCCGGCATCCAGATGGGCCGCGGCACCAACGGCTCCCAGTTCTTCATCACCACCATCCCCACCGGCTGGCTGCAGGGTAAGCACAGCATCTTTGGTGAGGTGGCCGACGAGGAGTCGAAGAAGGTTGTCGACGCCATCGAGGGTGTCCGCACCGGCATGGGCGACCGTCCGGTTGAAGACGTCGTCATCAACAGCATCGACGTCGAAAAGCTCTAGCCTCCGCCATGAGCTACGGAATCCCGTCGGCCGAGCCGTCCGCTGACGTCCCGGTATGCCCCCGCCACCCCGACCGGCCCGCCTACGTGCGGTGCCAGCGGTGTGGGCGTCCGGCATGCCCCGACTGCCAGCGGGCGGCCGCCGTCGGATTCCAATGCGTTGACTGTGTCAACGAAGCCCAGCGCTCCGCGCCGCAGGTCCGCTCCGCCTTCGGCGGGGTGGCCGCGGCAGGCCGGCCGCTGGCGACCCTGGGCATCATCGCCGCCTGTGCCGTTCTCTATGTCCTGCAGTGGATCGTGCCGAACGACTGGGTCTATCAGAACCTGGCCTTCGCCACCGTCTATGCCACCCCCGAATTCGGGGCGTTCGAACCCTGGCGGATGCTGACCTCCGCGTTCCTGCACTCCCAGGGCTTCATCCTCCACATCTTGCTGAACATGTACATGCTGTGGATCTTCGGCCAGGCGCTGGAGCCCCTGCTGGGGCGGATCCGCTTCCTGGCCCTCTACCTGATCTCCGCCGTCGGCGGTTCGGTCGGTTACTACCTCCTCACCCCGGCGTACGTCCCCGGCCAGCAACTGGCCGGCGTGGTCGGCGCATCCGGGGCCATCTTCGGCCTCTTCGGCGCCATGCTGGTGGTGCAGCGCCGCCGGGGCGGCGACACCCGGCAACTCTGGGTCCTGATCGCAATCAACGCCGTCATCGGATTCGTGGTGCCGCAGATCGCCTGGCAGGCCCATCTCGGCGGACTGGTCACCGGCGCCCTCTGCGCGGCGGCCATCGCCTACGTGCCCCGCGGCCGGCGCCAGGGCGTCCTGCAGTTCCTGGGCCTCCTGGTGGTGGTGGGCCTCCTGGTCGCCGCCACCGCCGTCCGCGCCGCCACCACAGCCGCCCTGCCGGTGTAGCTGCGGCCGGGCTGGGTCCAGCTTCGGCTCCTGTTGCGGCGCCAGGACGCCTCGCACCCTCTCTTGCGCGTCGGTTTCGGACAGGCGCACCTCACTCTCTTTCTCGCACCCATTTCAGACAAGCGCCCCCGAGGCCCGGCATGCGCTGGTCCGAAAACGTAGCGGTTTGCGCGGCGACTCCCTGTGAGTGACCGGTCTGACGGTGAAACTAAGCCTGCCTCTCCACCCTCTGAGCTGATTCTGTGCCTGGAGAGGGCGCCAATGGTCCCGCACCGATTATGGACTCAGGCGGAGTTCTCGCACTTTCGCGGCGGTTTCGGACGGAGGCACCCCGGGTCCGGGGTGCGCTGGTCCGGAAGCGTTGCGGATCCGCGGTCGGGTGCGGGTGGGCAACAGGAGGGACAGACGCGGCATAGGCCGGGCGGCCGCTTTTCCACAGGGCTTATCCACATTGTTAGTAACTTACAGGCCTGTAGTTCAAGAGCTCGGGTGCGCTTGAGCCGCCCGTACTGGCGGATTTAAGCCGGTTGATAACAGTTACACACCGGCTCCTCCACAGCTGTGGATAACTTTTGGGGAATCCGGTGTGGGTAAGTGGACAACTCGCGCGCGTCTGAGGCCGATCCAGGGCGGAATCCACCGAAGTCACCCTGACCTGGACTTATAGATCAGATTTATGGCGGTTATGCACAGACTTTTTCACAGTGTTAATAACTCGACAGCCTAGTTACTCTCCGGTCGGCCCCGCCTCTACGGCCCAATTGTCGCCGTAATCGAGGGCAACGTCACCGTTATCCCCACTTGTGGATAACTTGTGGGTACTTAGCGTGGATAAAGCGCCCGGGGTGCTGGGCGTGGCTGGTAGGCGGCTAGTGAGGCCAAGCCGATCAATCGAGTTCCCCTGTGGGGATCACGTGTATCTCCGAGATCCGGCTGCTCCGACGCATGCGCGGCTTTCCCATCGCCGTTGACAAACCTCGGGCCTTATCCACAGCCGTTTCCACAGTGTTAATAACTCACAGTCCTGTAAGTCGGTGGACGTAATTCACAGTCGGACCCCCTCAAGCCCGCCAGCAGGCCCGAATTTGCGGGATGGTCGAGGTTATCCACTCACTGGATCCACAGCCTGTGGATAACTTTGTGATTCTTGTGCACAGCTGGGGATGAAGAAAGGGAGCGATTTCAGTGCCGCGCGGCCGCGTGGAGGCACGGGAGAAACGCTTGAGGTGGCGGAGTCGGAGCGCCCAGGCCACCCAGTGACCCTCTATCGGGGCCACACTCCGGAGCTGCCCCGGCGGTGGCTGTCCATGAGATGGGTGTCGACCATGCCGATCGCCTCCATCAGGGCGAACATCGTCGTCGGGCCCACAAAGGCGAAGCCGCGCTTGCGGAGGGCCTTCGAGAGAGCCACCGACTCGGGCGATGTGGTGGGGATCTGGTGCAATGCGGTCGGCTCCGGTGTCGACTCCGGCTGGAAGCCCCACACGAAGTTCACCAGTCCGCCGTCGTTCCGCAGCTCCAGCGTGGCGCGGGCATTGGTAATCGCGGCCTGGATCTTGAGCCGGTTGCGGACAATCCCGGCATCCTGCATCAGCCGCTCGACGTCGCTGTCTGTGAACTCTGCAACGGTGTCCGGGTGGAATTCGGCAAAGGCGGCCCGGAAGGCCGGGCGCTTCCGCAGGATGGTTGCCCAGGACAGGCCGGCCTGGAAAGCCTCGAGGCTGATCCTCTCGTAGAGGCCCTGTTCATCGCGGACCGGGAGGCCCCACTCGGTGTCGTAATAGTCCCGGAGCAGGGGATCGGAGGAGGCCCACACGGGACGGGCCAGGCCGTCGTCGCCGATGACCGTTCCGCCGGTTGCGGTGGCGCCGGTGGTGGTGAGGGGTTCGGTACTCATGGGATTCTCCTGTCCGGGATGACTCCGAGCCTAGCGGGAGCCACTGACGTTAAAACCGGGCAAGAATGGCGCCAGAACAACGCTGGCCTTAAACCAACAGACCGGCACACAAGGTGCCGGTCCGGAAGGTCGAAAAGGGGCTAGGAGCGCCAGCGGGTGGTCATCAGGAACCCGACGATGGCGATGCCGAAGCCGGCGATGATGTTGCCTGCGCCCCAGTCCTTGACCGGCAGGGTGCCCTCGCTGATGTAAAACGTGATGATCCACAGCAGGCCGATGATCATCAGGCCGAACATCACCGGCTTGAACCACACCGGGTTCGGCTTGTAGGCCTCCGCGGCGCGAGTCTGCTCGGGTGCGGCAAACCTCTTTCGGGGCTTCGACTCGGGCACGGGTCCTCCTTGGCGGGCGGCTGATGATGCGCGAACGGCGGCTTGATATCCTGCAAAAAGAAAAGCCGGCGGACAGCGCAATCGTGGACGGGTTTGAATCCCCACAATTCTAGCTGTTATTCAGAACACAACCGCGCGGACGCCGCGGAGGCCCAGGGAGGAATCACGGTGCTGCTGCAGAAAGCGGAGTCCGGACACCCTTCAGACGCACCGGGCGCGTCGGCCACGCCCGCAACGCCGCAGGACCAAGGGCGCCGCTCCCCGGGCCGATGGGTGCTGCTGATTGGCGGAGAACTGCTGGTCACCGCCGGCGTGGTGCTCCTCCTGTTCGTCGCGTGGGAGCTCTGGTGGACCAACGTCGACGCCGATTCCCGCCAGCAGGCCGCCGTCGCCGAGTTCGCCCGTTCCCTCGAAGGGCCCGCGGCCCCGCCAGCCTCCGCTGCCGCGCCGGATCCCGGACCGCCGCTGGTCGCCGGGGAGCCTGCACCCGGCAGCACGATCGGCGTCGTCTATATCCCGCGTTTTGGTGAGACCTACACCCGGCCTATGGTGCAGGGAACGACGACGGCGGTGCTGGATTCCCTGGGCCTCGGCCACTACGAGGGGACGGCTATGCCGGGCGGCGTGGGCAACGTGGCCCTCGCCGGCCACCGGCAGACCCACGGGGCCGTGCTGGACGCCATCGACAGCCTGGTCCCCGGTGACCGGATCTACATCCAGACCCGCGACGGCTACTACACCTACGTGTTCCGCAACAGCCGGATTGTCCTGCCCACGGCCGTGGACGTGCTGCTTCCGGTGCCCTCCCAGCCCGGAGTGGCCCCGCGGGACCGGTACCTCACCCTCACCAGCTGCAATCCCCGGTTCGGCTCTCAGGAGCGTTTCGTCGCCTATTCGACCATGGAGGGCTGGCAGCCGGCGTCCGCCGGACCACCCGCAGAGATCGCCGCCCAGGTGGCGCGGACCAGAGGGGGCAGCTGAGACATGTACGCCTGGATTTTCCGCCACCTCCCCGGCCCCCTCTGGCTGCGCATCGTCACGGCGTTGGTGCTGCTGGCCGGGGTACTGATATTGATGGTTCAGTACCTTTTCCCGTGGATGGCGCAATTCGGCCCATTCACAGATTCAACGATTGGCACGGCACGGCACCCATGAGCGCAACCAAGATCCTGGTCGTGGATAACTACGACAGCTTCGTCTACACCCTGGTGGGCTACCTTCAGGAGCTCGGCGCGGAGACCACGGTGGTCCGCAACGACGACGTCACGCTCGCCGAGGCGATTGAGATGGCGGAGGCGCGCGACGGCGTGCTGATCTCGCCCGGTCCCGGCGCCCCCGCGGAAGCCGGCGTCTGTATCGACCTGATCAAGTGGTGCGGTGAGCACAACAAGCCCATGCTCGGCGTCTGCCTGGGCCACCAGGCCTTGGCCGAGGCCTACGGCGGGACCGTCACCCACGCCCCCGAGCTGATGCACGGCAAGACGTCTCTGGTGGAACACCACGGCGGCAGCGTCTTCGCCGGGCTCCCCTCGCCGTTCACCGCCACCCGCTACCACTCCCTGGCCGCGGTCCGCGAGAGTATCCCGGCAGAGCTGGAGATCACCGCGGAGACCGGCACCGGCGTCGTCATGGGCCTGCAGCACCGCTCCGCACCGCTCTGCGGTGTCCAATTCCACCCCGAATCGGTCCTGACCGAAGGCGGCTACCTGATGCTGGGCAACTGGCTTGAGTCCCTCGGCATGGCCGGCGCCGCCGAGCGCGCCGCCGTGCTGAGCCCCCTGATCAAGCACTGACCAGCACGGTCCGGAACTACCCCACGGTCAGAGGCCGCCGAGAAGTCCGCCGGAACTGTTGTTGCCGGAGTCCTTGCCCGTTTTGGTGGGCGTCGGGGTGGGCGTGGGCGTCGGTGTCGGCGCGGGTGCCTTCGCCACGGTCACGGTGATGGTCTTGCCTTGCTCCACGGTGGAGTCCGCGGCGTCGCTCTGGCCCGTGACCTTGCCCGGTTCGACCTGGGAGTTCTCCACCTCGGTGACATTGGCGTTCAGGCCCGCGTTCTTCAGTGCGGCCTCCGCCTCGGCCCGCGGCAGGCCGACGAGCTGGGGAACCATCACCTTGCCGGTGGAGACGATGATCTCGACCGTGCTTCCCACCGCCACGCTCTGGCCGGGCGCGGGGTTGGTGGTGATGACGATCCCGGCAGGAACGGTGGCGCTGTTATTCAGCGTGGTCTTTGGCGCGCCCGTCAGTCCGGTCCGCCGCAGCACGTCGCGGGCGTCCGCCTCGGTCCGGCCGGGCAGGTCCGCGGGAATCTTGATGACACTGGGTCCCTCGGAGATATTCAGCGTGATGTCCGAGTTCCGCTCCAGACTGCTGCCTGCCGACGGCACGGTTCCCACCGCGGTTCCCTTGGGAATGGTCTCGTGCTGAACGCGGCTGATCTGCGGCTTGAAACCAACGTTGTAGAGCTTCTGCAACGCCTCGGATTCACTAAGGGATGCCACAGACGGCACATCGACCTTCGCCACCGGCGCCGGCTGCTGGTTGACCATGTTGTACAACCACAGTCCGCCACCGGCCAGGACCAGCAGGGTGAAGATGATCAGCGTCGCAATCCACATCCGGCGGCGGGACTTCTGCTGGCTGCTGGGCTCGCGTTCGGCCGGCAGGTCCAGCGGCATGCCGCCGCTGTCGGGAACCTCGAGGGCACCGACCGCAGCCCCGCCGTCGTCGTGCCCGTCCAGGGACAGGCGCCCGGTGGGGGCATCGTCAAGGAATTTCGCGCCCGTCAGGGCAAACGCCGCCGTGGGCACGTCGGCCGGGGACTCGACCGTGTTCGTCGGGTCGGTGGGCGCCTCGCTGCTGGGCAGGGCCGCGACGCCGACGCCGTTGCGCGCCGCGCGCAGCGCCAGACGGAACGCGGACGCGTCCTGGAAGCGGTCCGCCCGGTTCTTCTGCAGCGCCTTCGCCAGCACGCTGTCCAACGCCGGGGAGACCTCCGGGTTGAGGCTGCTGGCCGGCTCCGCGATCTCCCGCACGTGCTGGTACGCGACGGACACCGGGCTGTCGCCGACGAACGGCGGCCGTCCCGTCAGCATCTCGTACAGCAGGCAGCCCGCCGAATACAGGTCACTCCGGGCGTCCACCGTCTCGCCGCGGGCCTGCTCGGGAGACAGGTACTGGGCGGTCCCCACCACGGCCTGCGTCTGGGTCATGGTGGCCGAAGAATCAGCCATGGCCCGGGCGATGCCGAAGTCCATCACCTTGACGCTGTTGGTGTCCGGGCAGTACATGACGTTGGCCGGCTTGATGTCCCGGTGCACAATGCCCGCCTGGTGGCTGTACTCCAGCGCGGACAGCACGCCGAGCGCGAAGTCGACGGCCTGGTCGATGGTGACTTCCTTGGCCCGGATCAGGTCACGGATGGTCCTGCCGTCCACGTACTCCATCACGATGTACGGGACCCTGACCTGATCGTCGTGGCCGCCGGGGACCGAGTGGTCCCCGGTATCGAACACGGCCACGATCGAGGGGTGGTTCAGGGCCGCGACGGCCTGCGCCTCGCGTTTGAACCGGGCCTGGAACTGCGGATCGCGGGCCAGGTCCGGCCGCAGCAGCTTGATTGCGACGGTCCGGCCCAGCCGGGTGTCGAGGCCGCGGTACACGTCCGCCATGCCCCCGCGGCCGATCAGCTCACCCAGCTCATAGCGCCCGCTGAGGACGCGCCGGGTGTTCGCCGTGCCGCTGTCCTCCCGGTGCGAAGGAGTTCGGGGTGAGGTGGTCACAACGGCCTACTTGGTGGGGGTGGGGCTCGGGGACGGGGTCTGCGCCGCCGGGGCGGCGGCCAGGTGGTAGGTCACGACCGACCCAGCCTGGACCTGGGTTCCGGACGCCGGCTCGGAGCTGACAAACGTCCCCTCCTGCTGGTTCTTGGTGCCCGGCAGCGGGTCGCCCTTCTGCCAGCGCAGACCGGCGGCCTCGATGGCCTGCTGCACCGACGTTTCGCTGGCGCCCTGCTTGAACTGAGGCACCGCGACCATCTGGGGACCGGATGAGTACGTCACCGTGATCACGTCACCGCGCTGCACCGGCCCGGAGGGGTTGATGTCCGTGACGGTGCCGGGCGTGGACGGATCCGCCACCTGGTTGCCCTTGACCTGCAGCCCCATTCCGATCAGCTGGCTGCGCACGTCGTTGTACTGCCGTCCCAAATATGACTCCGGCACCAGGTTGATCGCCGGCGGCGTGGACACGGTCGGCGTCGCCGAGCTGACGGTCGGCGTCGGCGTGGGTGTGGACGACGTCGGTGCCGCCGTCGTGGACGCCGGCTTGGACGTCGTGGCGGTGGAGGACGGGAACAGGCTGCCGGCCTGCGAGACCACGATCCCGACCAGGGCGAAGAGCACCAGCAGGATCAGGGCGATCAGCGGCCAGGTCCATGGGCTGCGGCCACGGCGCTTGGGCTCCTCCTCCGGCTCATAGCCGTCATAGTCCTCCTCGTCCTCCTCCGGCAGCCAGTTGCGTTCGGCGGCCAGGGCGTCGGCCCGGTTCAGGGCATTGCGCGCGCCGTAGCCGCTGGCGGCCGCGGCACCCGCGGCCAGCCCGGCGGCGGCGCCGGCACCGGCTGCTCCGACCACGGGCAAGGCCGAGGTGCGGTTGTCCCCGCCGATCACGCCGGTAGCGGCGGTCTGGACGCTCGTGGGAGCGGTGACGGGACCGTTGGTGTCCTCGAAGAGCAGCATGCCGGGGACCGCTGCGTGCGCGGCGGCGATGTCACCGTTGCGGATTGCGTCCGCGGCTTCGGCCAGCTTGATAGCGTCGGCCGGGCGGTTCTTCGGATCCTTGGCGAGCATGGACATCAGCAGCGCCCGGACCGGGCGCGGCAGGGTGTCCGGCAGCGGCGGCGGGGCGTCGTTGACCTGGGCCAGGGCGATGGCGATCTGCGATTCGCCGGAGAACGGCCGGTGGCCGGTCAGGCACTCGTAGCCGATGACACCCAGGGAGTAGATATCCGAGGCGCCGGTGGCCGTCTGCCCGGTGGCCTGCTCCGGGGCGAGGTACTGCGCGGTGCCCATCACCTGGCCCGTCTGGGTCAGGGGAACCTGGTCCGCCAGGCGGGCGATGCCGAAGTCCGTGACCTTGACCCGGCCGTCCGGCGTGATCAGCAGGTTTCCGGGCTTGATGTCGCGGTGCACCAGGCCCTGGGCGTGCGCCACCGACAACGCCCGGGCGGTCTGCGAAATCATCGACAGGGTCCGCTCCGGGGAGAGCACCTGCTCGTGCTCGATGATGCTGCTCAGCGGCTGGCCGGGCACCAGTTCCATCACCAGGTAGGCCGAGCCCTCCTCCTCGCCGTAGTCGAAGACGTTGGCAATGCCGACGTGGTTGAGCAGGGCGGTGTGCCGTGCCTCGGCCCGGAAGCGCTGCAGGAAACCGGGGTCGCCGGTGTATTCCTCCTTGAGGACCTTGATCGCGACGATCCGGCCGAGGATTAGATCCTTGGCCTTCCAGACCTCGCCCATACCGCCGATCGCAATCCGGGTGGTCAGCTGGAACCTGCCGCCGAGGGTGATACCCGATGAAGGCCTCACTTGTTCAACACCGCCTCAAAAATCTTCTTCGCATTAGGACTGGTTAGCTGTGCTCCGGTGGTGATGTCCACGCCTTGCATGACGATGGTGACAGCCACTTGCGGGTCATTGGCCGGGGCGAACCCGGTAAACCACGAGTTGTTCTTCCCGTCGCCGAGTTCCGCGGTGCCGGTCTTGCCGGCCACCTGGACGCCCGGAACGGCCGCGCCCTTGGCGATGCCGTCGCTGACCACGCTGGCCATCCACTCGCTGATCTGCCGGGCGATCTCCGGCGTCGTGGAGGTCCGCAGTGACTCCGGCTTCGGTTCGTTGATGATCCGCAGATCGGGGGCCCGGAGGGTCTTGATCAGGTTCGGTTTCATCTCGACGCCGCCGTTGGCGATCGCCGAGGTCATCAGGTTGATCTGCAACGGGGTGGCCCGCACGTCGCGCTGGCCGATCGCGGACTGGGCCAGGCCGGCGTCGTCCAGCGGTTCGGTCGGGAAGAAGCTCTTCGCCGAGTCCAGCTTCAGCTGGTCGCCGAAGTCCTGGCCGAAGCCGAACTTGGCCGCCTGATCCGAGACGGCCTTCTGGCCCAGGTCGAGTGCGATCTTGGCGAAGGGGGTGTTGCAGGACTGCTGCAGGGCGAACGCGAAGGACGCCGTATCCCTGGTGTAGCAGTTGCCGCCGGCGTAGTTTGGCAACTTGTACTGGATACCGGGGAACGGCAGCTCTGCCGGGTTGGGCAGTTCGCTGTCCTTGTTGTATTTCCCGGAGCCCAGGGCGGCGGCGGTGTCGATGATCTTGAACACCGAGCCCGGTGCCAGCAGGGCGCCGGTGGGGCCGCTGACCGACTGGTTCAGGTTGATGCCCGGGATCTTGTTCAGCGCGGTGATGTTCGCGGCCTCGGCGTCGCTGTCCTGCGTCGCCACGAGGTTCGGGTTGTAGGACGGCTTGGACACCATCGCCAGGATGGCGCCGGTCTTCGGGTTGGTCACCACGATCGAGCCGCGCTGGCCGTCCGGAATCAGGTCGTAGGCGAGCTTCTGGATCTTCGGATCCAGGGTCAGCTCCACCGAGGCGCCCTTGGGCTGGTTGCCCAGGAAGAGCTGGCCGACGCGGTCCAGGAACAGCTGGTCCGAGCTGCCGGCGAGCTGCTCGTTCATGGCCAGCTCCATGCCGGTCAGGCCATAGTTCCGGGAGAAGTAGCCGGTGACGCCCGCGTAGAGCTCCGGCTGCGTGTAGGTGCGCTGGAACTGGCAGCTTTCACTGCCCGGCACGGACTGGGCGATCGGGGTGCCGCCGACGATGATGGCGCCCCGGTCGTTGCAGTAGTTCTGGATCAGGGTGCGGGTGTTCCAGGCGTTGGCCTTCAGTTCGTCGGCGCCAACCACCTGCACGTAGCTCAGGGCCCCGAAGATCAGCGCGAACATGGCGATCGCGGCGATCCAGGAGTTTCGGATGGCCTGGTTCACAGGGAGGTCACCGCCTCGGTCGGAGCGTCTGGACTGGAAGGTTTGCCGGGCCGGGCCGCGGGGGCGGCCGCGGGCTTCGGCGGGACGGCCGGGGCGTCGGCGCGGGTCTCGGGAGCCTGGCCCGGCGGCAGCGGCGTGGTGTCGACCGGGCCGCGGGCGGTGTGCGAGATCATCAGCAGCAGCCCCACGATGATCCAGTTCGCCAGCAGCGACGAACCGCCGGCGGCCAGGAACGGGGTGGTGAGGCCCGTGAGCGGGATCAACCGGGTGACGCCGCCGATGACGACGAAGCACTGGAGCGCGACGGCGAAGGACAGGCCCGTGGCCAGCAGCTTCCCGAACGCGTCCCGGGTGCCCAGGGCGGCGCGGAAGCCGCGGGTGAAGAGCAGCAGGTACATGAGCACGATTGCGAACAGTCCGATCAGGCCCAGTTCCTCACCGAAGGAGGCGACGATCATGTCGCTGTTGGCGAAGGGGACCAGGTTGGGCCGGCCCTGGCCCAGGCCGGTGCCGACGAGGCCGCCGTTGGCCATGCCGAAGAGACCCTCGACAATCTGGCGGCTGCCGCCGAACTCGCGGCCGTAGACCTCCTCCGTGAACGCGTTCCACCAGCCGTCGATCCGGAGCGCCACGTGGGAGAAGACCTTGGCGGCGGCGAACCCGCCGGCCACCATCAGGACGACGCCGATGATGACCCAGCTGATCCGGCTGGTGGCGACGTAGATCATCACGAGGAACAGACCGAAGAACAGGATGGAGGTGCCCAGGTCGCGCTGGAAGATCAGCACGCCGATGCTGACCAGCCAGGCCGTGATCATCGGGCCCATGTCCTTGATGCGGGGGAACTGCACGGGGCCGACCTTGCGGCCGGCGAGCAGGATGAGGTCCCGGTTCGAGGATAGATACCCGGCGAAGAATATGGCGAGGGTGATCTTGGCGACCTCGCCGGGCTGGAAGGTCATCGAGCCCAGCTTGATCCAGACGCTGGCGCCGAGTACCTCGCCGGCGGAGATGCCGGGGACGAGCGGGAGGACCAGCAGCACCGCACTCGCGGCGAGCGAGATGTAGGTGAATCGGCGCAGCAGGCGGTGGTCCTTGAGGAAGAACACGACGGCGATGGCGACGGCCATGGCCACCAGCGTCCACCGGAGCTGGTTGTTGCCGGTGTCCTCGCCGACGCGGTCGAGGCGGTGGATCATGGCCAGGCCCAGGCCGTTGAGGGCGATGACCAGCGGAAGTATTACCGGATCGGCATACTTAGCCCGGAACCGCAGCACCAGGTGGAAGGCCAGAGCGGCGGCGGTCAGCAGCCCGGACTGGAACCAGAAGTCTGTGTCGAAGGCCTTCTGCCGGTCCACACCCACGAGGGCGTTGGCGCCGATGCCGACCAGGAGCGCGAGGATCAGCAGGACCAGTTCAACGTTGCGGCGGGGCTTGGGCGTGGGATCGATGGGCGTCATTTTGATCCCTCGCAGTTCGGTGTGGGGGTGGGCCGGGCGGAGCCGGATGGCGCCGGGGCGGCCGCGGAGCCGGAAGGTGAAGCGGTCGTCTGCGCACTGGGGCCGGCCGTGCCGGTGGGGCTGGCCGAACCGGACGGGCTGGGGCCGGGGGAGGGCGTCAGACACTCATCGGCCGGGGAGGTCAGGCCGGTGCGTTCCAGGTTCTTCACGATCCGCTGCGCGTCGTACAGGTCCCGGGCCGGGACGGTCTGGCGGACCCGCTGCTGGGAGAACTCGGGCAGGTCGGACATCTTGATGTCGGTGACCGTCTCCAGGGTGGAGAGCGGAATCGGCCCCAGCTGCTGGGAGACGCCGTTGAAGATCGCCACGTGCTGGTTGTGCTCGCCGATGTAGTAGCGGGTTTGGGTCCAGGCGTAGCCCAGCCACAGTCCGAGCCCCAGCACAATCGCGATGGCGGCGGCGATCGAGATGGTCAGCCAGCGGCGGCGCTTGACCGGCGGCTTGATCTCGTCGGTTTCCTCGCGGGCCGGATCGGCCTTGTGGGTGAGGACGGTTGCGGCGCGGCGGGCCACGGTGCGGCCGGCGATCGACGGAATGGATCCGCTCTCGGCGGCGGAGGCGGCGGCACCGACGAGTTCGTGCGGGCGGCTGGACAGTTCCTCGCGCAGCACCTCGGCGGAGAGATGCTCGCCGAGGTTGGGATCGGTGGCCGGCGACGGTTCGTCCGCGGGCTTTCCGGCGTCGCCGTCCTTGACCCCGTCGCCGGTGGTGTCCTTGGAACCGGGCATGCTGGCCGCGTAGGTGCTGCCGGCCGCATCGGTTTCCGCGGCGGCCGACGCACCGGCGGCTGCGCCGGCAGCAGGCTTGCCGGAGGGCTTGCCGGCGTCGGTCGTCTCGGCGGGCGGCTGCACGGTGGCAGACACGGCTCGGGGCAGCACCACCTCAACTGCGGCGGTGTTGACGTCGTCACCGGTCTGCTCGGCGATGTCGAGCACCACCACGGTCACGTTGTCCGGGGAACCCGCCTCAAGGGTGAGGTCCACCAGCGTTTCGGCGCATTCGCGCAGGCTCTTCGTTTCGCGGATGGTCCGCTCCACGACGTGGCCGGCCACGTAGTTCAGGCCGTCCGAGCAGAGCAGCCAGCGTTCCCCGGGCTGGACGTCGAGGATGTCCAGGTCGAGTTCGGGGCTGGCGTCCACGTCGCCCAGGACGCGCATCAGGACGTTCTTGTGCGGGTGGGTTTCGGCTTCCTCCGGGCGGAGGCGGCCCTCGTCGATGAGCCGCTGCACGAAGGTGTGGTCCACGCTGACCTGCTCAAAGACCCCGTCGCGCAGCCGGTAGGCACGGGAGTCGCCGATGTGGGCGAAGTGCAGCTTGCCGCCGGCCAGCAGGAGGGCGGTCACGGTGGTGCCCATGCCGGCGAGCTTCGGGTTCATGTGGACCAGCTCGGAGAGCAGGGAGTTGGCCGTCTGGATCTCGTCGGCCAGGACGGTGTCCGCCTCGCCGGCCGCGGTGTCGTAATCGTCGCGGTCCAGGTGGATCATGTCCAGCACGGTCGCGGCGGAGGCGACGTCACCGCCGGCGTGGCCGCCCATGCCGTCCGCGACGACGGCGAGGTGCCGGCCGACGTAGGCGGAGTCGTCGTTCTTGGAGCGGACGCGGCCGACGTCGGAGCGCGCGGCGTAGCGCATGATGAGCGGCCGCTCCTGGGCAGATGCCTGGTTCGCGGGGGTTTGGGTAGCAGCCACGGCTACGGCCTCAATTCAATGACCGTCTTGCCGATTCGCACGGGGACACCCAGCTCCACCGGGAGGGCCCGGGTCAGCTGCTGCTCTGCGAGATAAGTGCCGTTGGTGGAACCGAGGTCCTCGATGAACCAGCGGCTGCCCTGCGGGAACAGGCGGGCGTGCCGGCCGGAGGCATAGTCGTCCTCGAGGACCAAGGTGGCTTCCTGCGCGCGGCCCAGCAGGATGGGGCTGGCCGCCAGCGGCAGGGTGGTTCCCTTGAGGGGACCCTCAGTCACCACGAGCTGGCGGGCCTGCTGCTTCACGGGCGCCGGTGCCGGCTCGGCCAGAGACGGGTTGCGGCGTACCTGCCGGGCCGTGGGGGCACCGGCGGCGGCCTTCCGGCCGATCATCAGGTCGCGCCGCATGGCCGAGACAATGCTGAAGATGAGGACCCAGAGCAGGATGAGGAAGCCAAACCGCAGGGCCGTGATGGTCAGTTCGCTCACGGGCGGCCGCCCTGGCTGGGGGGCAGAAGGCGGAAGATGATCTTGGTCCGTCCCATGGTGATGGTGGCGCCGTCGGAGAGTTCCGCGGAGCCGACTACTTTGTGTCCGTCGACGTAGCTGCCGTTGGTGGAACCCAGGTCGATGGCATGGGCCGTGCCGTGGCCGGACCGGATTTCCAGGTGCCGGCGCGAGACGCCCGTGTCATCGATCAGGATGTCCGCCTCCGAGGAGCGGCCGAGGACGACCGAGGGCGCATTCAGCGAATACCGCTGACCGTTGATGTCGAGCACCGGCTGCAGGTTCGCCGCGGGCTGGCGTGACGGCGTGACCGGCATCGGCGCGGGCGCGGCGGCCTGGGCCCCGCTGGACTTTTCGGTCCGGGAGGTGATGTCGAAGTCGCCTGCCTTGCGGTCGCCGTCGTGGCGGAAGCTGATCCGCACGGGACCCTGCAGGGTGTAGCCCTGGCTGCGGACGTGGTTGATGACGACGTCGCACAGTTCTTCGGCGAGCGGGGTTCCCCATTCCTGGGCCCGTTCGAAATCGTCGCCGCTGAGCAGCACATCGAAGACGTTGGGGGCCAGGGTGCGGCCGGCGGCGATGGTGATGGCCTTATCGTCCACCTCGCGGCGGAGGTGGCTGGCGATCTCGACCGGCTCTACCCGCGCCCGGGAACCGGTGGAGAAGACGCCGCGGACGGCCTTTTCAATGCCGCGCTCGACCTTGTCCAGCAAGCCCATGGTCCCTCTCCTTTCCTGACAGCTGCGGGGCAGCGTTTTGTTCCGGAACTCGGTTTCCAACTAACGCGGGAGTCCGCCGGGATCGGGCACTCCTACATCAGATACTACTGTCCATGGCTGGGAATGGCCTTAATGCGGCCCGCCGTCGGGGCTGTTATTCCCCGGGTCGCCACCGGCGCTGACGTGGGCGGATGCCCGTCAGGGCGGCAGTGTGACGGCGGCCCGACGGGGCGGACAGCCGCCCGGCGGCGGGCCTGGAAAGCGGGTGCGCGGCGGCCGAAGAGGGCCCCTTGGGACGCCTCCAGAAGGGGCTGAAACGGCCGATTAGTGTTTTCCCGCAGGTGTCCGTTATGCTTGATCTCGCTGCTTTCACGAGGCGGAGGTTCCGGAAACGGATAACCGCCGAGCGGAAGAAGATGCGCGCGAGTGGCGGAACGGCAGACGCGCTGGCTTCAGGTGCCAGTGTCCGAAAGGGCGTGGGGGTTCAAATCCCCCCTCGCGCACGCATTCAAAGAACCCCGGTCTTCGGACCGGGGTTCTTTTGTTTTTCCGGCGCGGTCCCCTTCGGCGGGCCGCTCCCGCAGCGAGACTTTGCCCGCGGACACCCGACGGCCGTATTCCCAGCGGACGTTCACATCCCGGCCAACCCGTGCCTCCCGGAAGTTCAGCTGCCGCCGTGAGCATGGTCCGCGTGACTTCACCATGCAAGGCCCACGAGGCCATCACCCCCGCTCTTTCTCCCAGCCGCCGAGGCTTCCTCGCCGCCGCCATGGCCGGCGCGGCCCTGACGCTGGCCCCCATGAACTTCGCGGCCGCCGCCGACGGCAGTGCCACCACCAAGACCCTCACCGGCCACCTCGATCCCGGTGCCGCCGACTTCGTCTACCTGCCGGTCGAGGTCCCCGCCGGGGTCAACAAGATCAGCGTCAGCTACAGCTATAGCAAGCCCTCCGTCGCCGCCGGCCTGCTGAACAACGCCTGCGACATCGGCGTCTTCGACGAGAAGGGCACCGCACTGTCCGGCAAGGGATTCCGTGGCTGGTCCGGCGGATTCCGGACCGAATTCTTCATCAGCGCCGCCGAAGCCACCCCCGGCTACCTGCCCGGCCCCGTGGGAAAGGGCACCTGGAACATCGCCCTCGGCCCCTACCAGGTGGCCGAACAGGGCATGGACTACACCGTCACGGTCACCCTGGACTTCGGCCCGGACGCCGCACCCTACCGTCCGCAATATCCGCCGCAGCAGGTGGCCGGCAAGGGTCCGGGCTGGTACCGCGGCGACGCGCACCTGCACACCGTCTACTCCGACGGCAAGCGCACCCCCGAGGAAGTGGCCGCGGGTGCCCGTGCCGGCCGCCTGGACTTCATGATCAGCACCGACCACAACACCCCGGCCTCACACGGCGTCTGGGGCCCGCTGGCCGGAAACGACCTGCTCATCCTCACCGGCGAGGAGGTCACTACCCGCAACGGCCACTACCTGGCGCTGGGGCTGGAACCGGGGGACTGGATCGACTGGCGTTACCGCGCCCGGGATAAGGGCTTCGAACAGGAGGCGCAGCACATCCACGCCTCCGGCGGCCTGGTGGTCCCCGCCCACCCCTACTGCCCCTACGTGGCCTGCCGCTGGAAGTTCGGCTACGACGACGCCGACGCCGTCGAGGTCTGGACCGGCCCGTGGACCGCCGATGACGAGTACGCCATCAACACCTGGGACTCGATGCTGGCCCAGTCGGCCCGGACCGGCGGCCGCTGGCTGCCCGCCATGGGCAACAGCGACGCCCACAGTGCGCCGCAGGTCATCGGTTTCCCGCACAATGTGGTCTACGCGAAGGCGCTGTCCCGGGACGGCGTGCTGGAAGGCATCCGCAACGGGCGCAGCTGGATCGCCGAGTCCGCGGACATCACCGTTGACTTCAGCGTCGCCGTCGGCGGCCGCACCGCCGGCGTGGGCGAGCGGATCGCGGCGGCCCCGGACGCGCGGGTCACCGTCACGGCCAAGGTCTCCGGCGTCGCCAACGGTGTGGTCCGGTTCATCACGGACGAGGGCCAGACCCAACAGTTCACCCTCCCAAGCTCCGGGATGGGCACCTGCACCTGGCTGACGACGCCGCAGCTCGCGGCCTACATCCGGGTGGAGGTCCGGCACCCGCTGCCCGACGGTGCGCCCAGCAACGGGACGGCGATGGGCACCACGCTCCAGCTCGGTCCCATGGCGGCGCTGACCAACCCGGTTTTCCTCGACGCCAAGTAGCCCGCCCGGAAGGCTGCGCCTAGGACCTCAGGGCGCCGAAGCCCGCGATCAGCGCCTCAAGGCCCAGGCTGAAGGCGGTGTCCGCCTGGTTGGCGTAGCCTTCCGTGCCGAGGCTGGCGACGGCGGCCGTGAAGTTCGGCGTCGACGCGGCGAGGCTGCCGGCGTCGAAAATGTCCGCCGGCGCCGTGACGTCGTAAGCCGAACCGAAGATAAAGGACTCCAGCGCCACGATGGCCGCGACAATCCGGTCCTGCGGGAAGCCCGCGCGGCGGAAACCGGCGCTGACCGCCTCGTACATGGCCAGGGTCTTCGGCGCGTCCGCCACCGGCAGCACGGCAATGACCGGAATCAGCGGCGTGTGGCGGGAGAACACATCCCGGTAGCTCCAGGCCCACTCCCGTACGGCCTGCTCCCACGGCAGGGTCTCGAACGCCGAGACGTCGACGAACGAGGTCAGGTGGTCCTGCACCAGCACCAGCACCTCGCGCTTGGAGGCGACGTGGTTGTACAGGGCCGACGGCGCCACGTTCAGCGTCTTCGCGAGGGCGGCCATGGTGAACCCGTCGTAGCCGCTCTTGCGCACCAGATGCAGGGCCGCCGCGGTGATGCCGTCCTGGTCCAGGACCGCGGCGGCGGGGCGGCCGACGCGGCGGCGCGAGACCGCCGGGCGGTGCGGTTCCGTGGTGGCGTTGCTGGCTGCCGGCATGCCCTGCCCTTCTCTTCCTGCGGATCCGGGAGGCTCCCGGCGGGTGTCCTCTGGATTATTCCACCGACGGCAACCTTGCGCCGGGGTCTTCCCTCCGCGCCCCTCCGGCGTTATAGTCGTCACTAAATGAATGGCATTCATTTAGTGGTCCGCATCACTCAGCGGACCCCGGAGAGGACATCATGCTGGAATTTGACCGCGACGTCGCCATCGTAGGAGCCGGCCCCGCGGGCCTGACCGCGGCCCGCGAACTGCGGAAGGCCGGGCTGGGCGTGGCCGTGCTGGAGGCCCGCGACCGCGTGGGCGGCCGGACCTGGACCAACACCATCGACGGCGCCATGCTGGAAATCGGCGGCCAGTGGGTCTCCCCGGACCAGACCGCCCTCCTGGAACTGCTGGACGAACTCGGGCTCGAAACCTACGACCGCTACCGCGACGGCCGGGCCGTCTACCTCGGAGCGGACGGCAAGCGCACCCTCTACACCGGCGACACCTTCCCGGTCAGCGAGACGACGGCGGCCGAGATGGCCAAGCTGACCGAACTGCTGGACACCCTCGCCGCCGAGATCGGCCCCACCGAGCCGTGGGCCCACCCCAAGGCCCGCGAGCTGGACACCATCTCCTTCCACCACTGGCTCCGCCAGAACTCCACCGACGAGGAAGCCTGCAACAACATCGGCCTCTTCATCGCCGGCGGCATGCTCACCAAGCCGGCACACGCGTTCTCCGCCCTGCAGGCCGTGCTGATGGCAGCGTCGGCCGGCTCCTTCACCCACCTCACCGACGAGGACTTCATCCTGGACAAGCGCGTGGTGGGCGGCATGCAGCAGGTCTCCGTGCTCCAGGCGGCGGAACTGGGCGACGACGTCGTCCTCTCCAGCCCTGTGCGCAGCATCACCTGGGCGGACGACACCGCCACCGTGGTTTCCGACCGTGCCACCGTCACCGCGCGCTACGTCATCATGGCCGTCCCGCCGAACCTGTACTCCCGCGTCTCCTACAACCCCCCGCTGCCGCGCCGCCAGCACCAGATGCACCAGCACCAGTCCCTGGGCCTGGTCATCAAGGTCCACGCCGTCTACAGCTCGCCGTTCTGGCGCGAGGAGGGCCTCTCCGGCACCTGCTTCGGCGCCGACGCCCTGGTCCAGGAGGTCTACGACAACACCAACCACGAGGACCAGCGCGGGACCCTGGTGGGCTTCGTCTCGGACGAGAAGGCGGACGCCATGTTCGAACTGAGCGCCGAGGACCGCCGCCGCGCCATCCTCGAATCGATCGCCGGGTTCCTGGGCCCGAAGGCGCTGGAACCGGAGGTCTACTACGAATCCGACTGGGGCTCGGAGGAGTGGACCCGCGGAGCCTACGCCGCCAGCTACGACCTGGGCGGCCTGCACCGCTACGGCAAGGACCAGCACGCCCCCGTCGGCCCCATCTACTGGGCCTCCTCCGACCTCGCGGCCGAGGGATACCAGCACGTCGACGGCGCCATCCGGATGGGCCGCCACGTGGCCGCCCGCATCGTCGCCGCCGCCGACCGGCTCCCGGCCGGCCGCTGACCCGGCCCACCCCGTGACCCAGCTTGTGACCCGGCTTGTGACCCAGTCCAGCACCCAACCAGAGAGGTCGGTCAGTATGCGATATGTAGTGGGATATTCCGCGAACGCCAGAGGCCGCGACGCCGTCAACCTGGCCGTCTCCCTGGCCCGCGGCCGCGGGGCCGCCCTGGACCTTGTCGTCGCCATCCCGGAGGCCGCGCCTTTCAACGCCGCGCACGCCCCCGCCGCCGGCTACGACAACTACCTGCACCAGCAGGCACAGGAATGGCTCGACGAGGGGCTGCGGCTGATCCCCGCGGACGTGCCCGCCTCGGCGCACATCCGCAGCGGAGAATCCGACGCCCAGACCCTGATCGACGCCTGCGACGAGTTCGGCGCCGACATGCTGGTCATCGGCGCCACCAGCAACGGGCTGTTCAAACGGTTCACCGTGGGCTCCGTGGCCGGCGCCCTGCTGCACGCCGCCACCGTGCCGGTGGCCCTCGCGCCGCACGGCTACCACCGGCGCGAGGCGCTGACCCGGGTCAGCTGCGGGCTGGGCGACCGGCCCGGCGCCGAGGAACTGCTGGACTACGCGGTGTCGATGGCCACCAACCGGCACGTCCCGCTGCGCGTCGTCTCGCTGCTCACCCTCGACGAGGGCGACTCGGCCGAGGCCGCGGAATCCGCCCGCGCCTACGCCGCCCGCCACCTTGCCGCCGCCCTCCCGGCCGCCGGCACTGCGGGGGAGTCCGGCAGCGCCGGCGCCGACGGCGGGCCCGCCGCGGCCGCCCACCCCTCCGACGTCGTCGTGGCCCAGGGCCGCAGCGTCGAGGAGGCCGTGGACCGGCTCGACTGGGAGGACGGCGAAATCCTGCTGATCGGCTCCAGCCGGCTGGCCCGGCACCGCTCCATCTTCCTGGGCAGCACCGCCAACCGGATCCTGCGCGCCCTGCCGGTTCCCATGATCGTGGTCCCCAGCGACTACGAGCTCAAGAGCCCGTCCCATTCACCGTCGAATGACCCATCCCGAGAGGCACAAGCATGAGCATCAAACACGCGACGTCCGGCGCCGCCGGCACCGTGCAGCAGCACGGTCTGAGCGAAAAGGGCCTGAAGGCCGGCTCGGTGGGCCTGATTGGGGCCGTGGTCATCGGCGTTTCCTGCATCGCCCCGGCCTACACCCTCACCGCCGCGCTCGGCCCCACCGTCTCCGAGGTGGGCGTCCACCTGCCGGCGATCTTCCTGGTCGGCTTCATCCCCATGCTGCTGGTGGCCCTGGGCTACCGCGAGCTGAACAACGCCATGCCCGACGCCGGCACTTCCTTCACCTGGGCCTCGCGGGCGTTCGGACCGTGGATCGGCTGGATGGGCGGCTGGGGCCTGATCGCGGCCACCATCATCGTGCTCTCCAACCTGGCCGCCGTCGCCGTCGACTTCTTCTACCTGATGCTCGCCCAGATCTTCAACAACCCCGAACTGGGCGACCTGACCAAGGTGCTGCCGCTGAACATCGCCACCACCCTGGTCTTCATCGCCCTTGCCTGCTGGATCTCCTACCGCGGCATGGAAACCACCAAGACCGTGCAGTACGTCCTGGTGGGCTTCCAACTGCTGGTGCTGGGCTGGTTCGCCATTGCGGCGTTCAGCCACGTGGCCAACGGCACCGCCTTCGACGCCACCGCGATCGCCCCGGACTGGTTCAATCCGTTCGCCGTCGAATCCTTCTCCGCCTTCGCCGCCGGCGTCTCACTCTCGATCTTCATCTACTGGGGCTGGGACGTCACCCTGACGATGAACGAGGAAACCCGCAACCCGGAGAAGACGCCGGGCCGCGCCGCCACCGTCACCGTCCTGGTGATCGTGATCATCTACATGACGGTCGCACTGGCCACCCTGGCGTTCGCCGGCGTCGGCGAGGAAGGCCTGGGTGCCGGCAACCCCGAGAACCAGGGCAGCATCTTCGCGGTCCTCGCCGGACCGGTCATGGGCCCCTTCGCAATCCTGATGTCCCTGGCCATCCTCAGCAGCTCCGCGGCCTCCCTGCAGTCCACCTTCGTCTCGCCGGCCCGCACGCTGCTCTCGATGGGCCACTACCGGGCGCTGCCGGCAAAGTTCGGCACCATCAGCCCCAGCTACAAGTCCCCGAGCTTCGCAACGATCGCCTCCGCGGCCGCGGCCGCAGGGTTCTACGTCATCACCCGCACCCTGTCCGAGAACGCCCTCTGGGACACCATCACCGCGCTGGGCATGATGATCTGCTTCTACTACGGCATCACCGCCCTGGCCTGCGTCTGGTTCTTCCGCGCCCAGGCGTTCCGCGGCGCGCACTCGTTCTTCTTCAAGTTCCTGGCACCCTTGCTGGGCGGCGTGATCCTGCTGGTCATGTTCGTCAAGACCGCCTACGACTCGATGGACCCCGAGTACGGCTCCGGCTCCTCGATCGGCGGCCTGGGCCTGGTGTTCATCCTGGGAATGGGCGTGATCCTGCTGGGCGTGGTCCTGATGCTGGTGATGGCCAGGCTGCGGCCGGAGTTCTTCCGCGGCCAGGTACTCTCCCGCGGACGGCAGCTTGAAAACTAAGTACCCTTATCAATAGGCTGACGGCAGGAGGACTTCCCTCCGGATTTCTCAAGACGAGGTGAGCACATGTCGGACGCGCAGGACATCAGCAAGGTGACGGACATCATCAACCATTCCCGGATCGGAATGTTCACCACCATCAACGAAAAGAACGCCCTGGTCAGCCGTCCGCTGGCGGTCCAGGATGTGGAGAACGACGGCGACATGTGGTTCTTCACGTCGCAGGACACCTCCCAGGTGGCCCACGTGAAGGCCAACCCCGCCGTGAACGTCTCCTTCGGCAAGGGCACCGAGTGGGTTTCCGTGGCCGGGACCGCGGAACTGGTCACCGACCGCCAGGAAATCCGCGACCGCTGGAACCAGGCCGTCGAGGCCTGGTTCCCGGACGGCCCGGAAACCCCCGGTGTGGTCCTGCTCCGGGTCGACTCGGACTCCGCCGAGTACTGGACCAGCCCGGGCGGTACCGCGGCCACCGTGCTGCAGTGGGTCAAGTCCAAGGTCACCAACAGCCGGATGAGCGTGGGCGAGAGCGGCACTGTCGAGCTTTAGCTCTTACGGCCCCGAACCACGACGGCGGGCGGTCCGGTCTGATGACCGGGCCGCCCGCCGTCGTTTGCGTCTTTTGCCTCTTAGTCGATGACGTTCAGGGCGGTCTGCCAGTTGAAGGACTCGTAGGCCGGATTCATCTGCAGCCCGATCATCAGCAGTTGGATCCCCTCCAGCTCGCGGGCGTGCCGGAGCGCGCCGACCTGCAGCGGCCGAAGGCCTGCCTTGGCGGCAAAGGATGCCACCTCGTTGCGGGCCTGCTCCGAGTCGGAGGCGATGAACACGTCCAGTTGCCGGCCGCCTACCGACCCCTCCGCCAGGGGCCCGGCAAAGGTTGTGTTGAAGGCCTTCACCACCCGGGCGCCGGGCAGCAGCCGGGCCACCTCCTCCGCCGCCGAGGTGCCGGGCTCCACCAGCAGCGAGTCCCCGGTCTCCATGTTCACCGGGTTGCTGATCTCCACCACGGTCTTGCCGCTGAGGGTGTCCCCGTAGTGCGCCGCCACCTCCTTGGCCGGCTCGAAGTACAGGGCAAGGACCACGATGTCGCCCTCGGGGACGTCGCCCAGGCCGCCGGAGCTGGTGTCCCCGCCCAGTTCCGCCGCCAGCCGGGCCGCGTTATCCGGGCTGCGGTCCAGGATCTGGATGGATTCCCCGGCCGCGGCCGCCCTCAGCCCGATGGCCCGGGCCATATTGCCGCTGCCGATGATGGTGATGTCTGTCATTGCGCACTCCCTTGTGAGAGCCGTGGCTGACCGAGTGCGCCAGCGGAACGCTCGGCCTCGGCCAGGGCGGTTTCCAGCCGCGCCACGGCATCGCTGTAACTGGGTCCGTCAGCCCGGGTAGGCCCGCCGGGACCTGCGCTCCCGCCGCGACCCGCAACGGGACGCAGCAGTTCCGCCCGCCGCATGGCCTTGAACAGGGCCGAAGTCTCGGGGTGCCGGGCGTCGCTGAGCTGCGGGTAGTCAATGCAGAGGGCCGGATCCAGCTCGTAGCGCTGCCAGCGGGCCAGCACCTCTCCGTGCCGGGCCGCGGCCTCCGCGTCCTCAGCCGTCGCCCGCCTGCCGTCCTGCCTCATCCGCTGCCGGCGCAGGAACGCCGGGGTCCAGCGGAAGCTGGCCGCCGCCGAAGCTATGGCGACGGCGGCGAGCATCAGACCCGCCGCGGGCGAGACGAGGGCGCCCAGCAGGACCGCCGGCGCCACCACGGCCACACCGGCGAAGACGTCCCAGAAGACGGAGTCGGGGAGGGTCGCGGGGTCGGCGAAGTGCTTGCGGGCCAGATAGGCGGACCCGGCGGCGCCCACGGCCACCACCAGGGTCAGGGCCAGCAACTGCCACAGCCCCGTCACGGCAAAGATTGCAGGAAACGGCATCGCGCACCTCCCGCGGAACCCCCGGGCGGGTGCGTTCCGCTCCTTCCATTGCAGGTCATCCGGGCCGGGCCGTCAATGGCGCAAAGTCCCCTGTGGGGCCGCTTGCACCTGTTCCCAGGGCGTCGGCCGCCGCGTAGCCTAGGGCCCATGCGACTGAAAATGTGCAGTATTCATGTCAAGGACCCGGCTGCGGCCCACGAGTTCTACACCGGTACCCTCGGCTTCGAGACCATGATGGCCATGCCGGAGCACAATCTCTATATCATCAAGGACCCCGAGGGTGCGGCCACGGTGGGCCTGCTGCTGGAACCCAGCGACAACCCGATCGGCGCCTCCTACATGAACGCCGTGCACGACGCCGGGCTGCCCGCGATCGTGTTCGGGGTGCCGGATGTGCGGGCGGAATACGAGCGGCTCACGGCCAAGGGCGTCATGTTCCTGACCGAGCCCTCCGACGGTCCCGGCGGCACCACGGCCATCCTCGACGACGGCTGCGGGAACTACGTCCAGCTGCACCAGGACTAGGCCCGGCGCCCGCCGGTCGTGTGGGTTGGGCCCGCCGTTTCGACGGTTCCCTGCCGGATCGACGTCCGGAGACGTCGAATGTGCGGCCAACCGTCTAAATGGACGACGGTTGCCGGGCGCGGCCAGCTTACGGCCGCCCGGGTCCTACTCGGTGCGGGCCTTCTTGGCGGCCTTCTTCGCCGCCTCGTCCTTGACCCGCTGGGCCTCGGCGCGGACGGCGGCGTGGGTGGCACGCTCGGACACCAGCCAGGCCGGGGGAGCCTGCAGCAGCGCGGTGATTTCCGCCGTCGTCAGCGCTTCCTCGACGCCGCCGCGGGCCAGGCCGCTGATCGAGACGTTGAGCTTCTGCGCGACCACGGGACGCGGGTGCGGGCCGTT
Source organism: Arthrobacter sp. NPDC057259 (assembly GCF_042668995.1). Taxonomy (NCBI): domain Bacteria; kingdom Bacillati; phylum Actinomycetota; class Actinomycetes; order Micrococcales; family Micrococcaceae; genus Arthrobacter; species Arthrobacter sp. NPDC057259. The sequence continues at coordinate 235,248 of NZ_JBHUYA010000002.1, forward strand.
GCGGCGCAGTTCGGCCAGCCACTCCGGCGGATTGGCCTGGAGCTCGGCGAATTCCTCACGGGTAATGACCGAATCCTGGAACTCCTGGGGCGTGGCGGGCAGGTAGATGCCAAGTTTCTTGGCAACGGTGGCCGGCTTCATGGACTGGGAGTTTGCAGAGGTCATGGTTAAAGGGTATCGGTCGGCGCGCCCGCGGGGCACCAATGCACCCACTCCCGGGAGCGACGCCGGGATAGACCCCGGTGCCGCCCCCGCGCGCCGGAGGCCCGGGCGGTACTGTGAAGCTGTGCCCGCAGCAGAAGAAACCACCCAGCCCCATGACGAGTCCGCGCCCCAGCCCCGGGAGCTGCGCTTCGCCTACGTGGCCGGGGTGACGCCCGGCAAATGGATCCGCCGCTGGGAGGAGCGGATGCCGGACGTGCCGCTGGGCTCCTTTATGACCGACGACGCCGCCCAGCTCGCCGTCCTGCGCGACGGCTCCGCGGACCTGAGCTTCGTCCGCCTGCCGGTGGACCGAGAGGGCCTTAGTGTCATCCCGCTCTACGAGGAACAGCCCGTGGTGGTGGCGCCCAAGGGCCACGAAATCTCCCTCTTCGAGGAGGTGGCACTGGAGGACCTGTCCGCCGAGACGTTCCTGGACGTGGCCGACCTCGGCGGTGCCGAACCCGCCCTGCAGGTGGTAGCCTCCGGCGCCGGGCTGGTGATCCTGCCGATGTCCGTGGCGCGGCACTTCAACGTCAAGGACACCGTCGCCCGGCGTCTCACCGGAGCTCCCGTCACGCAGATCGCCCTGGCCTGGCCCAGCGAGTCCACGGACGAGGTGATCGAGGAGTTCATCGGGATTGTCCGAGGACGCACCGCCGCCAGTTCCCGGCAGCCCTCTGCCCAGCAGGAGAAGCCCAAGCGGGCGCCCAAGCCGGACCGCCGCGGACCGGCCGTGAAGCAGCCCAAGGTTGCCCAGCGCTACGCCCCGAACCCGGACAAGGGCCGGGGCAAGGGCTCCCGCAAAAAGGGAAAGCGCTAACCCGCATAGAAAATTGTTGAACAATCCTCATTCATGGTGCATCCTAGGTAGGAAGCAACCTTGAGACGAGGATCACACATGGCCACCACCGGGCTGAACACCATTGACCTGAACAGCGACGTCGGCGAATCTTACGGGCGCTGGAGCCTCGGCGACGACGCCGCCATGTTCCGCTCCGTCTCCAGCGCCAACGTCGCCTGCGGCTTCCACGCCGGCGACCCCAGCGTGATCCGCCAGACCTGCCGGGACGCCGTCGCCGCCGGGGTCACCATCGGCGCGCACGTCGGCTACCGCGACCTGGCCGGCTTCGGCCGCCGCTTCGTGGACATCGACCCGGGCGAACTCGCGGACGACGTCGTCTACCAGATCGGGGCGCTGCAGGCCCTCGCAGCCGCGGAAGGCGGCAAGGTCACCTACGTCAAGCCCCACGGCGGCCTCTACAACGCGATCGTCTCGCACACCGCCCAGGCCAAAGCCGTCGTCGACGCCGTGAAATCGGTAGACCCGGGCCTGCCCATCCTGGGGCTGCCCGGCTCCGAGGTCCTGCGCCTGGCCGAGGCCGCCGGTCTCCGGGCCGTCACCGAGGCCTTCGCCGACCGCGCCTACAACCCCGACGGAACCCTGGTGTCGCGCACCCGCCGGGACGCCGTCCTGCACGACCCCGCCGAGGTCACCGAACACGTCCTCCGGATGGCCACGGACTCCGCCGTCCGCGCGATCGACGGCTCCATCCTGAAGATCCGCGCCGAAAGCATCTGCGTCCACGGCGATTCACCCGGCGCCGTGGCCATGTCCGCTGCCGTCCGTGCCGCCCTCAACGACGCCGGCATCGGCACCGCCCCGTTTGTCTAGGCCCGTGATGACCCAGACAACGGGGGAGGCGCTGCAGGCCGGAACGGGCAGGGTGGCCGGCGTCCGCCCGGCCGGGACCCGCGCGGTCCTCGCCGAACTCGCCGGCACCGGAGACGTCCTGGCCCTCCAGGCGCTGCTCCAGGAACACCCGCTGCCCGGCCAGGTGGACGTGCTGGCCGCCGCGCGGACGGTCCTGGTCACCGCCGACTCCCCGGCCTCCGCCCGCCGCATCGCCGCCACCCTCCCGGAACTCGACCTCGCCGCCCCGGTCCAGCGCGACGGCGGCCTGGTGGTCATCGACACCGTGTACGACGGGGAAGACCTCGCCGAGGTGGCCCGGCTGACCGGGCTGGGCCCCGACGGCGTCGTCGCCGCCCACACCGGCCAACTCTGGACCGTGGCCTTCGCCGGGTTCGCCCCCGGCTTCGGCTACCTGCTGGGTGAAGACACCGCCCTGGAAGTGCCGCGCCGCAGCTCGCCCCGCACCGCCGTGCCAGCCGGTGCCGTCGCCCTGGCCGGCACCTACTCCGCCGTCTACCCGCGCCGTTCACCCGGCGGCTGGCAGCTGATCGGACACACCACCGCCCGGATGTGGGACCTCGGCCGGGACCAGCCCGCCCTCGCCGCCCCCGGCCAGCGGATCCAGTTCCGCGCGGTCCGGGAAAGCCTGGACATCACCCCCGAATCCGCACCGGCCGCAGACGCGCCGGCGCAGGAAGCCTCCTCCGGACTTCGCATCATTTCGCCCGGACTGCAGAGCCTGATCCAGGACCTGGGCCGCACCGGCCACGCCGGCCTGGGCGTATCCGCGGCCGGGGCCCTGGACCGGGCCTCGCTCCGCCGGGCCAACCGCCTGGTGGGGAACGCGGCATCCGCCGCCGTGATCGAGACGGTGGCCGGGGGATTGCAGGTCCGCGCCGTGCGCGACCAGGTCCTCGCCGTCACCGGTGCCCCCGCCGGGCTGACCATCACGGCCGATGACGACGGCGCAGCCCCCGACCGGACCGTGCCCATGGCCACCCCGTTCGCGCTACTCGACGGCGAGACCCTGACCCTCGGCGCCCCCTCCACCGGGTTCCGCAGCTACCTGGCCCTGCGCGGCGGCGTCGACGTCCCGCCGGTGCTGGGCAGCCGCTCCACCGACACGCTCGCCGGCCTCGGGCCCGCCCCCCTGGCCGCCGGGCAGACCCTGGCCGCCGGCGGCAACGCCGAGTCCGGCGTGGTCGGCCACCCCGAGATCCAGCCCGACTTCCCCGACGACGGCGTGACCGTGCTCGACGTCGTCCCCGGACCCCGCGCGGACTGGTTCGACCGGGCCGCCCTGGACTCCCTTACGGCCCAGGAGTGGACCGTGAAGCCGCAGTCCAACCGCGTGGGCATGCGGCTGGACGGCACGCCGCTGCGCCGCACCCGGGACGGGGAACTGGCCAGCGAGGGGACCGTCTCCGGTGCGCTTCAGGTCCCGCCCGAGGGCCTGCCCGTACTCTTCCTGGCCGACCACCCCGTCACCGGCGGGTATCCGGTGATCGCCGTCGTCGTCGACGAGCACCTTGACCGGGCGGGGCAGGTCCCGATCGGCGGAACCATCCGCTTCCGCTGGGCCGACAGGGACAGCGCCAGCGACAACCCAACAGTCTCCGACACAGAAGTGAGTTCCTGATGCGCAAGGTCCTGATCGCCAACCGAGGAGAGATTGCAGTCCGGATCGCCCGGGCCTGCGACGACGCGGGGCTCACCTCCGTGGCCGTGTACGCCGATGTCGACGCCGACGCCCTCCACGTCTCCGCAGCCGATGAGGCCTACGCGCTCGGCGGCAACTCCCCGGCCGAGACCTACCTCAGCATCTCCAAGCTGCTCGCCGCGGCCGCCGCGTCCGGCGCCGACGCCGTGCACCCCGGCTACGGCTTCCTCTCCGAAAATGCAGACTTCGCCCGGGCCGTCCTGGACGCCGGGCTAACCTGGATCGGGCCGTCGCCGGAGGCCATCCTGCTGCTGGGCAACAAGATCACCGCCCGCGAGACGGCGGTCCGGGCCGGAGCCCCGTTGGTGGCAGGCAGCGACGGCCCGGTCGGCTCAGCGGCGGAGGCCCGCGCCTTCGCCGAGGAGCACGGCCTGCCCATGGCCATCAAGGCGGCCTTTGGCGGCGGCGGCCGCGGCCTGAAGGTGGTCCGCTCCCTCGACGAGGTCGAGGAGGCCTTCGATTCCGCCGTCCGTGAGGCCGTCGCCGCCTTCGGTCGCGGCGAGTGCTTCGTAGAGCGGTACCTGGACCGGCCCCGCCACGTCGAGGCCCAGATCCTCGCCGACACGCACGGAAACGTGGCCGTCGTCGGCACCCGCGACTGCTCACTGCAGCGACGCCACCAGAAGCTGGTCGAGGAGGCCCCGGCACCGTTCCTGACCGACGAACAGACCCGGCAGATCTACGACGCCGCCAAGGCCGTCTGCCGGGAGGCCGGCTACGCGGGGGCCGGCACCGTGGAGTTCCTCGTTGCGGCCGACGGGACCGTGGCCTTCCTTGAGGTCAACACCCGCCTGCAGGTGGAGCACCCGGTCACCGAGGAAACCACCGGCGTGGACTTGGTGCAGGAGCAGTTCCGGATCGCCTCCGGCGAGCCGCTGGGCCTCGACGGCGACCCGGCACCCCGCGGCCACGCCTTCGAATTCCGGCTCAACGCCGAGGATGTGGGCCGTGGGTTCCTGCCCTCGCCCGGTACCGTCACCGGTTTCAACGGCCCTACCGGCCCGGGCATCCGGCTCGATTCCGGGGTGCGCGCCGGCTCGATCGTGGCACCGCAGTTCGACTCGCTGCTGGCCAAGCTGATCGTCTCCGGCGCGGACCGGCAGCAAGCCATCCGCCGTGCCCGCCGCGCCCTCGACGAACTGGAGATCACCGGCGTCGCCACCGTGCTGCCCTTCCACCGAGCCGTCCTCGACGCCGGGGACTTCACCGCCCCCGACGCCCTGAACGTCCACACCCGCTGGATCGAGACGGACTTCGCGGACCGTATCCCGGCCGACCCCAACTACAGCCCGGCCGCACCCGAGGGGGCCCGCCGCACCATCACCGTGGAGGTGGACGGCAAGCGCCTCGCCGTCGGTCTCCCCGAGGAGCTGCTGGACGGGTGGATGCGCGGCGGTAACGACGCCGCCGCTGCGCCCGGCGTGAGTGCCCGCGACGACGTCGCCGACTCCGCCGGCCGTGCGGATGCCGACCCGGCCGAACTCCGCGCCGACATGGCCGGCACCGTGGTGAAGTGGCTGGTGGAGCCCGGGACCGAGGTCGCCGCCGGCGACGCCGTCGTGGTCCTCGAGGCGATGAAGATGGAAACCCAGGTCTCCGCGCACCGGGACGGGACGCTCACCGATGTCCGGGCGGACGCCGGCGGCACCATCAGTGCCGGAGCAGTCCTGGCCCTGATCGGGTAGCGGCCGGCGGGCAGTCCGGCCCTACCGGTCCCTCCGGTCCAGTCCGATGCTGGGGGAATCAGCCCCACATCGAGAACGGAGGCGGACCGCGTCTGTCTACAGCCTGGGGATCTGGCTGGTGCATCCCGGCCGCGAGAACGACTTCGTCCAGGCCTGGCGGGACCTGGCCAGGAAGACGCAGGAGGACTATCCCGGCGCCCAGGCCGTGCTGATGCACGACGAGGACGTCCGCCAGCGCTTCATCAGCACCGGCGCCTGGGAATCCCTGGAGCAGATCGAGCAGTGGCGCGCCTCGGAAACCTTCACCCACGGGCTGGCCACGATCCGCCCCATGCTGGAGCACTTCGAGGCACGGACCCTGGATGAGGCGGCGCGGATCGGCTGAGCCACTGCCGCACCGTCACCTCTAGTCGGCCGCCAGGGACTCCAGGACGGCGTCGAACAGCAGATCGTTCCGGCCCCACACGGGGTCGAAGACCTCCACGTACCAGGACTCGGATAGGACCAGGGCCAGTGATTCGTTAGTCTCTAACGACCAGTCGGTGAGCTGTTCCGCCTCGACGGGGCCCTCGCTCGAGCCCAGCACGGTCACAATCTCAGCGTCCAACAGGGTGACGGGAATCGAAGCCCGGCTCGTTTCGCCCGGCGCGTGCCCCACGGTGACCAGCTCGGTGCGGGCGGAGAGGTCCAGGAGCGCACCGGCCGACTCGGGCAGGCAGAACCCCGTGACGTAGGCCCGCTGGGCCAGGCCGCGCTCCCGGAGTCCGGGCTGCGATTCCTTCGTGAAAAGGCCGCTCCGGTTCAGGGCCGCGAGCTTCGGGGCGATCGCCTCGGTCTCGGCGTCGATGCCCGGGCTGAAAGTTCCGGGCTGGTACTGGCTGGCCCCTTCCAGCCAGCGTGGGGTGAGTTCGCCTGCGGCCGGTATGGTCGTCGCCTGCCGCCAGACCTGCCTGTCCGCCAGGAGCCTGCCGAATCCGTCACGCTCGGTGGTGTACTGCTCGTCCATGGCAGCGGCCTCCTCTCTGGTGACTGATGTCCGCAGCAAAGCACGAAACTACAGGTGCCGGCTAGCGGGCGAGGGTTTCCGTTGCCCGCGAAGGTACCGCGCGGCTCCCGCTGTGCGCTGTCTTCCATTGAGGCTAGGCGGCGTCGGCGCCGACCACGCACCCGCCCGTCTCATCGCGTCACGAGGGTCAATCTTCCGTAACCACCCTCCGCCTCGTCTAGGCGTCGCGCAGCGGACGGCGCGCCAGCCAGGCGGCCACGATGGCCCCCGAGACGTTGTGCCAGAGCGAGAACACGGCCGAGGGCAGGGCTGCCAGGGCGCTAAAGTGCGCGGTGGCCAGCGTCGCGGCCAGGCCGGAGTTCTGCATGCCCACCTCGAACGCCAAGGCGCGGCGGGCCTTGGCGTCCAGGCGGCCCAGCTTGCCGGCGAGGTAGCCGAGGCCCAGGCCAAAGCCGTTGTGCAGCACCACGGCGAGGAAGACGATGCCGCCGGCGGCGACGATCTTGCTTGCGCTGCCGGCCACCACGATCGCCACGATCAGGGAGATCACCACGGCCGAGGCCCACGGCAGGGCCGGGAGGACCTTGGCCACCGCGCGCTTGAGGAACAAGCGCGCCAGCAGGCCTGCGACCACGGGCAGCAGCACGGTCTTGACGATGTCCAGCACCATTCCGGCGGCGTCGATCTGCAGGTAGGAACCGGCCAGGAACAGCACCAGCAGGGGAGTGACCACCGGGGCGATCAGCGTCGAGACGGACGCGACGGCAACCGAGAGGGCGACGTCGCCCTTGGCCAGGAAGGCCATCACGTTCGAGGCGGTGCCCGACGGCGCGCAGCCCACCAGGATGACGCCGACGGCGAGTTCCGGCTCGAGGTGCAGCGCCTGGGCGATCAGCCAGCCGGCACCCGGCATGATGACGTAGTGCGCCACGATGCCCAGCACCACGGCCCAAGGCCGCTTCGCCACGGAGGCAAAATCCGGCGGAGTGAGGGTCAGCCCCATGCAGAACATGATGATGCCCAGCAGATACGGGACGCTCGGTGCGAGCGGCTTGAAGGCGCCCGGTGCCAGGAAGCCCACGACGCCGGCCACCACCACCAGGAGCGGGAAAACCGTGACGGCGATGCGGGCGATCCGGGCCTCGGCGGCGAGGGCGGGATTGGCCGGGGTGTCCGCGTCGGCGCGGGACTCTGAAGATTTAGTTGCCTCAAGCATCCAAGAATGGTGCCATTCGGCGCGCCCGCGGGGCCACTTTGTGACCGGGGGTGCGGGGAGTGTGTCAGGCGGGGCTAGGCGGTCCTGCGGCCCAGCATGGCGATGAACTCGTCCGCCTGGGCGAGGTTGCGGGCCATCTTGGCGCGCTGGATTTCGGCGCGCTCCAGGAATGCGGCCAGGGGGGTGGTGGCGGCAGGGGAGTCCCCACCCAGGAGGGCCAGGATCTCGGCCATTTCCTCCAGGGAAAACCCGAGCGGCTTCATCTGCTTGATCACCATCAGCCGTTCGGCGTCGGCCTCCGAATAGACGCGGAAGCCGCCATCGGTGCGGGCGGACGCGGGCAGCAGGCCGACGTCGTCGTAGTGCCGGATGGTGCGCAGGGACAGGCCCGTGCGTCCCGCCAGTTCGCCGATGTGCATGGTGGTGCTGTTGGCCGTCATGAAGGTCTCCGTCCGTTCGACGTTCAACTCTACCATCACGTTAGGGTAGGGTTGGTGTGACGCGGTGTGATGGCCAAGCCGTCCCGCTCTTCTTCGGCGCAGTGTGGCGCCCGCAATCGACGCAGCAAAGCTTTCGCCAGACCCGGGCCGGTCCCGGGATCCGTGGCGCCCCGGCGCCCCCATCAGAAACGGAGCCAGCAGTGGCCGTGACAACCGCCTTGCCCGCACCCGCCCCCACCCCCGAAGAACGTCAGTCCGTCCGGGCCACCCTCGCCTCCCCGCGCCGGCTGAAGACCGAAGTCCTCGGCGGCCTCGTCGTCGCCCTCGCGCTGATCCCGGAGGCGATCGCTTTCTCGATCATCGTCGGCGTCGATCCGCGGATCGGCCTCTTCGCCTCCTTCACCATGGCGGTCACGATTTCCATCGTGGGCGGCCGTCCCGCCATGATCTCCGCCGCGACGGGGGCCGTGGCCCTGGTCATGGCTCCGCTGGTGGCGTCGCACGGCGTGGACTACCTCATTGCGGCTGTCATCCTCGCCGGCATTTTCCAGATCATCCTGGGGCTGTCCGGTGTGGCGAAGCTGATGCGGTTCATCCCGCGCTCGGTCATGGTGGGCTTCGTCAACGCCCTGGCCATCCTCATCTTCATGTCCCAGGTCCCCGAACTCCTCGGCGTCCCTTGGCTGGTGTACCCCCTGGCGGCCCTCGGCCTGGTGATCGTTTTTGGACTGCCGAAACTGACCACCGCCGTCCCCGCCCCGCTGGTGGCGATCGTCGTGCTGACGCTCATCACCGTGCTGGCCGCCGTCGCCGTCCCGACCGTGGGGGACAAGGGTGCACTGCCGGATTCGCTGCCGTCCCTGCTGATCCCGTCCGTCCCCTTCACTGTCGAGACGCTGCAGATCATCTTCCCGTTCGCCCTGGCCATGGCCTTCGTGGGGCTGCTGGAGTCCCTGATGACGGCCAAGCTGGTCGACGACATTACCGACACCCGCTCGCCCAAGTCCCGCGAGGCCTGGGGCCAGGGCGTGGCCAACATCGTGACCGGCTTCTTCGGCGGCATGGGAGGCTGCGCGATGATCGGCCAGACCATGATCAACGTCAAGGCCTCCGGCGCCCGCACCCGGATCTCCACCTTCCTGGCCGGCGTCTTCCTGCTGATCCTCGTGGTGGTGCTGGGCGGCATCGTGTCCCTGATTCCGATGGCGGCACTGGTGGCGGTGATGATCTTCGTGTCGGTGGCCACCTTCGACTGGCACAGCATCCGGCCCCGCACCCTGAAGATGATGCCCAAGAGCGAGACTGCGGTCATGGTGGCCACGGTCATCGGCACCGTCGCCACCCACAACCTGGCCGTCGGCGTCGGCGTCGGGGTGCTCGTGGCCATGGTGCTGTTCGCCCGCCGCGTGGCGCACTTCGTCACCGTGGAACGCACGGTTTCCACCGCGGGCGGCCATGACACCGCCACCTACACGGTGACCGGCGAGCTGTTCTTCACCTCCTCGAACGAGCTCTACACGCAGTTCGACTATGCGCTGGACCCGGAATTCGTGGTGATCGACCTGCACGCGTCCCACCTCTGGGACGCCTCCACGGTGGCGGCGCTGGATGCGATCACGGAGAAGTACCGCCACCACGGCAAGGACGTGAAGATCGTGGGTCTCAACGACGCCAGCGTCCGAATGCGGGAACGGCTCGGCGGGAAGCTCGGCGCGGGGCACTGATCCCCGACGGCGTGCCCCGGGTCTGAGTTCAGGGCCTACGTCCCGGGCTTCGAGTCCTTGCCGTCGAGCCACAGGGTGTCGGTGGCATCGCTGTGCGCGCCCGTTGTGCCGACGTGCTTGGCGCTGATGCCCGGGCCGTGCTTGAACACATGCACCAGGGCCATCCCGTGGCCGCGGCCCAACCCGTAGTCGGCCTTGAGCCAGTCGAGGATCTCCCCGGCCTTCACGGAGGTGCCCGTCAGGCCCCGCTGGTGGGCGGCATTGAGGAACTCCCTGGGGGTGAGTCCGGTTTTAGCCTCGATGGAGTCAAGGTAGGCCTGAAATGACATCGATGTCCCTTCGTTGGACCGTCTTTTGAGCGTTTGGGGGCCACTCTAGGCACGGGGCGGGGGCCGCGCCAGAGCCGGAGGGGCCCTCCATGCGGGCCTTCGAGAGCTTCCGGCGGGTTTCGGGCGGGCCTCCGGCGGGTCCGACGACGTGCGTCCCATCCCGCCCGCCCGCGGATCATCGTGGCGCGGCATGCCGCCGGGTGTTTTACTAAGGCCATGACTGACGCCACGCTGCACGCCAACGAACCGCACGACGAGAGCATTGCCGCCAGGCTGAACTGGTTGCGGGCCGGCGTCCTCGGCGCGAATGACGGCATTGTTTCCGTCGCCGCGACCGTGGTGGGCGTGGCAGGTGTAACGAACGATGTCACCCCCATCCTGGTGGCCGGCGCGGCCGCCGTCGTTGGTGGCGCGGTATCTATGGCTCTTGGGGAATATGTCTCCGTCAGCAGCCAGAGCGACAGCCAGCGAGCCTTGATCGAGAAGGAGCGCCGCGAATTGGCGGAGGATCCCGAGGGCGAACTGGCGGAGCTCGCCGCGATCTACCAGGCGAAGGGACTCTCGGCGGCTACGGCCCAGACGGTGGCACGGGAATTGACCGACCATGACGTGCTGGGTGCGCACCTTGAGGCCGAGCTGAAGATCGACGAGCACGAGGTGGTCAGCGCCTGGCACGCCGCCATGGCCTCGGCCATCGCCTTCACCGTTGGCGCGATCCTGCCGTTCCTGACCATCATCCTGACCCCCGCGGAGGTGCGCATCCCGCTGACCTTCGTCGCCGTCGTCATTGCACTGGCCATCACGGGCACCATCAGCGCCAGGATCGGCGGCAGCTCCAAGCGGAAGGCCACCCTGCGCCTGGTGATCGGCGGTGCGCTGGCCATGGCGTTCACCTACGCCGTGGGCCTGCTGCTCGGCACCACCGGCATCGCGTAAAGCCCCTGCCGGAGGTCAATGACAGCGGCGGCGTCGCCCTGAGGCGTTCCCTCGGGTGGGTCAGCGGGAGAGGACGATGCTGGCGGACACCGCCGCGGCGAGCAGGAGGACCGCACCGGCGGCCGTGCGGAGCAGGGCGGCGGACGGGGCGTCGGTGCCGCGCCGCAGGACCCGGGCCCGGACAATGACGCAGCCCGCGATCAGCACCGTTGCCGCCGCGGCGGCCGCGGCGGCAATTCCGAGGCCCAGCGCGTAGCCGCCGGGTCCGCCCTGTTCGGGGATGTGTTCCTGGCCGTGTTCCAACCCAAGGTGAGTGAGCCAGGAGCGCCAGATGAAGAAGTCCGCCACTAGGAGCGCCAGCAGGGTCCGCCGCCAGGCCAGTGAGGTCCGCTCCGGCTGGAGGCCGGGGTCCCGGCCCGGGACCGTTCCGCCGTCGGCCGCGGCGCTCATCGGCCCAGCAGAATCAGGACTGCGAAGACGACGGCGGCCGCGGCGATGACTCCGGTCATCGCCACCAGCAGCCAGGCATGTGGGAGTTCGCGGTTGTTCCGCATGGCTTGTTCCTGCAGGGCCCAGCGGCGGTAGGCCTCGACGGCCAGCAGGGCGCCAATGACCGAGAGCACCAGGCACAGCACCACCCGCACAGGCTGGGGTGCGATCTGCGGCGTGAGCTGGTCGATGGCGATGGCCCCCGCGAGGATGGCCATCGCGGTGCGGATCCAGGCCAGGAAGGTACGTTCGTTGGCCAGGGAGAACCGGTAGTCGGGCATCTGCCCCTCCCGACGCCAGCCGGGTTCGCGGGACAGGATCTTCTTCACGGGACTCCCTTCCCCGGCCTGAGGGCCGGCGGCGGCCCGGGTGGCCACCGGATCTAGGCTAGCCCGGACATGGCAATGGCGGGGGAGCCGACCAGGTCAGCACCCCCGCCATTGCCGGGTTACGCGGTACTTAGACGCGCGAGGATCGTCCACGGACGAAGTGGAAGATCAGGACGATGACGGCGACGACGAGCAGCAGGTGGATGAACCCGCCGCCGATGCTGCCGAGCAGGCCGAGCAGCCAGAGAACGGCCAGGATGATCGCGATCCAAAGCAACATGATGACTCCTTGATGACTCTTTGGGTGAAGATATGGATGGTTCTTGGTGAGTCCCGGCCCGGGGGCCGCTTCAGAGGAAATAGTAAGGGTGCTTGCGATCTTTTGCCAAGCGGCGCGCCGATGATGCGTCTGGCATGGATCCGCAGGTCAGGTGGGTCAGCCCGTGCGGCCGCCGGTGGTCAGGATCCTCCTTCTAGAACTGAGTGGTTCCCCGTAGCTGTCGGGGCCGGCCATCCGGGTCGACGATGAGCCGGTAGAGCGGGTCCGCCCAGAGCCGCTGCAGCCGGGTCACGGTCTCGACGGTGTGGCGGCGCACCTGGCCCGCGGGTCGGGGCCCCGTGCGGCCGCCGTCGTGCCAGTGCTGCAGGGCGGCGGCCGTCCCATTCCAGAGGTCTCCGCAGGAATCGGCGTCGTCCATCCGGGGGTCGGCCGGGTCCAGGCCCAGGTGCTCGGCCCAGAGTTCGTGCCGGAGCTGCCGGGCCAGAGCCGGGGCCACGACGGCGCAGGTCAATTCGCTGTCCGTGGTCCAGGACCGGAGGTTGAAGTTGTCCGAGCCGCACGTGAACCAGGTGTCGTCGATGATGCAGACCTTGGCGTGGACGTACACCGGGGTTCCGGCGGCGTTTTCCAGGTCGAACACGGACACCCGGTCCGGGGCGGCCCGGTGCAGCCGGTGCAGGGCCTTCAGCTGGCCAAGCCGGCGCGGCGGACCGCCCAGGGTGCCGTCGGAGTCGGGATAGCGCGGCACGACGGCGATCACCCGAAGGTCGGGATTGCGTTCCAGGGCCTCGGCGATCCCGTCCGCCACCTCGAGGGACCACAGATACTGGTCCTCGATGTAGATCAGCGACCTCGCTCGGCCGAACGCCTTCGCGTAGGCGCGGGCGATGCTGCGTTCGCCGTCGGGCGCAAACGGGAAAGGCGGCCGCTTTACCCCGTAGGTGCGCAGCAACTGGACCGCGTGGCCCCCCGCCGGTGGGGGCGGCGGGGCTGTCTCCGGAAGCGGTTCTGGATGCCGCGGCATCCGGGCCAGGCGCTGCAGCAGCATCCGGTAGGGGGTCTTGCGGTCCAGGGGGTGGGGATCGTTCCAGCGTTCGGCGAAGACGGCCAACACGTCCGCCACGACGGGACCGCGCAGCTCCAGGGCGGCGTCATGCCACGGCGGGCGGTCACCATAGCGCGGGTCCATCTCGACGGCCTGCGGATCCCCGGCGTGGCCGGCATCGTCCCTGCGGCTGTGCGACAGGTCCAGGCCGCCGACGAACGCCACGTCCCGGGCCGGATCATCCCGGCGACGGATCACCACCAGTTTCTGGTGGTGGGAGCCAAACATCCTCACCCGCTGGTCGAGCAGGACTTCGCCGCCGGCGTCATTGATCTCACGGCCCAGCAGTTCGTTGGAGCGGCCGCTGATCGGTGCGGAGATGCGCTCACCGTGGGAGCGCCACACCAGGCCGCGGACCTCGACGCCGGAGCGCGCCAGGGATGCCAGCAGGTCGCCGATGGTGGGGCCGTCGGGCACCAGGCGTTCGTCGGCGTCGCCGCGCCAGTCCGTGAACCAGACGCGGTCGCCGGCGGTCAGTGAGGACAGTTCCTCGTGCAGGCGGGCGAAGTAGGTGGCCCCGTGCACTAGGGGCCGGACCAGGTTCCCCTCCGACCAGGCGGGACCTCCGTTCCGGCCGTCCTGGACTTCGCTGGCGGGGTTTCCCCGCTCCGGGCCGCTGAGGAACCATGCACCGGCGTCGCTGTCCATCCAGACCTTCTTTCGGCTGTCGGGGCGGGAGGTAGCCTGCCGCCTGCCTCCAAAGGTAGCCGCTGGCGCGCCCGGACGGGTTCGTCCTGCCTTTGCCCGGGCGGTGTGTGGATCCGTGCCTGAGGTCCGGGGGGCGGGGCCAGGCCGTAGGATGTGGCCGTGAAGCCGCTGATTCGACCCGCCCTTGAGGCCGACTTCGAGGCCATCGAGCGGATTGAAAACTCCGCTGACCACCTCCTGACCGACTGGCTGAAGGTCGGCCCCTGGGATCCGGCGCCGATTGGCGCGGAGCGGGCGGCCGAACCGGGATTCCTCCTCATCGCGGAATCCCCGGAGGGCGGCGCCTCCGGATTCGTTCATGTCATCGAACGGGACGGTGCTGCGCACCTTGAGCAGGTGTCCGTCCTTCCGGAGCATGGCCGTCGTGGAGTGGGCACCGCCCTGGTGCTTGCCGCGAAAAACGAGGCGGCGGCCAGGGGCTACCTCGAGCTGACGCTGCGGACCTTCGTTGACGTGCCGTGGAATGCACCGTTCTATGCCCGGCTCGGGTTTGTCCCGTCGGTGCCCACGACGTCGCTCCAGCGACTGCTCCTTGAGACGGAAGGGCGCCTGGGCCTGGAAGGCTACGAGGCCCGGCAGCAGATGACGGCTAGTCTCGAAGCACACCGCCCCTGATACCGCCGGAGGAACCCGCACCCATGACCGCCGACAGTCCCACCATCCTCGCCACGTCCGGCGGCCTGCGCCCCGGCACCCGGACCCGTTTCGAGTTCAACAAACTGGTGCATCACGCCGTCGAACTGTCGGGGGTCTCCGGGCGGGCGCCGCGGATCAGCCATGTCGGCACGGCCAGCGGCGACCAGCGCTGGTTCAACCACGAACTCAGCGAGGCCAGCAGGGTAGCCAAGTTCGACCTCAGCCACCTGAACCTGTTCACCATGCCGAACGTCGGGAACATCGAGGAGTACCTGCTAGGCCAGGACGTCGTTTGGGTCAACGGCGGCTCGGTGGTCAATCTCCTGGCGGTCTGGCGCGCACACGGCCTGGACGGCATCTTCCGCCGCGTCTGGGAGGCCGGCGTCGTCCTCGCCGGGGTCTCCGCCGGCTCCATCTGCTGGTTCAAGGGAGGCACCACCGACTCGTTCGGCCCGGAACTCCGGGCCGTGGACAACGGGCTGGCACTGTTGCCGTACGACAATGGCGTCCACTATGACTCCGAGGCCGCGCGCCGTCCAACGGTGCACAGGCTGGTGGCGGACGGCACGCTGGGGGAGACGCACTGTACCGACGACGGCGTGGGCCTGGTCTACCGCGGCACCGACCTCGCCGACGTGGTCACCGAAGCCCCAGGCAAGGCGGCCTATCGGGTCCGGCTCGAGCGGCCCGGAACACCCGACGCCACCGTGGTCGAGGAGAAGCTGGAGCCGACGGCCCTCTAGCTCCGCTGTGTCCTACCCCTTGGTGAGTCGGTAACGCTCGATCTGCTTCAGGCGGCGCAGCAGGCTGTCCCGGCGGGGGTGCGGCACTGTATCGGCGGGCTCGGCCGTGAGGTCGATGTGAGCGTGGCCGTACTCCCAGAGCAGCAGGTCATCGAGCAGCCGATCCGGCCCGGGCGAGTAGCGGTGGTCCAGGGCCTTGCGGACCTCGGTGATGCGGGCAGCGCTCAGCAGCCCCGCTAGTTCCACGGTCTGGTTCAGCCCGTGGGCCGCCATCAGTTCCGCGGCCCAGCCCCAGTCGTCGTCGACCTTCCGGTCAACGTGCGGCAGCAGGGTCCGCCAGACGTCGCGGATCCGGTTCGGCGTCAGCTGCGCGGCGCCCTCGCCCTCCATGTCCCAGTAGCTGCGGACCTCCTCGTAGCGTTCGTGCAGGTCCGCGAACGCGCTTTCCACGGTCTCGAGCATCGCGGCGGTCGCGGTGAACTGCCGGTCGAACTGCGGGGTCCAGGCGCGCGGGTCCTCGGCCTTGAAGCGGATGTCGTGCTCGATCTCGCTCCAGGCGTGGGCGAAGACCGTCCGGATCTGGCATTCGAAGAAGTAGCTCCCGTTGGGCTGGGCCTCCGGGTTGAAGACCTGCTGGTACTCCTTGACCGCCTCATTCTGGATGCTGCGCAGGATCAGGTGCCGGCTGGAGTACCCGTAGGTCCCCGACTCGATCGAGCCGATGTCCTTTTCCCGGTCACCGCGGCAATCAAAGAGCTGCCGCTGCCGCTTGATCAGGTTGGCAACGACGGCATTCTCTGCCGGAAGCTTGGTGATCACCCGGATTCCCACCATGTCATTGAGCGTCCGGAACGGGTCCGGAAACTTCAGCACCGGCGGCGCCCCGGGTTCCACGGATTCCTCCACCCGGGAGATCTTCTCGCGGAAGGATTCCACCGTCTTGGTCCGTCCGGTGACGAACAGCGGGGTCACCTCGGTGCCCTTCAACATGGTCCGCAGCGTCAGCAGCACGTCCCGGGTCACGAGTTTCAGGGCAGGGCGGACCCGCTCGTAGAGCTCCACGTTTTCCTGCACCGATTCGCGCAGTGCGGGGTCCAGACGGTCCCAGTTGCTTGCCATGCGCCCCAGCATACGGTGCGGCACCGACAGCGTGCCCGGACCCCGCCGCCCTCCGGTTCCCCGCGGAGACGTCCGCCCGGGCCTCCGCCGTCCGGCCTCGGGCCCACGGTAGGCTCTGGGCATGGCTGATCTGCGGCGTCGGGTGTTGCTCGGTGCCGCGGCTACGGCGGCTCTGGGGGCCGCCGCCGTGGCATGCTCACCCGGCCCCCGGGAGGACACCGTGAAGCGGCAGAAGTATCACTACGGGGACGACCCCAGCCAGTGGGCCGAGTTGTTCCTGCCCGGCGGCACCGAAACCAGGGGCGTGGCGGTGGTCATTCACGGCGGCTACTGGCGTTCCCAGTACGGGGCCGAACTGGGCGAGCCGCTGGCCAAGGACCTCGCGAGCCACGGCATGGCCGCCTGGAACCTCGAGTACCGACGGGCCGGCAACGGCGGCGGCTGGCCGCAGACCTTCGCGGACGTCCTGAACGGCATCGACAAGCTCCGGGATGCCGCCGGCGAGCACGGCCTGGGCCTGGACCGCGTGGTGGCGCTGGGCCACTCGGCGGGCGGCCACCTGGCCGTCTGGGCCGCGGGGCGGAGCCGGCTGGGCGCGCTGGGACTTCCGGACGCGGACCGGCAACTGCAACGCAACGACGACGGCGCCGCGGTGCACCTGACGGGCGTGGTGAGCCAGTCCGGGCTGCTGAACCTGGCCGAGGCGGACCGGCTGGACCTCAGCAACGGGGCCGTCAGCAACTTCCTGGGCGGCTCTTCGGAAAGATACCCCAAACGGCATAAGTATGCGGACCCCATGACCGCTGTGCCCTTGGACGTGCCCGTCGTCGCGCTCCACACCACGGAGGATGACACCGTCCCGATCAGCCAGTCCGAGAGCTATGCCGCCGCCGGCCGGGCCGCCGGAGCCGCGGTTCAGCTGGTCAAGGTCCCCGGCGACCACTTCGCCCTCATCGATACGAAGGCGCCGGCCTACCGGAAGTCGCGGGAACTGGTCCAGCAGCTGCTCGCCTGAGCCGGCGGCCGGAGCGGCCATCGGTGAGCCGGGCCCATCGCCTAGACTGGAGTCAGGTGCGCCGGGAAGTCTGGTCGGCATGATTTCGTCGAACCCACCGTGAGGACTTCCCAGATGAGCCAGACACCCACGACCCCTTCCCCGCAGCCGCCGGGCCCGGGGACGCCGGGACCGAAGCAGCCCGCCTCCCGTCCCGCCCTGTTCAGCCGCGGCAGCTACGCCGAATCACTGCGCATCGGCGAAATCCTTCGCAAGGAAACCGTCGGCGGCGCGCTGCTGGTGGCCGCCGCCGTTGTCGCCTTGATCTGGGCGAACTCCCCGGCGTCGGGGAGCTACTTCGCGCTCCGTGACCTTACCATCGGCTACGAACCCTGGCATCTGAACCTGAGCCTCGGCGCCTGGGCAGCGGACGGCCTGCTGGCGATCTTCTTTTTCCTGGTGGGGCTCGAACTCAAGCGCGAGTTCATTGCCGGCGACCTCCGGCAATTGAACAAGTCGATCGTCCCGGTGGCGGCCGCTGCCGGCGGTGTCCTGGTGCCGGCGGTGCTGTACGTGCTGGTGAACCTGGGCAACGCCGAGACGCTCCGGGGCTGGGCCATTCCCACCGCAACGGACATCGCGTTCGCCGTTGCCGTCCTGGCCATCATCGGCTCGCACCTGCCCAGTGCCCTGCGGATCTTCCTGCTCACCCTCGCGGTGGTGGATGACCTGATCGCCATCACCATCATCGCGGTGTTCTATTCCGGGGAATTGCACGTGCTGCCCCTGCTGCTGGCGCTCGTGCCGCTGGGCCTCTACACGTTCCTGGCCCACCGGTACCGGCGATTCTTCGGCCTGAAGGCTCCCGCCGCCTGGCTGATCCTGCTGCCCCTGGGTGTCATCACCTGGGCCCTGGTCCACGCCTCCGGAATCCATGCCACGGTGGCCGGCGTGCTGTTGGGCTTTGCCATCCCGGTGATCCGTTCGCGGGCCAGCGGCGGACCCGAGGCCGGGCCCGGCCTCTCGGAGATCTTCGAACACCGCTTCCGGCCCATCTCGGCCGGCGTGGCCGTCCCGGTCTTCGCGTTCTTCTCCGCCGGGGTGGCGGTCGGCGGCTGGGAGGGCCTGGGCTCGGCGCTGACCGATCCGGTGGCTCTGGGCATCATCGTGGCGCTGGTCCTCGGGAAGCCGATCGGCATCCTGGCGACCACGTGGCTGCTGACCAAACTGACCCGCGCCCGGCTGGACGGCTCGCTGCGCTGGATCGATATCACCGGGGTGTCCATCCTCGCCGGCATCGGGTTCACCGTCTCGCTGCTGGTGGCAGAGCTGAGCTTCGGC
Source organism: Arthrobacter sp. NPDC057259 (assembly GCF_042668995.1). Taxonomy (NCBI): domain Bacteria; kingdom Bacillati; phylum Actinomycetota; class Actinomycetes; order Micrococcales; family Micrococcaceae; genus Arthrobacter; species Arthrobacter sp. NPDC057259. The sequence continues at coordinate 253,945 of NZ_JBHUYA010000002.1, forward strand.
CAAGGCAGCCCCCACGACGACCACGCGAAGGTGGGCATCCTGGCGGCCTCATTCATCGCGGCCCTGCTCGCCGGCGCGGTGCTCACCACCCGGAACCGGCAGTACCGGATCGCGGAGGAAGAGGAGCGCCGGGACTCGGACCAGGACGGCATCCCGGACGTCTACCAGCGGGACGCGGCGGGTTCCTAACGACGACGGCGGGTTCCTGACGACGGCGGCGGCCGGGACGGGGCGCGACGGCGGCCCCGCCTTGCGGTCGTTTAGCGCCGGTGGTCCGTGCCGCGCATCCGCAGGGCTACCACCACGCCGGACGCCGCGGTGAGGGCGGCCACCACCATGATCGTCGACGGAATCCCGTAGGCGTCGGCCAGGATGCCGGACAACAGTGCGCCCACGGCGAAGCCGCCGTCGCGCCAGAGCCGGTAGACGCCCACGGACCGTGCCCGCCAGCCCGGATGGGCGACGTCGCCGATCGCTGCCAGCAGCGTGGGGTAGACCATGGCCGTCCCGACGCCCATCAGCACGGCGGCGGCCAGCCAGACGCCGAACCCGTGGCCCGCCGCGACCATCACCAGGCCCACCGCCTGCACGCCCATCCCGCCGGCGATCAGCCACTTTCGGCCGAAACGGTCGGACGCCGCCCCGGTGACCAGCTGCACCGCGCCCCAGACCGCCGGGTACACGGCGGCCAGGATCCCCACCTGCTCCAGCGGCAGGCCGGCGCCGGTGAACAGCACCGGAAACAGTCCCCAGGCGAGGCCGTCGTTGAGGTTGTTCACCATGCCGGCCTGGCTCACGGCGGACAGGGAGCGGTCCCGGAAGCTGGTGAGCGTGAAGACCTCGCGGCTGCTGAGTCCGCCCGAACCCGCCCTGGAGTCCGCCGTCGCAGCCGGCTGGCTCTCCGCCACGGAACCGGAGCGTGATGCCGCCTCGGCCTTGGCGTGGTGGTGCGTTTCGCGGACGGTGAGGATGGACAGGCCCAGACCCACGGCAATGAATGCGGCGCCCAGTAGGAACGGGGCCGGCCGCAGGCCGTAGGTCGCCGCGAGATAGCCGGTGAAGAGTGCGGTGCCGGCGACACCCAGGTAGCCTGCCGCCTCGTTGAAGCCCATGGCCAGGCCCCGGCGGTGCGGTCCCACCAGATCCATTTTCATCACCACGGTGGTGGACCAGGTCAGGCCTTGGCTCACGCCCAACACCACGTTGGCGGCAACGATCCAGGACCAGCTGGACCCGAAGATCAGCAGCAGCGGCACCGGGAGGGCGATCAGCCAGCCGGCCACCAGCACCGGCTTGCGCCCGAACCGGTCCGACAGTGTTCCGGCGGCGTAGTTGGTGGCCGCCTTGGCCAGCCCGAAGGCCAGAATGTACGTCAGGGCGGAGCTGTAGGAGTCAAGGTGGAACACGTCGCCGGCCAGCAGCGGCAGCACGGTGCGTTCCTGGCCCAGGGTTCCTCCCACCAGGGCGTTGACCGCCACCAGCAGCAGGAACTGCGGGAGGTTGCTGCGCAGGCCAAGGATGACGGCGGAACCGACGGCATCGCGGCGCGCGGCATGGCTGGGGGCGGAAGTCGACATGCCTCAATGATATACCCCGGGGGGTATTGTACGAAAGTCGCCCGGGAGCGGCGCCGTGCAGGATTCTCTGGCAGAGTATGACCATGCTCACAGTCATTGGCGAGGCCTTGGTAGATGTCGTCCAGCGGTCCTCCGGCACCCGGGCCCACGTCGGCGGCAGCCCCTTGAACGTCGCCATCGGTTTGGCCCGGCTGGACCACCCTGTCCAGTTCATCGGCCGCTACGGACGGGACGAGTACGGCGACGCGGTGGCGGCCCACCTGAAATCCGGCTCCGTGCTGCTGCCTCTCGGCCCCGATGACCTGCCCACCTCGGTGGCGACGGCACTGATCGACGACGCCGGGGCGGCCAGCTACACCTTCGACCTCGCCTGGCAGCTGCCGAACCTGACCGAGCGGCTGCCGCTCATGCTGCAGGCCACCACTCTGCTGCACACCGGTTCCATCGCCACCATGCTGGCGCCCGGCGCCGCCGCCGTGTTTGCCGCCGTCGAACGCGCCCATCCCTCCGCCACCATCGGCTTCGACCCCAACTGCCGCCCCAGCATCATCACCGACGCCGACTATGCCCGGCACCAGGCCGAAAAGTTCGTCGCCCTCGCAGACGTCGTCAAGGCCTCGGACGAGGACCTCGAATGGCTCTACCCCGGCGTGGATCCGCTGGATTCGGCGCGGCGCTGGCTCACGCTGGGCGGCTCCGAGGGTCCCGCGCTGGTGGTGGTCACCCGCGGCGCGGACGGCCCCTGGGGCGTCAACGCCGACGGCGAAGCGCAGGCCCCGGCGCCGCGGGTCAAGGTGGCGGACACCGTGGGGGCGGGGGACTCCTTCATGGCGGCGCTGCTGTCCGGCATCGTGGACCGCGGCCTGGACGGTGCGCAGAACCGCGGCGAGCTGCGCTCCCTTTCCGCCGGCAGCCTGCGCGAGCTCCTGGTGCACGCCGCGGCGGCCGCCGCCGTCACCGTCTCCCGGGCCGGCGCCAACCCGCCCGGCCGCGCGGAACTCTCCGCAATGGAACTTGGTAGCGTGAACACCAGCACGGCCCCGTAAGCTCCCGACCTCCGCGTTAGACCTGAAAGGCAGCCATGACCTCCCACGACCCGTATGCCCCGCTCCCGGACGTTCCCGCCTTCGACCTCCGCAGTGAATCCTTCGCCGACGGGGAAACCCTCCCGCCGCCGCAGCGCAGCGGACTCATGGGCGCCGGCGGCAAGGACGAATCCCCGCAGCTGAGCTGGAGCGGCGCCCCGGAAGGCACCAAGAGCTACGCCGTCACCGTCTACGACCCGGACGCGCCGACTGCCAGCGGCTTCTGGCACTGGGCCGTCCTGAACATCCCCGGGGACGTCACCTCGCTGCCGGCCGGCGCGGGCTCCAAGGACGGCGCGCACCTGCCCCAGGGTGCCCTGCAGCTGAAGAACGACGCCGGATTCGCTGGCTTCGTGGGGGCAGCGCCGCCCAAGGGCCACGGTCCCCACCGCTATCTCGTTGTGGTGCACGCCGTCGACGTCGAACACCTCGACGTCGACGCGGACGGCAGCCCCGCCTTCCTTGGCTTTAACCTCTTCAGCCACAGCATCGGACGGGCCCGGCTGACCGGCATCTACGAACAGCACTGAGACTTTCCGAACAGCACTGAAGCGTCGGCGCCCCGGGCCACCGCCCGGGGCGCCGACGTAGACTGGCAGCATGCGGCTGGTAGCGAGCGATATCGACGGAACGATCCTGGGACACGACGGCAGGATCAGCGAACGGACCGTCCGCGCCTTCCACGCCTGCCGCGACGCTGGCGTTGAGCTGGTGTTCGTCACCGGCCGGCCGCCGCGCTGGCTGCACCCCCTCCGGGACCAGCTGGGCCACACCGGAACCGTGATCTGCTCCAACGGGGCCGTGGTCTGGGACCTGGAATCCGACCGGGTCATCTCCTCCCGCGCCTTGGCCCTCGAATCAGTCTTCGAGGCCCGGCGGATCATCCAGGGCATCCGGCCGGACGCGCTGTTCGCCGCCGAAACCCTCGACGGCTTCCACCTGGAGCCGCACTTCCTGGGCGGCAACTCGGCCGGCCTGCTCGACGAGGTCACCCCGGCCCCGCTGCACGAGACGCTCCGTCCTGGCGATTCCGTGGTGAAGCTGATGGCGATCATCCGGGAAGGCACCGCCGACGAGTTCCTCGCGGACGTCTCGCCCGCCGTCGCCCACCTGGCCGCCGCCACTCACTCCGCCCCCAACATGGCCCTCCTGGAGCTCTCCCTCCCGGGCGTGAACAAGGCCGTGACCCTCGCCGAATATGCCCGCGCCCTGGGCCTCGGCGCCGAGGACGTGGTGGCTTTCGGGGACATGCCGAACGACATCGAGATGCTGCGCTGGGCCGGCCACGGCTACGCCATGGCCAGCGGCCACCCCGACGCCATCCGCGCCGCCGCGCACACGGCCCCGCACTTCGACGACGACGGCGTGGCCCAGATCCTGGAGGCACGGCTCGCCGACCTTGGTGTCCGCCAGCCCTGACGCTCCGCCTTCTGTCCTGACCCGCCGCGCCGCGCTGACCCGCCGCGCCGCGCTGACCCGCCGTCGCGCCGCCCGCCCCGCCGTCGCGCCGCCCGCGCCGCGGACATGTGATTCCCAGCTGGCGGCCAACTGCCGTTCACCTTGGCCTCCTACGCTCAAATCACTGAACGGATCGGATGACTGAGGGCGGGCAATCATGGCCAGGAACGTGAAGCGACACATTGACGACCAGCCGCTGCGGCGCGTCACCCCGGACGCCCACTGGCGGAGCCTGCGCCAGGGCGACCGGGTCCGGGTGCGGCTGTCCCCGGGCTACGAGGCGGCCGGATTCGTGGACGCGCTCACCGTGGACCACACCACGGTCTGGGTGGACCTCGACGGCGGCGGACGCACCCTGCTGCACTGCAGCGACGGCGTCGAAATCCTGCCCCACGGCTAGGACCGCGGCTTCGGTACGCTGACCGGATGAGCGCAGAGCACCCCTTCCTCGCCCGCGACGGCGCCCCCGACGCCCCTGTGGCCATCGCCCACCGGGGGTTCTCGCCGGAGGGTGCGGAAAACTCGATGGCCGCGTTCCGCGCCGCCGTCGGCCTCGGCTACCGGTACCTGGAAACCGACGTCCACACCACCGCCGACGGCGTGCTGCTCCTCTTCCACGACGAGACCCTGGACCGGGTCACCGACGGGGCCGGACGGGTGTCCGAACTCTCCGCCGAGACGGTAGCCCGGGCCCGGATCGCCGGCACCGAACCCATCCCGGAGCTCGCCGAACTGGTCGCCGAACTCCCCGACGTCCGGCTGAACCTGGACGTCAAGGACTGGAACTCTGTGGAAACCCTCGCAGCCGCGATCGAACGGCACGGGCTGCACGACCGGGTGCTGGTGGCCAGTTTCTCCGACCGCAGGCGCCGCGCGGTCCTCCGCCGCCTGAGCCGGCCGGCCGCTAGCTCCGCCGGCATGGCCTCCAACGCGCTGTTCGTGCTGCTGGGTCCGCTACTCCCGGCGCCGGTGCTGCGGCGCGTGACGGCGCGGGCCCTGCGCGGGGTCCACGCCCTGCAGGTCCCGGTCCGGTTCGGTGCGGTCCCGGTGGTGACGGCGGGCTTCGTCCGGCGCGCCCACCTCCATGGCCTGCATGTCCACGTCTGGACCATTAATGAGGAGGCGGAGATGCACCGGCTCCTGGACCTCGGAGTCGACGGCATCGTCACGGACCGGGCGGACCTGCTCAAGGCCGTGCTCCAAGACCGCGGCCAGTGGCGGGACTGACGGCACGTCCCTGGCTGTCTGCCCCGGCTGGCAGGATGGACCCATGCGCATCCTGATTGCCCCGGACAAGTTCAAAGGCAGCCTCACCGCGGCCGAAGCCGCCGCCGCCATGGCCGAGGGGGCCCTCCGGGTCTACCCCGAGGCCTCCGTGCTGCAGCTGCCCGTCGCCGACGGCGGCGAGGGGACGCTGGAGGCCGCAGTTGCCGCGGGCTACGAGGAGCGGCTGAACGCCGTCGTCGGGCCCATCCTGGCGCCGATCGGCGCGGCCTGGGCGCTCAGGAAGGACGCCTTCGGCGGGGCCACCGCCGTGATCGAGACCGCCCAGGCCTCCGGGCTCGCCCACATGGAACCCACGCCGGAAAACGCCCTGCGTGCCCACAGCTACGGCTCCGGGCAGTTGATCGCCGCCGCCCTCGACGCCGGCGCCACCGAGATCATCCTCGGCGTGGGCGGGTCCGCGATGACCGACGCCGGGAGCGGCGCCCTGCGCGCCCTGGGCCTCAAGCCGCTGGATGCCAACGGCAACGTAGTGCCCCTCGGCGGCGGCTCGCTGGCTGACGTCGTGGCCGTCGACGTCAGCGGACTGGACCCCCGGCTGTCGGCCGTGACGCTGCGCATCGCCGTCGACGTGCAGAACCCGCTGTACGGCTCCGACGGCGCCGCGCACGTCTTCGGTCCGCAGAAGGGCGCTGACGAGGACGCCGTCGAACGGCTCGACGCTGGCCTGCGGAACTGGGCCTCCGTGCTCCGGCAGGCCACCGGCCGGGACGTCAACGTCCCCGGCGCCGGCGCGGCCGGGGGCTTCCCCGCGTCGTTCCTGGCCTTCAGCAACGCGGCCCTGGAGAGCGGTTTCCAGCTCGTGGCGGGCCTCACCGGCCTCGCCGACAAGCTGCGCGGCGCAGACCTGGTGATCACGGGGGAGGGGTCCCTCGACGAGCAGTCGCTGACCGGCAAGGCCCCCGTGGCGCTGGCCGACGCCGCGCACGCCCTCGGCATCCCGGTGATCATGGTCGCCGGCCGGATCCTGGTCACCCCGGAAGACCTGGAACGGCGCGGCGTGGTTGCGGCGGCGCAGCTTGTGGACACGGCCCCTTCGCCCGAGGAGGCGCAGGCGAAGGCGGCCAAGTACCTCGCCTGGACCACCAGCCAGGTGCTCGAGGGCGCCTAAGTGGCGGTGAAGACTCTGGTTTAGCGGCTCCCCGCTGAATAAGATTGCTTCATTGGGGGCCGTGACCCCCTGCCAGGGCCACGCGCATACCGGTGGCCGTGACAGGAGATCCGCATGTCCATGAAGCGCAGCACCGCCCGCCGCCCCAAGCTCCGCGAACGGCGGCTCGAGGTCGAACACATCAATGTCGTGGACCGGCGCGTGATGCGCAAGGCCCTCGGCGGAACCATCGTCGGCAACACCATGGAATGGTACGACGTCGGCGTGTTCGGCTACCTGATCACCACCATGGGCCCGGTCTTCCTGCCCGAGGCGGACAAGACCGTCCAAAACCTGTTCCTGCTGGGAACCTTCGGCGCCACCTTCGTGGCCCGGCCGCTCGGCGGGGTCTTCTTTGGCTGGCTCGGCGACAAGATCGGCCGTCAGCGGGTGCTCGCCATGACGCTGATCATCATGGCCGCGTCCACCTTCGTGGTGGGCCTGCTGCCCGGGTACGCCACCCTCGGCATCTGGGCTGCAGTGCTGCTGGTCGCCACCAAGCTGATCCAGGGGTTTTCCACCGGCGGCGAATATGCCGGTGCCACCACGTTCGTCAGCGAGCACGCCCCGGACGCCCGGCGCGGTTTCTTCGCCAGCTTCCTGGACCTGGGTAGCTACATGGGCTTCGCCATCGGCGCCGCACTGGTCACGCTGCTGCAGGTCACCCTCGGCGAGGACACCATGCAGGCCTGGGGCTGGAGGCTCCCGTTCCTGATCGCCGGCCCGCTGGGCCTGATTGCCATCTACTTCCGGATGAAGATCGAGGAATCCCCGGCATTCCAGGCCAGCCTCGATGCGCAGACCGGCGGAGCGGAAGGCGAATCTGCGGACGCCAAGGGCCCGGTAGCCATCTTCGCCTCGCACTGGCGCGGAATCCTGTTGGCGATGATCCTGGTGGCCGCGGCCAACACCGTGGGTTACGCGCTCACCTCCTACATGCCCACGTACCTGACCTCGAACAAGGGCTACGACGAACTGCACGGCACCCTGCTCACTATCCCCATCCTGGTCCTGATGTCCGCCGCGATCCCGCTGACGGGCAAGCTTTCGGACCGGATCGGCCGCCGTCCGGTGCTCTGGATCGGCTCGCTGGGCACCGTGGTCCTGGCCCTCCCGGCCTTCCTGCTGATCGGTATCGGCGCCATCTGGTCCACGCTGCTGGGGCTGGCGTTGATCGCCTTCCCGCTGACCTTCTACGTGGCCAACCTCGCCTCCACGCTTCCGGCGCTGTTCCCGACGGAAAGCCGCTACGGCGCCATGGGTATCGCCTACAACTTCGCCGTCGCCATCTTCGGCGGCACAGCGCCGTTCATCATCGCCTCCCTCATCGCCGGCACGAACAACGAGATGATGCCCGCCTACTACCTCATGGCCACGTCTGCGGTGGGTGCGGTCGCCGTCTACTTCATCAAGGAAACGGCCGGCCGGCCGCTGATGGGCTCGATGCCGAGCGTTGACACGGTCGAAGAGGCCCACGAACTCGTGGCGGGGCAGGAGGATAACGAGCTGCTGGATCTCAACGAGATGCCGTTCGACGAGACCTATCATCCGGCCGAGTCAGACCATCCGGCCTCGGACCAGCGCGCGTCGGACGCGTCGGACCGGGAGGGTGACGCCGGTCGAAGGGAACACCCCGCCGGCTAGTGGTCAGCGCCATTCACGGTGCTGCGCCCCGGGGCCTTCCGCCGAAGCCGGTCCGGCACCAGGACCAGTAGCACCAGCAGGACCGCCAGGAGCGCTGCGCCGGCCACAATCCCGGCGGTCCGCCCGATCGTGACGTCGAAAACCAAAGCCGACGTCCCGACGCTGAGAAGGGCGACGGCGGCCAGGGCGGTCTTCGCGATCCGGTCCGCGCTGGAGACCAGAACCTCCTTCAGGCCCTGCCGGAACAGCCGGCGATGAGCGCTGACCGGCAAGAGAATCAGGGCCGTGGTGAGCGCAGCGAGGACCACGTTGCAGAGGTAAAGCCCGATCTCGAAGCCGTCCAGCTTCTCGAAGCGGCTCTGGAACGGCAGCGTCAGCAGGAAGCCGGCCAGGATCTGCACGCCCGTCTGCAGCACCCGGAGTTCCTGCAGCAGCTCGCCCCAGTTGCGGTCCATCTTCTCGTCAAAGGTCTCACTCCGCCCGGCCTCCCGGGACTCATCGGCGCGCGCCATCGCTGCTCCTCACCTGAGATTTCGCTCTGGTACTAAGCTTACTGACGATTTTCGGGTACGGTGGAAGAGCAGGGAAATTCTGCCAGGCTGACCGCCGGCCGCCGCTAACCAGGAGGAAGCACATGTCTGAAGACCAGCACCGCGTCGTCGAGGAAGAAGCAGGCGGCTACGGCACACCCACCGCCGAGCAGGAGATGCCCGGCGGCGACACCAAGAGCTTCGCCCAGCCGCGCGACGAAGAAGCGTTCGACGCCGCGGGCCTGAACCAGGACAGCCCGGACGGTGAGACCTTCCCGGCCGGCGCCCCGGATCTGAGCCAGTTCGGCGCGGAAGACCAGGACAGTGCAGGAGAACCCGGAGCGGGACGCTTCGGAGGAACGGAGGAGCAGATGAACGCGGAAAACGAGAGCACCGAGCAGGGCTTCGAGTCCGGCGACGAGACGGCAGCCGAGAACGGCGGCGCCGTGCCGTCGTCGGAAGCTGACATGGACTCGGCCAACACCGAGGAAGCCGAACCGGGCCGCCCGTTCTCCTCGGAGTCCGGGCAGGACGCCGCCGGCATTCCGGACGGCTCCGGCACGGACCTGCCGGAGGAGCACTCACCGAAGGATCGCGACGACGAGGACAAGGAGTCCTTCAACGCCGGCTAACCACCGGCTTCGGCAGCAGTAAACACCAAGGGCGGCGCCACTCCTTCCCGGGAGAGGGGCCGCCCTTGCCGTGTTCCAGGCCGCGGGTCCACGCTTAGCGGCGCTTCTTGGGGGCGCGCTTGGCGGCGGCGTTCACGGCGCCCCGGGCAGCGGCGGCGACTGTGCCGTCCCCGGTCTCCGGTTCGGCGACCGTTCCGCGGGCCTTCGCGATGGCCTTCATGCCGTGGTAGATCACCAGGGCGGCGGCCGAGCCGAGGGCGATGCCGGTGAACTTGAGGTCGCCAATGGTCCAGGTGTAGTCCGCGATGCCGACGATCAGGGCGACGGCGGCCGTGGTGAGGTTGACCGGGTTGGAGAAGTTGACCTTGTTCTGCACCCAGATTTTCACGCCGAGGACGCCGATCATGCCGTACAGCATGGTGGCGGCGCCGCCCAGGACACCTGCCGGGACGGTGGCGATCAGTTCGCCGAACTTCGGCGAGAAGCTGAGGATCACGGCGAAGAGGCCGGCAACCCAGTACGCCGCCGTCGAATAGACCTTGGTGGCGGCCATGACGCCGATGTTTTCGGCGTAGGTGGTTGTGCCGGAGCCGCCGCCGAGGCCGGCGAGGACCGTTGCGGCGCCGTCGGCCATCAGTGCGCGTCCGGAGACGCCGTCGAGGTTCTGCCCGGTCATGGCGGAGACGGACTTCACGTGGCCGATGTTCTCGGCCACCAGCACCAGGACCACCGGCACGAAGAGGCCGACGACGCCGAGGTGGAACTCGGGCGTCTGGAAGTGCGGCAGGCCGATCCAGGCGGCGGCGTCGACCTTGGCAAAGTTGACCTCGCCGCGGATGATCGCGACGAGGTAGCCGACGACGACCCCGACCAGGATGCTCAGCCGGCCGAGGATGCCGCGGAAGAAGACGCTGACCACGATAATGACGGCGAGCGTGATCAGGGCGGTGATGGGGGCGGCGTCGAAGTTGTTCTTGGCCGCGGGGGCGAGGTTCAGGCCGATCAGGCCGACGATGGCGCCGGTGACGATCGGGGGCATCAGGCGGTTGATCCAGCCCGCCCCGAACTTCTGCACAATCGCGCCGATGATGGCGAGGCCGATGCCGGCCATCACCACGCCGCCGAGCGCACCGGGGATGCCGAACTGCTGCTGCGAGGCCATGATCGGGGCGATGAAGGCGAAGGAGGAGCCGAGGTAGCTGGGGACGCGGCCCTTGGTGATCACCAGGAACAGCAGGGTGCCGACGCCGGAGAAGAACAGGGTGGTGGCCGGGGGCATGCCGGTGATGATCGGAACCAGGAAAGTGGCGCCGAACATGGCCACGACGTGCTGCATGCCGACGCCGATGGTCAGCGGCCACGCCAGGCGCTCGTCGGGCCGGACGACCTCGCCGGGGCGGATGGACTTGCCGTTTCCGTGGATCTTCCAGTTGGTTCCGAGCATGCTCATGGCAGTGAGCCTTTCAAAAAGGGTGTCGCGGGGCTGGGAAGGAATCTTCCGGGTGACACTTTACCGCGACGGCGTCAGCGGGCGGCGGTCCGTGGCTGCGGTCCGGTGTCTTTGTGGAAAAGGAGCACGGCCTGGGGCTGCTTCTCCGACTCCCTCGGCGGCCGGAGCAGTTGCTCCAGCGGCGCGAAGCCGTGGGCGGCGAAGCTGCGCGTGACGTCGCCGGGGTTGTGCAGTTCGGCGCGGAGCACGACGTCGTGCCCGTACGCGCGCGTCACGGTGCGGGAGCCGCTTCCGGCCTGGAAAGCGACCAGCGCGGCGCCGCCCGGCCGGAGGACCCGCGCGAACTCGCGGGCGACGGCCGGTATGTCGCCGGGCTCGAGGTGGATGATCGAATACCAGGCCACGACGCCGTCCACGGACCCATTGTCGGCCGGCAGTGCGGTGAGCTCGCCCGCTGCGAACTCGATTCCTGGGTGCAGACGCCCGGCCACCCGGACCATGGTCGGTGAGAGGTCGACGCCGGTGACGTTCAGCCCGGCGCCCGCGAGGTGGGCGGCGAGCCGGCCGGTGCCGCAGCCGGCGTCGATCACGCTTCGGTCCGGCGAGGCGCCGACATCCTTTACGAAGCGCTGGATCATGGCCAGATCTTCGGCGGATTCGAAGCCTAGGTCCGGCAGGACCCGGGCGTAGGTTTCAGCCACCGTGTCATATGCGGACCGGACGGCGGCGTGATCGGCGGGCTCCGGCATGGCCCGAGCCTACCGCGGCATGACAGTGCCGCCCGGCGATGCCGCTGTATCGTGGGCCCGATGACGACGACTGAGCTCCTCGCGGCCTATGACCAGCAGCTTCGCACCGACGCCGAAACCCCAAGTGCCGTGGCCGTCGAACGGTTGGGTCCGCTGCGTCTCGTCACCTTTTCCGGCGGCCGGGGGTTCGTGACCTACCGGGATCTGGACGGGGCAGATGCGCCGGCGATCGCCGGGTGGGTGGCGGAGACCGTCGAGTATTACCGCGCCCAACCCGGGATTGACCGGTTCGAGTGGAAGACCCGCGGCCACGATCACGCCCCCGGCCTGCATGAGGCGCTTCTCCAGAACGGTCTGGAGGCCGACGAGACTGAGTCGATCATGATCGGCGCGGCCAGCGGCTTGGCGGCCGACGTCGACCTCCCGCCGGGTGTGACCGTCCAGCAGGTGTCCGACGAGCCGGCCATCCGGGCGATGTGCGCCATGCAGGACGAGGTCTTCGGCAGTCCGGCCTCTGACGGCAACGCCGAGGCGGTGTTGCGCCGCGCGGCCAGCGAGGACGGGATGCAGCTTTGGGTGGCCGAACACGACGGCATGATCATCAGCGCCGGGCGCCTGGAACCCGTCCCCGGAACCGATTTCGCCGGCATCTGGGGTGGTGCAACCCGGCCGGAATGGCGCGGCCGGGGCATCTACCGCGCTGTCACCGCCGCCCGGGCGCGTGCGGCGCTGGACCTGGGCAAGACGCTCATCCACAGCGACTCGACCGAGTTTTCGCGTCCCATCCTGGAACGCTCCGGACTGGTCCGGGTGTCGACCACGACGCCGTATCTCTGGCGGCGTTCGTCCGGAGCCGACGGGAACTGATGACCGAGGAGGCTGCCTCGGCCTGAGGAAATCCAAGTTGGTGGCTCCTTGCCCTCGGACTGACCGCCGGGCTTCAGCGGAGTCCGTGCGCCGCAAGTGGCCGTCGCCGTTACCGCAGCCTCTGCCCACGCAGGCAGTTGCTTCTGCGGCGCGCCCTTCTCGAGTCAGTGCCTTGTAGATCGGCGTGACGCTCCATACCGTCCGCGCCCGTCCGGTCTGCCTTCACTATGTGAAGTAGTGGTTTTGTCGGGGTTTTTGGTGGGGGTCGAGGTGGGGTGGCGGGATGTACCAAGGGGTTCCGGCCCGGGATTGGATGGTCCATTGTTCTTTGTGGATCAGGTGATGGTGGTGTGAGCACAACAGGACACCGTTGTCGGTACTGGTTGGGCCGCCGCGGGACCAATAGTCGATGTGGTGGGCCTCGCACCAGGGAGCGGGGATGGTGCAGCCGGGGAAGGTGCAGCCTTTGTCGCGGGCGGTGATGGCTTTGCGGATGTGTGGTGGGAAGATTCTGCTGGTCCGGCCGATGTCCAGGACGCGGCCCTCGCTGCCGAGGAGGACGGGGATGATGTCTGCGTCGCAGGCGATTTTGCGGATGGTGGCGGCGGTGACGGGTCCGGTGAAGGCCAGCGTCCCGGTCCCGGCCAACCCGAGGGGCCCGGTTCCGGGCTCGTTCCGCACGTGGCTAGCGGTGCCGCCGTCGGCAGCCCCGGCGCCGGTGGTGAGACGGGTGAGGAGGTCGCGGTAGTCGATGGTGACAAGGACTTGGGGCCGGAGGCCTCCGGTAGCGGGCAGGCCGCCGGAGGCGAGGGAGATTTTGGAGCCGGCGACCACGCCGTCGAGCAGCCGTTGTGGGCGGGTCCGGAGGTCCAGCCGCTCGTCGGGTACGCCGGGTTCGGCGGCGAACGGGTCCCCGGCCCCGGCCGGTGTCCCTGCAACCTGACTGGTTCCGGTGCGGGGGTTGGTGGCGGTGTTCATGACCGTGAGGAGTTGTTCGAACTGGTCGGTGGTCGCGAAGATTTCCAGGTGCTGGAGACCGTGCCGGGGACGGCGGATGAACGCGCCCTGTAACTGGCGGAGGAGTTCTTCGGTGGGTTCGGTGCCGTCCTGGTCGAGGCCGTCGATCCAGCGGCGGGCGACCCGGGTGAGGAAGTCCGGGTCGTGAACCGCCGCGACCATGGTGAGGGCTTCTTCCATCCGGGCCACGGTGGCGCTATCGGCCATAACCCGGACCCGGTCCAGTGCCTGGGTGATGATGGTCGCGGACCGGGACGGGACCTCCCCTTCCGCGAATGCTGCGGCCAGTTCCTCGTGAACGGCTGGGATTGGCTGGCCGGTCAGCCCAACCCGGGGCAGCAGGTCCCCGGCCAGGCACAGGCGACGGTGCGCCTCGGCGGTACTGATCCGCAACCGATCGCGGAGGAAGTCCGTGGTCCGCCGATACCCGTCACCCACCGGCCCAGCGACCGTGGATTTCAGAGCGGCGCCTGTTCCGCCGGCCTCGTCCTCACCGGTCAGCCCCGCGCCGCCGCGCGTGGATGCTGCCGATATCGCCGCTCGAGCGCGCGTTCGGTCGACCGCACCCGCGGCAACAACCTGCAGGAACTCCACGGCTCGGGCGAGCTCCTCCACGTCCCCGGCGAAAGCCGCCGCCTCGGCGAAACCCAGCACCCCGGCGTCGTCGACCGCCGCCGCGCAGACCTCCCGCAGCGAGGCGGCGATACCCCCCAATGCAACACCGCCGCGCCCGCCAGCGACCGGTCCGGGGACCGGTAGAAACGAAACTGCAGCCGTTGCGTTCATGGGTTAAGCCTGCCGCCGACCTCTGACAATTAAGCCCGCCCGCCAACCGGGGCAGCCAAGCCCGCCCGCCCCGCCCGCCCACCAGAAACCAGCACCAAGCCCCGGAACCGCATAGATTGGTCCGGTGGAGAATGAAGAGGTCCTGGACGGCGGCAACTCGAGCGTCGTGGTGCGCGTGGTGGACACTGTCCGCCGCAACACCGGTCCATGGACACCCGCGGTACATGACTTCCTCCACGCCCTCCACGCCGGCGGCGTCACCAACGTCCCGGAAGCGCTCGGCCTCGACGAGCAGGGCCGCGAGATCCTCACGTTCGTGCCGGGCGACGTCGTCCGCTACCCACTCCCCGCCTGGATCTGGCACCCGGACATCCTCCGCGACGCCGCCACCATGCTGCGGAAAATCCACGACGCCGGAGCCCACCTCGCGGACACAAGCCGGCCCTGGCTTTTGGCCACCCACGAACCGGCAGAGGTGGTCTGCGCCAACGACTTCGCCCCCTACAACATGGTCTTCCGGGACCGGAAACTCACCGGGGCTTTCGACTTCGACGCCGCCTCTCCCGGTCCCCGCATCTGGGACGTCGCCTACCTGGCCTATCAGCTGGTGCCCTTGATCGAGGGGACCGGTTCCGGGGAACCCGCCGAGGAGGAAAAGCCCGGCCGGCTGGACGATCTCATCGAGGCCTACGGTCAGCCCTTCGCCCACGCCGACATCTTTGAAACCCTCGGCCGGCGGCTGCTGGAACTCGCGGAGTACTCCGACCAGCGCGCCGTCGAGACCGGACGCACGGAACTGCACGAGCATGCCGCGGGCTACCGCCGGGACAGCGCCCGGATGTTCGCCCGCGCACAGGCGTCGGATGTGGCTGATCTCACGCCCTGAGGCGGGAAGCGGCCGGTGAAGGCGCCGGTTAATTCCTAGGACAGCAGCGCTCCCAATGCACGGACAACGCGCGGAAATCCACGGACAACGCACGGACCGGGCCGGGAAGCAGCAACGCAGACCAGGGAAAAGAGACGCACATGACCATCGCCCACGAAGAAGCAGTAATCGACGCCGAGGCGGTAGACGCCATCTTCGCCCAGGCACGCACCGCTAACGCCTTCACCGGCGAGGTCACCGACGAGCAGGCCCGCGCCATTTACGAACTGACCAAGTTCGGCCCCACCGCCTTCAACTCCCAGCCGCTGCGCATCACCTACGTCCGCTCGGACGAGGCCCGCGCCACGCTAGTTGACGCCCTGTCCGCCGGTAACCGCGCCAAGACCGCCTCCGCTCCGCTGGTCGCCATCCTCAGCACCGACACCGCTTGGCACGAACAGTGGGACGCCTTCCTCCCCGGTTACAACGCCCCGAAGGCCATGTACGACGCCTCCCCGGACCTCGCCGCCGCCACGGGCAACAACAACGCCCACCTGCAGGCCGGTTACTTCATCCTCGCCGTCCGCTCCCTCGGCTTCTCCGCGGGCCCCATGACCGGCGCCGACTTCGCCGCGATTGACGCCTCGTTCTTCCCCGACGGTAGCCAGAAGAGCTTCATGGTGGTCAACATCGGCCGTCCCGCCGAGAACGCCTGGGGTGCCCCGAAGCCGAAGTTCGCCTACGAGGACGTCGTCCGCACCGTCTAGCTCGGTGGCAGACTGGGCCCATGCGGAACCTGGTGGCCGTCGTCTTCGTAGAACCCGTCAGTGCGGGGCAGGTCTTCGCCCGCGACGCGTGGCCCCTGCACATCACCCTGGTGCGCTTCGACGTCGCGGACCCGCCTGCGGAGGCAAAGGACGACGACGGCGGGTACCGGGCCCCGGCATCGGGCGCGGCGCCCTCGGCGTCCGGGAGTCCGGAGACTGGCCCGCAGGAGGCCGACCCGTTGGCGGACGAGGTCGCCCGGCGGATGGACCCGGTGGTGCGCGCCGCGCTCGGTGAGGTCCTCACGGCCGGGGAACCGGCCAGCTTCGGCCGTAACGGCTCCATCCCGGTCACCCTGATCGAACCCAACGAGCGCCTGCAGCAGCTGCACGAAGGGCTGCTCGACATCGTCGAATCGCTGCACGGGCGGGTCGCCACCAGTGCCTACACCCGGTCCGGCTACCGCCCCCACGTCTCCCACCAGGGCGCCAGACTACTGAAGACCGGTGGCCGGCTGGTACTCGACCGGGTCGCGCTGGTGGACATGGCACCGGGCGGAACCCACAGTTCCCGCAAGGTCCTGACGCTGTGGGATGCCACATTGTGAATGAAGCTCTTCATTTTTATCCCGGGGTGCCATACTGGGGGCACATGGGGAGTCTGACACCGCTGAAATGGGGTCACCGGGTGCTGGCGGGAGAAAAAGCGGATGGTGCTTGATACGTCGACCCTGCGAGTTTCCTTGGCCGTCGTCACGCTGACGCTGCTCTTCCTCTTCTTCTTCATTACATACCGCAAAACCCGCTCGGCCTACAGCGCGTGGTGGTGTTCCGCGCTGCTGCTGTTCCTAACAGGCTCCGCCTCCTACCTGCTGGACGGAACCGTGCATCAGGAGTGGGCCAACCCGCTCGGGAACACCCTGCTGGTCGGCGGCGCGGGGGCTATGTGGGCGGGGGCCCGCTCGCTGCGCTACACCAGTCCCAAAATCTGGTATCTGATCGCAGGTCCGGTTCTCACCGGTTTGGTATCCATCTTCGACAGCCCGGCCACCAACAACTGGTCCGGTGGACCAGTGATGCTGGGCTTTATGGCACTCATGCTGGGGCTGTCCTCGCGGGAGCTCTTCCTCCTCGAGGTCGACTACTCCCGCGTTCACCGGCCGCTCGCCTACGGCTCCGCCCTGCTGACCGTCTTCTACGTCGGCCGCCTGGTGGTGTTCCTGCTGCAGGGGCCGAACAGCCCGGTCTTCGAAACGTATTTCGGTTCGGTGGTGACCACCATCCTGACCACGATGGTCCTGGTGGTGGCCTCCTTCACCATGGTGGAACTGAGCAACGAGCAGCTGACCCGTGACCTCCGGTCAAGGGCGACGATGGACGGCCTGACCGGGTTGCTGAACCGGACCGCGTTCATGGACCTCGCGGCCGAGGAACTTCGCCGGCTCAGCAACGCCCGGACGCCTGCCGCCCTGGTGCTGGCCGACCTTGACCACTTTAAGACCGTCAATGACCGGTACGGCCACGCCGCCGGCGACGTGGCGCTGCAGGCATTCGCGGAGGCGTGTACCGAATCTGTCCGCTCCACCGACCTGGTGGGCCGCTACGGCGGCGAGGAATTCATCCTGCTCCTGCCCGGCGTGAGCCCCGAGCGCGCCGAGGACATGACCGCCGCCATCAGCAGGCGGCTGCAGGAGAAGCAGCCTCGGGTGGAGGCCAGGCTTCCCACAGTGAGCTACGGGATCACTGCCACCGGGACCGGCCGGGCGGACCTGAAGGCCCTGGTGGAGTGCGCCGACGCTGCGCTCTACCGCGCCAAGACCCAGGGCCGCGACCAGTCGGTGCTGGCGGCCACCCTCCGCGAGGAAGAAACCGCCGGCACCGTCTGAGCGGGCCGGGTCAGGAAACCGGGGCGCCGCAGCGCCCAAGCGTCCGCCGAAGCGGACGCGCACGCCAGGACCGGGGCGCCGCAGCGCCCCGGGGAACGGGTCAGGAGATGACCGAGTCCACCAGCGCCTTCGCCTCGGCCTGGACCTGCTTGAGGTGTTCCTCGCCCTTGAAGGACTCGGCGTAGATCTTGTAGACGTCTTCGGTACCCGACGGGCGCGCCGCGAACCAGGCGTTCTCCGTGACCACCTTGAGGCCGCCGATGGCCGCACCGTTGCCCGGGGCCTCGGTCAGCTTTGCGGTGATCGTCTCGCCGGCCAGTTCCGTCGCGCTGACGTCCGAGGAGGAGAGCTTGCCAAGGGCGGCCTTCTGCTCGCGGGTCGCGGCCGCGTCGATCCGGGCGTAGACGGGGTCCCCGAACTGGTCGGTCAGGCCCTTGTACAGCTCGGACGGCGAGCTCCCCGTGACGGCGGTGATCTCGGAGGCCAGCAGGGCCAGCAGGATGCCGTCCTTGTCGGTGGTCCAGACGCTGCCGTCCATCTTGTTGAAGGAGGCACCGGCGGATTCCTCGCCGCCGAAGGCACCCTCGCCGGAGAGCAGCCCGGGGACGAACCACTTGAAGCCCACCGGTACCTCCACGAGCTTCCGGCCCAGGCTTTCGGCGACCCGGTCGATGATCGAGGAGGAGACGAGGGTCTTGCCGATCACGGACTGGGGGTTCCAGCCGGTGCGGTGCCGGTACAGGTAGTCGATGGCGACGGCGAGGTAGTGGTTGGGGTTCATCAGCCCGCCCCGGCCGTTGACGACGGGCGTCACGATGCCGTGGCGGTCGGCGTCGGCGTCGTTGCCCGTAGCGATGTCGAAGGGGGCGGCGCCGTCCGCGCCCGCTCCCATCCGCTGGATCAGGGACGCCATGGCGGCGGGGGAGGAGCAGTCCATTCGGATCTTCTCGTCCCAGTCGAGCGTCATGAAGGCCCACTGCGGGTCGACCGTGGGGTTCACGACGGTCAGGTTCAGGTGGTGGCGTTCACCGATCTCGCCCCAGTAATCCACGGAGGCGCCGCCCATCGGGTCCGCGCCGATCCGGACGCCGGCATCGCGGATGGCGTTCAGGTCCAGGACGGAGGGCAGGTCGTCGACGTAGCTGGAGAGGAAGTCGAACTTGCCGGTGGTGCCGGCCGCCATCGCCTCGGCGATCGGAACCCGCTTGACACCGCGGAGGCCGTTCTCGAGCAGCTCGTTGGCGCGGTTGGCGATCCAGCCGGTCGCGTCGGTGTCCGCCGGGCCGCCGTGCGGGGGGTTGTACTTGAAGCCGCCGTCGCCGGGCGGGTTGTGGCTGGGGGTCACCACGATGCCGTCGGCCTGCGGGGCCCCGGCCGCGGCTTTGTTGTTGTGCGTCAGGATCGCGTGGCTGAGCGCCGGCGTGGGCGTGTAGCCGTGGCGTGCGTCGATGAGGACGTGCACGCCGTTGGCGGCAAGGACCTCCAGCGCGGAGTTCTGCGCCGGCTCGCTCAGGGCGTGGGTGTCCTTGGCCAGGTAGAGCGGGCCGGTGATGCCCTGCCCGGCGCGGTATTCCACGATTGCCTGCGTGATGGCGAGGATGTGCGGCTCGTTGAACGAGGCCTTGAGGCTGGAGCCCCGGTGGCCGGAGGTGCCGAACACCACCCGCTGGCCGGGGTCTTCGAGGTTCGGCGCGACGTCGTAGTACGCGTCGAGGAGCGCTGTGAGGTCAACAAGGTCCTGGGGTTGGGCAACTGTGCCCGCGCGGCTAGCCATGGCTCCAGCATGCCAGAACCGCGGGCCCGGTGGCACGGTTTGGTCGCAATGCGGCCGAGGGTGACGGCGTAAACGACGGCGGGGCGGCCGCGGGTGACGGCGGGAACTGCTGCCGCCCGCGCCGGCATCGCGGCGGTACGCTGGACGAACACACGTCAACAAGGGGAGTGCCATGACCGAGCAGACCGGGCCCGGGTACGACGGCGGCTACCGCGGTCAGGTCCCGCCGATGCCGCCGTCCGCGCCCCACCAGGGAAGCCCCGCCGGCGGTTACGGCCCGCCTCCGGGAGCCTATGGCCCCGGCGCCTACGGCCCCCCGGACTACCGGGGAGGCGTCCGGCAGCAGCCTCCCGCCGTCGACGCCTACGGCCAGCCGCTCTACTACCCGGTGCCCGCGGCCCCGAAGGGCCTCAGCATCGCCAGCCTCTGTTGCGGCATCGCGGCCTTCCTGGGCCTGGGCTTCTTCCTGCTCCCGCAGCTCGCCGCCGTGCTGCTGGGGCACTTGGCCCTGCTCCGCGAACCGGGCGGCCGCGGCCTGGCCATCGCCGGACTGGTCCTCGGCTACATCGCGATCGCCATCACGCTGCTGGTGGTCATCGTCCTGGGTGTCGCCTTCTCCAACGCGGATTTCGTTACCCGCTAAGGGCCTCCAGCAGCCGCCCGGCGTTGGCCTCCAGCCAGTCGCGCCGGCGCAGGATCAGTCCGCCCACGCCCTCATCCCACATCCTGGCCCAGCCGCCGCCGAGCGTCCGGGCCCGCTCCTGCATCCGGCCGTAGCTCAGCTCCGCCGCCTCGATGCCCAGGGCGGGCACCCGGCGTCGTTCTTCCGGGGTCCAGCCGTAGGCGTCGGCGAAGATGCGGAGCCGGCGAAAGGGGTCCGTGTCGGCCCAGCCGGGCCACACGTCCTCGGGGGCACGCAGCGGAACCCAGTGCATCGCGGCGTTGTATGAATCGCGCAGGGCGGTGGCGGGACCGGCCAGGTCGAAGTCCACCAGCCCCAAGGCCAGGCCGTCCCGGACCACCACGTTCTGCGGCGTCACGTCCAGGTGGCACACGAGGACCGGGCCGTCGGCGGCAGCGGAGGCAGTGGCGCCGGAATCAGGAACAGGGAACGGCCGGTCCGGGAAGGGGTGGGCGTCCGGGACGAAGCCGGCGGAGGCCCCGTGCAGCCGGCGGACCAGCCGGCCCACGGAGGCCAGCAGCTCCTCGGACTGCACCCAGGATTCCGGCTCGGCCCCGGCGCACGCCCCCGGCAGGAAGGTCAGCACGTCCCGGCCCTGGGCGTCGCGGCCCAGGAACCGCGGCGAACCGTCAAACCCTGCGTCCTCCAGCCAGTCCAGGTACGCCGCGACGGCGAGGCTCTGGGACTGGTGCGGCCGACGGATGGTCCCGCCGACCCGCACCACCCCCTCAGTAACATCGCCCGCCGGCATGAGCTCGACGTCGCACGTCTCGCCGGGGGCGGGGACGTAGACGCGCGCCTCAACCGGCGGGCGATGCGGGGTGCTCATTCGGCCTAGCGTACGCCGCCCATGAGCTTCTTGATGGCCGGGGACGCCGCCGCAAGGCCGACCGCCAGGATCATCGCGGTTCCGCCGACACCGATGAAGTACGGCAGCTCATCGTCCGGGTTGTAGAGGCCCGAGAGGATGCCGGCCACCGTGGTTCCGAGCGACACCGACAGGAAGAACAGCGCCACCATCTGGGTGTGGAACGCCTGCGGGGCCAGCTTGGTGGTCACGGACAGGCCGATCGGGGAGAGGAACAGCTCCGCGAGGGTGAACAGGAACAGAATCCCGATCAGCGCCAGCAGCGGGGTCTTTCCGCCGCCTGCCAGCGGAATGAACGCCAGGAACGCCAGGCCCATCACGAACAGGCCGATGGAGAACTTCAGTGCCGAGCCGGGCTGCTTGCGGCCCAGCCGGGTCCACAGCGCGGCCATGACGCCGGCGAAGATGATGATGAACACCGGGTTGATCGACTGGACCCAGGCGGCGGGCATTTCCCAGCCGAAGAGGTTCCGGTCCAGCTTCTCCTCCGAGTACACGGCGATGAAGGTGAACTGCTGCTGGAAGAGGGCCCAGAACGCGGCCGAGGCGATGTACAGGGGGATGAACGCGGTCACGCGGCCGCGCTCCAGCGTGGTGACCTTCTTGCTGCTGTAGATCAGCACGAAGTACAGCACCGAGGCGCCGATCGCTGCATAGGCCATGGACATGGCCAGGTTGTTGGCGTTCACCGCGCCCGTGCCCAGCAGCAGGGCGATGACGACGACGATCGCCGCGAAGATCAGGCCGTAGCGGGTGCGATGGGTGGCCGGCAGCGGGTTGGGGACGCGGTGCGCCTCGGCCGGGAGCTTACCGCGGCCCATGGCGTAGATGCCCAGGCCGATCGCCATGCCGATGGCGGCCGCGCCGAAGCCCCAGTGGAAGCCCTGGCTTTCCTGCAGCCAGCCGGTCACCAGCGGGCCGATCAGGCCGCCGGTGTTGATGCCCATGTAGAAGATGGAGAAGCCGGCGTCGCGGCGTTCGTCCTTTTCCCGGTACAGGCTGCCCACCAGCGCGGTGGCGTTGGCCTTCAGGCCACCGGAGCCGATGCCTACCAGCACCAGGCCGGTGATCAGGCCGGGGATGCCCGGGATCAGCGCCAGGCCGATGTGGCCTGCCATGATCATGATCGCGGAACCGAAGAGGACCCGCTCGGAGCCGAAGAGCCGGTCGGCGAGCCAGGCGCCGAGGATGGTGGAGAGGTAGACGCCGCCGCCGTACGCGCCAACCAGGCTGGCGGCGAGGGCCTTGTCGATCTCGAGGCCGCCCTGGGTGGCCGAGAAGTACATGTAGTACAGGAGGATGCCCTGCATTCCGTAGAAGGAGAAACGCTCCCACATTTCTACGGAGAAGAGGCTGGCCAGCATTTTCGGGTGGCCAAAGAAGGAGGTGTCGCCCGGCGTAGTCGCGGGGGGATCAGCTAAATGAGTTGTGCTCATTTACTTAATGCTGACACCGCAGCCCGGGATTGTCACATTCGGAAAGGCCCCGGCGCAAGTCAATACCGGGGTGTTTCGCGATGTTTCCGCACGTGGATCCGCTAGTCGGCGTCGAACAGGATGACCTGCCGCACGGCCTTCCCGTCGGCCAGCTGGTCCATGGCCTCGTTGATCCCGGACAGGCTGATCCGCGAGGTGATGAGCTCCTCCACCGGCAGCTTGCCCTCCCGCCAGAGCCGGGCGTAGGTGGGGATGTCGCGGGCCGGGACCGCGGAGCCGAGGTAGCTGCCCACGATGGTCCGGGCCTCCGCCGTGATGGTCAGCGGGGAGAGGTGCGCGAGAGCGTCCGGGGCGGGCAGGCCGGCCGTGACGGTGGTGCCGCCGACGGCGGTGGCCGCGAACGCGGTCTCGAAGGCGCGCGCGCTGCCGGCGCACTCGATGACGAAGCGCGCCTTCACGCCCAACTCGGACAGTTCCTGCGGGGCGTACGCCTCGTGGGCTCCGAGGCGACGGGCGTGTTCCAGCTTCTCCGGGAGCGTATCAACGGCGATGATGCGGGAGATCCCCTGGGACACGGCGGTGATCAACGCGGCCATGCCGACGCCGCCCAGGCCCACGATCATCACGCTGTCCTCGGGGCGCGGCTTCGCGGCGTTCAGGACCGCCCCGCCGCCCGTGAGGACGGCGCAGCCAAGCACGGCGGCGATGTCGGCGGGAATGTCGTCGTCCACGGGCACGGCGGAGGCGCGGTCGACCACGGCGTGGCTGGCGAAGCCGGAGACGCCGAGGTGGTGGTGGACCGGTTCGCCGTCCCGGCTCAGGTGCCGGCTGCCGTGCAGCAGGGTGCCCTCGTTGTTGCTCTTGGAACCGGCGGTGCAGGGGAGCCGGCCGTCGGCGCCGCAGTTTTCGCACTGTTCGCAGCGCGGCAAGAAGGACATCACCACGCGCTGGCCGGGCGCCAGGTCCGTGACCTCGGCGCCGACCTCCACCACCCGTCCGGCCGCCTCGTGGCCGAGCAGCATCGGCACGGGCCGGACCCGGTTCCCGTCCACGACGCTGAGGTCCGAGTGGCAAATGCCCGCGGCCTCAAGCTTGACCAGGATTTCGGTGGGGCCGGGGCCGGTAAGTTCCAGGTCCGCGATGCTGATGGGTTTGGACTCCGCGAACGGGCGGGACCGGCCGATCTCATCAAGCACTGCTCCGGTGATCTTCATCGATCCCTCTTCCGTCGTCGGGGCCGCCAGTGGCCGTGTCCGCTCCAGTAAACCGCAGGCGGGGGCGGCCGGGAAAATCCGCGGCTCCGGCCCGGTGGTTCAGAAAGCCGGCGTCAGTAGTCCAGTTGCGCCGCGACCTGCAGGAGCAGGGCCTCCGAGCCCATCGGCCCGACCAGCTGGATGCCCATCGGCAACCCTTCGCCCGGCCGCCCGCCGGTCCAATACACCGGGATGCTGATGGCAGGGAGCCCGCAGACGTTGATCATCGAGGACCAGGGCGCGAACTGGCACTGCCGGCGGTAGTCCTCGTCGGCGTCGCGGGCCCACTCCGCGGCGGGCCAGTACCCGTCGCCGTGCACGGCCCCGGTGAACCAGCCCACCGGGCGCGGGGTCTGCGCCAGCGCGGGCATCAGCATCAGGTCCCACGTCGCGTACTGGGCCAGGGTGTCCCGCTGGAAGGTCCGCAGGAAAGACAGGGCCTCCTCCAGCTTGGCCGCGCTCCGCTGCTGCGCGCGGCGCCGGAACGTCCGGGTCAGCGGGGTCAGCAGCGGTTCGCGCTGCGGCGGGATCCGGGCGCTGCCGACGCCGGCCGTCCAGGCGGTGGTGAAGGCCGCCGGGTACCGGTTGTCGTACCGGATGGACGCCTCGCCGGTCCGGTGCCCGGCCCGCTCCAGCAGGTCGATTCCCGCGGCCAGCGCGGCCAGAGCCTCGGGCTCGGGGGCGATCGGGTAGGCGGCCTGCCACGGGCTGTCCAGGCTGACGCCGATCCGGAGCGGGGGAGGAGCCTGCCCGGTGCGCTCCAGATAGCCCTGCCGGCCCGGCTCGGGCGGTGCGAGGGCGTCCAGCAGGAGCGCGGCGTCCCCGGCGGAGCGTGCCAGGGGCCCGGCCACCACCAGTCCGGCCCGGTCGCCGGGGCTCTCCCCGGCGGGCACCAGTCCGCGGCCGGGCTTGAGCCCCACCAGGCCGCAGGCCGACGCCGGGATGCGGATGGACCCGCCGCCGTCGGAGCCCGGCGCAAACGGCAGCAGCCCCGCCGCCACGGCCGCCGCGCTGCCGCCGGAGGAACCGCCGGAGCTGCGGCTCAAGGAATACGGATTACGGGAGGGCGGGGCGATCCGGTTCTCGCTGTACGCGGTCAGCCCAAACTCCGGAACCTGGGTCTTGCCGAGGGACACGACGCCCGCGCCCTTCAACGCCGCGGCCAGGGCACCGTCCTCCGCCGCCGGCCGGGCTTCCAGCGCCGCGCTGCCGTGGCTGGTGGGGACCCCTGCGACGTCGGTCAGGTCCTTGAACGCGACCGGCACGCCGTGCAGCGGCGGGAGCGAGTCCACGGCGCCGGCCTTGGAGGCCCGGTGGAACGCCGCGTCGGCGTCGTCGGCGTCTCTGACGGCCTGCTCCGCGGTGACGGTGATGAAGGCGCCCAGCCGCGGATTCTGCTCCCCGATCCTGGCCAGGAAATGCGCCGCTGCCTCGCGGGCTGACAGCGCGCCGGCGCGGAGGGCGTCCCGCAGCGCCACGGCGGACAGTTCGTGGATCTCAGCCAAGGTTCGCTGCCATCGGTCTCCCTACGTTGTCCCAGAAGCGTAACCTGACGCGGCGGACGCGGGAGGGTGCGGGGCTGGCGATACGCTGGAGGCACACCTGGTACTGCGGAGAGGACTGCCATGAGTGACATCGATACCGTGACCGTTTCCGACATCCCCGAGTCGGCCAAGATTCTGGATGTCCGCGAAGACTACGAATGGGCCGCCGGCCACGCCGAGCGCGCGCTGCACATCCCGCTCGACCAGCTGCCCGGCCGCATCGACGAACTCGACCCGGACGAGGACCTCTACGTCATCTGCCGCACCGGCGGCCGCTCCTTCCGCGCCGCCCAATGGCTGGTGGGCCAGGGCTACTCGGCCCTGAACGTCGCCGGCGGCATGGACCAGTGGCTGGAGACCGGCCTGCCGCTGGTGTCCGACAACGGCCTCAAGCCCGTTATCCTCTAACCCCAAGGGACCCCATGCCTGCCGCACCGCACACGTACACGTTCCTGGGACCGGAAGGAACCTTCACCGAGGCGGCCCTGCTGCAGGTTCCCGGCGCCGCGGAGGCCATCCGCGTCCCGGCGTCGAACGTCAATACTGCCCTGGACAAGGTCCGCGGCGGCGAGGCGGACGCGGCCATGGTGCCGATCGAGAACTCGGTGGAGGGCGGCGTGACCGCCACCCTGGATGCCATCGCCTCCGGCCCCGAGCTGCGGATCCTGCGTGAGGCGCTGGTGCCGATCACGTTCGTGCTGGTGGTCCGGCCCGGGGTGCGGCTCGAGGACGTCCGCCGGGTCTCCACCCACGGCCACGCCTGGGCGCAATGCCGGCTCTGGGTGGACACTCATATTCCCCATGCGGAATACATTCCGGGGTCGTCGACGGCGGCCGCCGCCATGGGCCTGCTCGACGGCGCCCCCTACGACGCCGCCATCTGCGCGCCGATCGTCGCGGCGGAACAGCCCGGCCTGCAGGTCCTGGCGGAGAACATCGGCGACAACCCCGGTGCCGTCACCCGGTTCGTGCTGGTGGGACGTCCCGGTGAGCTGCCGGCGGCCACCGGTTCGGATAAGACCACCGTGGTGGTGCCGCTCCCGGAGGACCGGCCCGGCGCGCTGATGGAGATCCTGGACCAGTTCGCCACCCGCGGGGTCAACCTGAGCCGGATCGAGTCCCGCCCCACCGGGCAGTACCTGGGGCACTACTTCTTCAGCATCGACGCCGACGGCCACGTGCTCGACGCCAGGGTGGCCGACGCCCTCGCCGGATTGCACCGGATCAGCCCGGCCACCCGCTTCCTTGGCTCCTATGGCCGTGCGGACGGTCAGCGCACCGAGGTCCAGCCGCACACCTCGGACCAGGCATTCCGCGCCGCCCACGCCTGGGTGGAGGGCCTCCGCTCCGGCACTGCCCCGGATTCCGACGGGGAAACCCTGCCCGCCGGATAGCGCTCCCCGGCATTCGCCCAAAGCGTAGACAAATGCCCCATCCTGCACTTTCGCCCCTCGTAAACGGGCGTATGCTGGCGGGAACCAAACCGGGATAGACCTCGACTGGAGGGAGCAGGGCATGTCAACGACGAGCAACGACAACGATGGCCAGGGGATGATCGTCAACCCCAAGCCGACGGCGGAGAACCAGGACTGGGACGGTGACGACGCAGACCGCGCGGACCGCCTGCGCTTCGAAGAGGAGCAGGCAATGATCCGCGAACAGAGCGAGGCGCGCGCCGCCAAGGCCGCCGAGGACGCGAAGAAGGCCGAAGAGGCCGGCAAGGAAGCCAGCTAGGCTAGACGGCTTCGTCTTCCCGGACCCGCACCAGCAGGGACCGGGGGGCGATCTGGACGGTGACCTTCGTGGCCTCGCCCGAGGGGTCACCGTCCACCTGCGTCGGCATCGGCTCGGCGCAGGTGATGACGACCTTGCCCGAGCGGTAGTAGGTCATCACGGGCAGGTTCCGCTTGTGCTTGAGCACGATCTTCCAATACATCGCCAGCCAGCCGATTGCGCTGCGCGGGCTCATCACCACCACGTCCAGCATCCCGTCGTCGATCATTGCCTGCGGAATGAAGTCGATGCCACCGGGAATCAGCCCGCAGTTGGCGAACAGGACGCTGCGGATCTTGCGTGACTGCTCCGGTTCGTCGTCCAGGGAGATGGACACCCGCTTCCGCCGGCCCGGCAGATGCCGCACCCCGGCCTCGGTGTAGGCCAGCCAGCCCACCGCCTTCTTCAGGCCGTCGCTGGTGTCACTGACGACCTCTGCGTCCATCCCGATCCCGGCGATCACCAGGAAGGCGTGCTCCGACGACTGTCCGGTGATGCCGTTGGCCACCTTCATCCGGGCGGTGTCGATGAAGCGCTGGTGCCCGAACAGGGCGGTCTCCACGCAGGAATGCAGGTTCCCGATGTCCAGGTGGATGTTGCGGGCCAGCAGGTTTCCGGTGCCCAGCGGCAGCAGCCCCATGGCGATGTCCGAGTGGGCCAGGACGTCGGCGACCACCCGCACGGTGCCGTCCCCGCCGCCCACGAGGACGACGTCGGCGCCGGACGCGACGGCGGCACGCGCCTGCGAGAAGCCGGGATCCTCCGCCGTGGTCTCGTAGAAGAGCGGGGCCTCCCAGCCGGCCGCCAGGCACGCCCCTTCCACCAGGGCTCGCGCCTCGGCCGCGCGGGCCTTGATGGGGTTGAGCACCACCGCGACCTTCTGCCGCTCCAGGCCCGGATGGTGGGTCTCCTCCCAGGCGGCGCTGCGCGTGTGTTTGGCCTTGAGTCGGCGCACGCCCCACCAGCTGGAGACGGCAAAGGCCAGGGCTCCAGCGATGACGAGGTAGAGCAGCCAGTCGCGCATGGTGCTCCAACACTAACCCGGGCCCGCCCCGCGGCCGGACTGCCCGGCGTCACCGTGCGGATTCGATACTCTTGTCTGGTGATCGACGTAAAAGACCTCAGCGAAAATCCGGACAAGTTCCGCGCCAGCCAGCGCGCCCGCGGCGCCGACGAATCCGTGGTGGACGCGATCATCGCCGCGGACGCGTCCCGGCGGGCGGCCCTGATCCGCTACGAGAATCTCCGCGCCGAGCAGAACGCCTTCGGCAAGAAGGTGGCGCAGGCCAAGGGCGAGGAGAAGCAGGCCCTGCTGGCCGAGGTCAAGGTCCTTGCCGCGTCGGTCAAGGAAGCGTCCGCCGAGGCCGACGCCGCCCAGACCGCCCAGGAGGAGCTGCTGCGCGGCATTCCCAACCTGGTCGAGGACGGTGTCCCCGAGGGCGGCGAGGACGACTACGTCGTGGTCAAGACCGTCGGCACCCCGCGTGAGTTCCCCGATTTCGAGCCGAAGGATCACCTGGAAATCGGTGAGCTGATCGGTGCCATCGACATGGAACGCGGCGCCAAGGTTTCCGGTTCCCGCTTCTACTTCCTCCGCGGCGTGGGCGCCCGGCTGGAGATGGCGCTGCTGCAGATGGCCATGGAACAGGCCATCGACGCCGGCTTCGTCCCGATGATCACCCCCACCCTGGTCCGTCCCGAGACCATGCAGGGCACCGGCTTCGACGTCAAGCACGACGCCGAGATCTACCGCCTCGCCGAGGACGACCTCTACCTGGTGGGCACCTCCGAGGTGGCCCTCGCCGGCTACCACGCGGACGAGATCCTCGACCTCTCCGCCGGCCCGATCCGCTACGCGGGGCAGAGCTCCTGCTACCGCCGCGAGGCCGGCTCGCACGGCAAGGACACCCGCGGCATCATCCGCGTGCACCAGTTCAACAAGGTGGAGATGTTCATCTACACCACGGTCGAGGAGGCCGCCGCAGAGCACGCCCGGCTCCTGGCCTGGGAAGAGGAAATGCTGGCCAAGTGCGAGCTTCCCTACCGCGTGATCGACACCGCCGCGGGCGACCTCGGAACCTCCGCGGCGCGGAAGTTCGACTGCGAGGCGTGGGTCCCCACCCAGGGCGCGTACCGCGAGCTGACCTCCACCTCCAACTGCACCACCTTCCAGGCGCGCCGGCTCAACATCCGCGAACGCGTGATCACCGAGGACGGCACCGCCAAGGGCACCCGCGCGGTCGCCACGCTGAATGGCACCCTCGCCACCACCCGCTGGATCGTGGCCATCCTGGAACACCACCAGAACCCGGACGGCTCGGTCAACGTGCCGGCCGCGCTGCAGAAGTACCTGGGCGGGATGACCGTGCTGCCCGTCCTCTGACCATCCGCTCCAACCCCCTCCGCCAGCCTCCCGCCGTCGGCCCCGGTAGTCAGTCACCCAAGTGTTCACGGGCGCTTCATGTCGTGCTGTGGCGCGCGTCCTAGCTGGTTGTCGGGGGTGTCTGCTCTACTTGTTAGATGACTACATTGACTGAAACCTCAGTCGCTGGCAACGACGACCAGCGCAACGCCAACGACAAAATGATGATCGCCCTCGACGTCGACGGAACCCTCGTCGACCACGACGGCCACATGTCCGTTCCCGTCCGAGAAGCCGCGCAGGCCGTGGTGGCCGCGGGGCATGAGGTGATGATCGCGACCGGCCGCTCCCTCGGCGCCACGCTGCCCATCATCGAGCACATCGGCATCGAGACCGGCTACGCCGTCTGCTCCAACGGCGGCGTCACCCTCCGCGTCGACTCCGGCCTCGCCGACGGCTACGAGGTGCTGCACAGGGCCACCTTCGATCCCGGACCCGCGCTGCGGGCACTCCGGAAGCGGCTGCCCTCCGCCAAGTACGCGCTCGAGGACGCCGACGGCAACTTCCTCTCCACCGAGCGCTTCCAGGACGCCAGCTTCGGCGTCGAGGCGATCGGCGTGGACTTCCAGACCATGCTGGAGGCCACCGCCGTGCGCGTCGTGGTGTTCAGCTCGGAGAACACCCCGGAGGAATTCAACGCCGCGATCCGGCACGTCGGGCTCGCCGGCGTCACCTACTCGGTGGGCTGGACCGCCTGGCTGGACATCGCCGCGGCCGGCGTCACCAAGGCCAGCGCGCTGGAGCAGCTCCGCGGCCGGCTGAGCATCGGGGCGCACCGCACCGTGGCGGTCGGCGACGGACGGAACGACATCGAGATGCTGACCTGGGCCCGGCGCGGGGTGGCCATGGGCCAGGCTCCTGCCGAGGTCATTGCCGCCGCGGACGAGGTCACCCACTCGGTGTTCGAGGACGGCGCGGCCCACGTGCTGCGCAGTCTGCTCTAGCGCACCTCGAGGATCAGGGACAGCAACCGGGCGGCCGCGGGCCGTGCGGCGTGCTCCTCGTTCCACTGGGCCCGCGCCACTGCCTTGCTCACCGCCTGCGTGGTGATGCCGAGCTCCTCGGCCACGGCCTTCTGCTGGCCCCGGACGCCGGGCGTCAGCAGGTCCAGGACCCGCCACTCCGCCGCGCTCCGGTCGTGCACGATCTGGCCCAGCAGGCGCAGCACCGCCTCCGCCTCCGCGGCCAGCTCGGCCAGCGGACCCTCGACGGCCACCGGGATCCGCTCCTTGCCGTTACGCAGCCGGTCCACGGCCCGCCGGGCGTAGACCAGCCCGTGGCCGGAGGCGTCCTTGATCTGGTTGGGCAGCGGTTCGTTGACCGGCCCGACGCCGATCCCGACGTACCAGGCGCCGGTGCGCAGGGCGATCAGCGCGGCGTCCACGGCCTGTCGCGGGCAGTCCACGATGCCCTGGACCTCATCCTCGACGGACCGGTCGAAATCGAGGCGCGCCGGAATGTGCCGCAGGTCCTTGAGGAGCTGCGGCACGCGGTCGCCGTCGTGACGGCTGTCGGTCTGATTGATCGTCAGGGTGAACATTCTGGATGCCACACTACCCGGTGGCCGTGTCGCCGCAAACGGAAAGCATCCGCGCTCCCGCGGCGTTTATCCGGCGTCCACGAGGGCCTCCAGGCCGCCCGTTGGCACGTGGATCCAGCCCTCGGTCCGTGCCGCCGCGGCGTGGGTTTCATCTGGCCCGACGGTTGCCCCCACCGCCACGGCCCGGGCCGTGAGGGCCGCGATGACGGCGTCGAACAGGTCATCGGACCCGGCCAGGCGTTCCTCATGGCCGGCAAGGTCCAGCCACGGCGCAGCGTCGCGCAGCGCGGCCAGCAGCCCGCCCAGCCGCTCCGCCTCGGGGCCGCCCCGGCCCTTGTACCCGCGGGCCAGGAGCCCCCAGGTCTTCAGCGACCCCGCCGGGTACACCTCGGCCAGCCGGCCGCTGCCATCCCGCGGCTGCAGCCCGTGCTCCCGGGCGATCTTGGCCTGGATCACCGCGCAGCGCATCGCCGGGTGCGCCAGCCGGTCCGCGGACACACTCAGCGGGATCAGGCCGGTCAGCCCGGTGGTGAAGCGGTCCGTCTCCCGGTACGCGAGCAACCGGCGGCCCTCGATGCCGTCATAGTCCAGCACAGGGTGCGGCTCGCCGGCCAGGTGCGCGGCAATGAAGGGCAGGAACGCGTCGGGCCAGCCCACCGGGCAGTCGATGCCCGTCATGGCACAGCTGCCGAAGAGCCGGACAATGTCGGCGTCGTCAACGTCGAGGGCCAGGTGCACCAGCCGGGCGGATCCGCCCTCCCACTCGAGGATGGCGGCCGCGGTCTTCTTGGTCGCCGCGGCGAGGTCCACCCCGAGGGTCCGCACGGCTTAGACCGCCCGGTAGCGGAGCGCGCCGGGGATCCCGCCGTCGGCGTCGAGCTGTTCACCGGAGGCGAAGCGGGCCCAGAGCGCCCGCATCGCCTTGCCCGGGACGTTGACGTCCTCCCAGCTGGCGCCCGCGAGCAGGCCTACCCCGGCCCAGGTCTGCTCGTCGCCGAAGAGCAGCGGCAGGTCCACGGTGTGGGCGGCCCCGTAGATGTTCCCCGGGGCGTGCCAGGAGAGCAGGTAGCGGTGCGCGCGGCCGCCCGCGCGGACATGGCGGCGGGCGAACTTCCGCGTCGCCCTGCCGTAGACGGCCTCCGTGACGGCCCAGTTGACGGCCTTGACGACGGCGTTCCCCAGCACCGGGACCCGGCCGATCCGGCTCACGACGCGGTTGCGCGGCAGGAACATCCGCGCCTCCTCCGTGGTGTGTCCGATCAGGACCTCGATCCCGGGGGCTGCGGCGTCCCAGGCCTCTTCGATGGCGGCCTCTGGCGGCAGCGGGTCGTGGCCGTACTGGGTGCCGAACGGCATGGCTGAGGCGAGTCCGAACTTCCGGGCCGTGCGCGCCACACTGGCCTCGGCGGCGACGACATCCAGTGCCGGGGTGTCTTCCGTGATGTGTTGGGCCGCGGCACCCATGGCGGCGCTCATCTTGTCGCGTCCGCGGGTGATGCCCAGCGGGGCGCTCTGGATGATGGCGCGGCGGAACAGCGACGGCGCCTCCGGCACGGCCATCAGGTGGGCTACGGCATCCCCGCCCGCGGACTGGCCGAAGGCGGTCACGTTCTCCGGGTCGCCCCCGAACGCGGCGATGTTGCGGCGGACCCAGCGGAAGGCCTCCAGCTGGTCCAGCAGGCCCAGGTTCGCCGGGCGCCCGTCGCCGGCGGCGAGGTAGCCGAAGAGGCCCAGCCGGTAGGTGACCGAGACGACGATCACCCGGTTCTCCGCCACCAGGGCCTTGGGGTCGAAGATCGCCAGGTCGCCCGAGCCGGAGGTGTAGGAGCCGCCGTGCAGCCACACCATCACCGGAACTTTTTCTCCCGGCCCGAGGCCTGCCGGGATGGTGATGGAGAGTCGCTGGCAGTCCTCGCTGCCGGGCAGTTCGCCGTACCGGGTGCCCAGGATGTCGTCCAGGAACGGCACCGGGGCCTGCGGGCACGCGGGGGAGAGGGCGGTCGCGGCGAAGGGCGCGGTCCACTCCGGGGCCGGTGCCGGCGGCTGGAACCGGGCGGCCGTGGCGTAGGGGATGCCGGTGGCGCGCAGCACCTCGCCGTCGTGCCAGCCGGTCACGGGGCCGCAGGGCGGGTTAAACGCGGGCTCGGTGGTCATGAACCAACGATTTCACATCTTCCTGATTCGCGGCTGGCAGTGTCCGCCGCTGATCAAGACTCGGCTGTTAAACGCCGGAGGCCACCCGGCACCGCCGCCCCTGATGGGCGGTCGGCGCGGGTGGCCCCGGCACGGAAAACTCGGTCCGTGACCGACGCGGCCCTAGTGAGCGTGCGGAACGAAGCGCTTGATCGAGGCTTCCAGCTCGGCTTCGGCGGCGGCGCGGTCGCCCCAGCCCTCGGCCTTGACCCACTTGCCCGGCTCCAGGTCCTTGTAACGGGTGAAGAAGTGCTCGATTTCCTTGATCAGGAACTCGCTGACGTCGCTGATCTCGTTGATGTGGTCGAAGCGTGCGTCGGCCGGCACGCAGAGGACCTTGGCGTCCCCGCCGCCGTCGTCGGTCATGTTGAACACGCCGATCGGGCGGGCCTCGACGATCACGCCGGGGTGCAGGTCGAAGTCCTGCAGCAGGACCAGGGCGTCCAACGGGTCGCCGTCCTCGCCCAGGGTGTTCTCGAAGAAACCGTAGTGCGTGGGGTACTGCATGGAGGTGAATAGGACACGGTCCAGGCGGACGCGGCCGGTCTCGTGGTCGACTTCGTACTTGACGCGCGATCCCTTGGGGATCTCGATGGTCACGTCATGCTTCATGGAATGCTCCTCGACGGATTTAAGGGGGTGCGCGGCACGGGCTGGCGCCCCAAAAAGGCCACCCGGTACCGCCGACTATTATTGAGGATATAGCGACAGGCCCTGGTTTCAGGAACTAGTGGGGACATTTCGGAACTAAGGACCATCAGCACCATGACACGCACAACGAGCCCGCGCGGGCAGGATTCCCGGGCCGCCGGGTGGCGCCGGAGCGTTCCGGCCGTGCTGCTGGGGCTGCTGGTCATCGCGCTCGTGATCCCCGCCGGCTTCGCCCTCGGCCCCGGATTCGCCGGCCCGTCCCGTCCCCCGGCTAAGCCCGCGGCGGGCCCGTGGCAGCTTCCGCCGTCGGCCCTCACCGCCGTCCCCGGCGCGGTTAAACCGCTCGACGACGCCGCCCCCTTCCCCAACGCGGCCACCCTCGCGGACCGGCTCAACGCCACCCTGAAGACCGACGGCGGCGGCACCTTCACCGGCATGGTGCAGGACGCCGTTACCGGTGAGGTCCTCTTCGACCGGGCGGGCGACGAGGGCCGGGCGCCGGCATCCAACATCAAACTGCTCACCGCGGCCGCGGCCTTCCGCACCCTTGGTCCGGACCGCCGCTTCACCACCCGGGTGATCGCCGGCGGCACTCCCGGCACCGTGGTCCTCACCGGCGGCGGGGACGTGCTGCTGGGCGCCGGGGATTCCGCCCCGGATGGGGTGCTGGGCCACGCCGGCCTGGCGACCCTGGCCAAGTCCACCGTCACGGCCCTCCGGCAGGCAGGTGTGACCGGTCCGGTCACCGTGCAGCTGGACGATTCACTCTTCACCGGCCCGTCCCTGAGCCCCGCCTGGAGCCCGGATGACGTGGCCGCCGGCGAGGTGGCGCCGCTGTTCCCGCTGGCACTGAACGGGGCCCGGTTCGCGCCCGGCAGCACCGCCGGGGCCCGGCCTCAGGACGCGGCCATGACCGCCGCCGAGGCCTTCGCCGCCCGGCTCGGCGAGGCCGGCATCACCGTGGCACCCGGCGTCGTGCGCGCCAAGGCGCCCATGCAGGAAGCGGGCGCCAAGGGCAAGGGGAACAAGGATCCGGGAGAGAAGGGCGCCGGCGTCGCGTCCGACGGTTCGTCAGATGGTTCGTCCGAAGCGGCGGATGCCGGCCCTCGCGCCGGGGCGGTGCTGGCCGTGGCCGAATCCGCGACCGTCGGCGAACAGGTGGACCTGCTGCTGCGCACCTCGGACAACTACCTCGCCGAGGTCATGGGCCGGATGGCGGCACTGGCCAGTGGGCAGCCGGGCAGCGGCGAAGGCGCCATCGCCGCCGTCTTGAAGCAGCTGCAGGAACTCAAGATCCCCACCGACACCCTGCACGCCGCGGACCTGGCCGGGCTCACCCTGGAGAACCGGGTCACCGCCCGGCAGCTCACGGAACTGGTCCGGGCCATGACCAACGGCCCCGACACCCGGCTCCGCTCCGCCCTGGCCGGCTTCCCGGTGGCCGGTCTGACCGGCACGCTCGGCAGCCGGTACACGGATGCCACCACCGCCGCCGGCGCGGGCCTGGTCCGCGCCAAGACCGGAACGCTGAACTCCGTGATCGCCCTCAGCGGCTACGTGGTGGACGCCGACGGCCGGCTCCTGGTCTTCTCCTTCATCGGCAACGGCCTGACCCCCGGGGCTACCGGGAACAAGGAAGCCCTGGACCGGACCGCCTCCACCCTCGCGGCCTGCGGCTGCCGCTGAGCAATTGCCCGAACCGTCGAAACGGGCCCGGTCCGGGACGGATTCCTGTGCGGTGGCCCGGGCCCTGTGATCTGATGGGGACTATGGAGACCCCCTCGCGCGCCGGATCAGCAGAGACGTCAGCCCAGGCCCAGGCCCTGGTGAATTGGGAGCTCGCGGCGTCCACTGCCGCGCGGCTCACGCCGGCCGGTCCCACGCTCGGGGCCAAGGAAATCGGAGCCGCGGTGGAGAACCTCCGCCTGATGGCCGACCTCTCCGTCCCGCACGTCCACGACATCACCGGCCTCGAGGCCGCCCGGGACCTGCGCGACTCCTCCGTCCTGGTGGTGGACCGCGCCTCCTGGGCCAAGGCCAACACCCAGAGCTTCGCCGTCATGCTGCAGCCCGCCATCGAGAAGATGCTGGAGGGCCGCCGCGGCAGCATCAGCCCCGGCAGCGCGAGCGTCGGCGGCGCCATCACCGGCAGCCAGCTCGGCGCCATCCTGGCCTTCCTCTCCAGCAAGGTCCTCGGCCAGTACGACCCGTTCTCCGCCCTGGCCCCCGGCTCCACGGCCCCGGCCGCCGGCCGCCTGCTGCTGGTGGCGCCGAACATCATCTCGGTGGAGCGGGAGCTGAACGTCGCTCCCGAGGACTTCCGGCTCTGGGTCTGCCTGCACGAGCAGACCCACCGGGTCCAGTTCGCCGCCGCGCCTTGGCTGCGGCACCACATGCTGGACCAGATCGAGGGCCTCAGCGGGCACCTGCTGGGCAACGTCGACTCGATCATGGAACGCGCCGCCGCGGCGGCCAGGTCGCTCAAGGACCGGTCCGCTCCCGGCGCAGCCCCCGGCCGCGGCGCCATCCTGGACCTGCTGCAGGACCCCGAGGAGAAGGCCGCGATCTCGCACCTGACCGCCGTGATGAGCCTGCTCGAGGGCCACGCCAACGTGGTCATGGATGCGGTGGATGCCAGCATCGTGCCGTCGGTGAAGACCATCCGGCAGCGCTTCAACGCCCGCGGCAAGGACCGCGGCGCGGTGGAGAAGTTCATCCGCAGCCTGCTCGGCCTCGACGCCAAGATGCGCCAGTACAGCGATGGCTCCAAGTTCGTCCGCGAGGTGGTGGACGCCGTCGGCATGGCCGGTTTCAACCGGGTCTGGGAGTCCGCGGACCACCTGCCCACCGAACCCGAAATCCACGACCCCAAGCTCTGGGTCGAACGGATGGGCCTCTCAGCGGCATGAGCCCCACGAACGAACCCGCCACCGCGGACGCCCACGCCGACACCACCCAGCCCGCCAGCGAAAGCGCCGTACGTCCCGCCGGCCGGCGCCGGCCCGGCCGCCTCTCGCCCGTGCTCGGCAAGGCGCGGAAGCTGCTCGAGACGGCCCTCGCCGACGCCGGCTACCCCGAACGCGTACTGGTCGCCTGCAGCGGCGGCCCGGATTCCCTGGCCCTCGCGGCCGCCGCGGCGTACTTCGCCCGCCGCGGCCACGTGCACGGCCACCCGATCAGCGTCGGCGCCGTCGTCGTCGACCATCAGCTGCAGCCCGGCTCTGCGGAAGTCGCCCGGGCCGCCGCGGCGGCGCTGCGGGAGCTGGGACTGGCTCCCGTGGAGATCCGGACCGTCACCGTCGCCGCCACCGGGATGGGGCCGGAGGCCGCCGCCCGGGAGGCCCGGCATGCCGCCCTGGACGCGGCCGCGGATGACGCCGGAGCGCAGGCCATCCTGCTCGGCCACACTCTGGACGACCAGGCCGAGCAGGTCCTGCTGGGCCTGGCCCGGGGCTCCGGCACCCGCTCCCTGGCCGGCATGCGGCCGGCTCGCGGGCGGCTGCTCCGGCCGTTCCTGGGCCTGCGGCGGGCCGAGACGCTGGAAATCTGTGCGGCCGAAGACCTGGACCCCTGGCACGATCCCAGCAACGCAGACCCGGCCTTCGCCCGTTCCCGCACCCGGGTAGAAGTCCTGCCGATGCTGGAGGAGAAACTCGGCCCCGGCGTCGCCGAATCCCTCGCCCGCACCGCGGCCATCCTGCAGGCCGACGCCGACTACCTCGACGCCGTGGCGAACGACACGTACCTCACGCTGAAGACCTACGACGGCGGCGACCTGGGCCTGCCCGAGGACGAGCTCCGCGCCCTGCCGGCCGCGCTCAGGTTCCGGGTGATCGCGAAGGCCGCGGCCGAGGTCGGCGGCCAGCAACCCAGCCACCAGCGCCTGCTCGCCGCGGAGGACCTGCTGCGCCGCCGGGGATCGGCCGGACCCGTTCAGCTGCCCGGCGGCGTCAGCGTCTACCGGCTCTCGCTCGCCCAGCTCCAGGCGGCGGGTCAGTCGGCGGGTCAGGCGCCCGGCCACCCCGCGGAGGGCGGCCCGGCCGCCGGCGGCGTTCCCCGCGAGGCGGCCCGCTGTGGGAAGCTAGTATTCCGGCCTCACAAACGGCCCCAAGATTAGTCGCACCCGCATCTACACAGGAGCCATTGGTGGATTCAAACGACGTCCAGGCGGACCTTAAGCACGTTCTCTACTCCAAGGAACAGATCCAGTCCCGCATCACCGAACTCGCCGCAGAGATCGACCGGGACTACGAGGGCCGCGAGCTGCTGATCGTCGGCGTGCTCAAGGGCGCCGTGATGGTCATGGCCGACCTCGCCCGCGCGCTGCACAGCCACGTCTCCATGGACTGGATGGCCGTTTCCTCCTACGGCTCCGGCACCCAGTCCTCCGGCGTCGTCCGGATCCTCAAGGACCTGGACACGGACCTGATGGGCAAGGACGTCCTGATCGTCGAGGACATCATCGACTCCGGCCTGACCCTGTCCTGGCTCAAGACCAACCTGGAATCCCGCGGCACCGCGTCGGTGGAAATCTGCACCGCCTTCCGCAAGCCCACCGCGGCCAAGGTCCAGATCGACGTCAAGTACGTCGGCTACGACATCCCGAACGAATTCGTCGTCGGCTACGGCCTGGACTACGCAGAGAAGTACCGCAACCTGGACTTCGTGGGCACCCTCGCCCCGCACGTCTACGAGTAAGTCCGCCGCGCCGCCGCCGGCGCCCACGGGACCCGGCGGCCGGGCCGGACCCCGCCCTCCGCTACGCCCATAGGGAACTTTTGATCCCGACCGTGCGTGAGGTACAGCGACGGTGTATAGCTAGACTGACGCAGCACCACACGCGCGCCCATGGGACGCCGTGCAGCACTACCAGGAGGGACGGGGCCAGCCCCCGATCAGATGAAAGCTAAGAGTTTCTTCAAGGGCCCCGGCATCTGGATTGTCGTCGTCATCGGCATGCTCCTGCTGGCCTTTGCCACCCTCGCCCCGGGCGGGTCGAGCCGCATCGACACGGACAAGGGCCTGGCGCTCCTGACCGACGGCGGCAAGGTTGAACAGGCCAAGATTTTCGACGCCGAGAACCGAGTGGACCTGGTCCTGAAGGACAATCTGCAGATCGACGGCCAGGACAAGGGCAAGAACGTCCAGTTCTACTTCGTCAACGCCCGCGCGGCCGACGTCGTCAAGGCCGTCACGGACTCCAAGCCGCCGAGCGGCTTCACCGACCAGCCGGTCGAGAGCAACTGGTTCTCCGGCCTGTTCTCCCTGCTGGTTCCGGTCCTGCTGCTGGGTGTGCTCTTCTGGTTCCTGCTCTCCCGGATGCAGGGCGGCGGCTCCAAGGTCATGCAGTTCGGCAAGTCCAAGGCCAAGATGGTCAACAAGGACATGCCGCAGGTGACCTTCAGCGACGTCGCCGGCGCGGACGAGGCCGTCGAGGAACTCCAGGAAATCAAGGAATTCCTCCAGGAACCGGCCAAGTTCCAGGCCGTCGGAGCCAAGATCCCCAAGGGCGTGCTGCTCTACGGCCCTCCCGGCACCGGTAAGACGCTGCTGGCCCGCGCCGTCGCCGGCGAGGCCGGCGTCCCCTTCTTCTCCATCTCCGGCTCGGACTTCGTTGAAATGTTCGTCGGCGTCGGCGCCTCCCGCGTCCGCGACCTCTTCGAACAGGCCAAGTCCAACTCCCCGGCGATCATCTTCGTCGACGAGATCGACGCCGTCGGCCGTCACCGCGGTGCCGGCATCGGCGGCGGCAACGACGAACGCGAGCAGACCCTCAACCAGCTCCTCGTGGAGATGGACGGCTTCGACGTCAAGACCAACGTCATCCTGATTGCCGCCACCAACCGGCCCGACGTGCTGGACCCGGCGCTGCTGCGCCCCGGCCGCTTCGACCGGCAGATCTCCGTCGAGGCCCCGGACCTGATCGGCCGTGACCAGATCCTCAAGGTTCACGCCAAGGGCAAGCCGATGGCTCCCGGCGTCGACCTCAAGGCTGTGGCTAAGAAGACCCCCGGCTACACCGGCGCGGACCTGGCCAACGTGCTCAACGAGGCCGCGCTGCTCACCGCCCGCTCCAACGCGAACCTGATCGACGACCGCGCGCTGGACGAGGCAATCGACCGCGTCATGGCCGGCCCGCAGAAGCGCAGCCGCGTCATGAAGGAACACGAGCGCAAGGTCACCGCCTACCACGAAGGCGGCCATGCCCTCGTCGCCGCGGCACTGCGGAACTCCGCCCCGGTCACCAAGATCACCATCCTGCCCCGCGGCCGGGCCCTCGGCTACACCATGGTGGTGCCGGAGAACGACAAGTACTCCGTGACCCGCAACGAGCTCCTGGACCAGATGGCCTACGCCATGGGCGGCCGCGTCGCCGAGGAACTGGTCTTCCACGACCCCTCCACCGGCGCCTCCAACGACATCGAGAAGGCCACCGGCATCGCCCGGAAGATGGTCACCGAGTATGGCATGAGTGAGCGCGTCGGCGCGGTCCGCCTCGGCCAGGGCGGCGGCGAGCCGTTCCTGGGCCGCGACGCCGGGCACGAGCGCAACTACTCGGACCAGATCGCCTACGTCGTTGACGAGGAGGTCCGCCGCCTGATCGAAAACGCCCACGACGAGGCGTACGAGATCCTGACCGCCAACCGCGACGTCCTGGACCAGCTGGCCCTGGAGCTGCTCGAGCGCGAGACCCTGAACCAGAACGAGATCGCGCAGGTCTTCGCGGATATCCGCAAGCGCGACTTCCGTGAGATCTGGCTCTCCAAGGAGACCCGGCCCATCCACGATGTCGGCCCGGTGGAGTCCCGCCAGGAGAAGGCCGAGCGTGAGGCGCAGGAGGAGGCCACCAAGGCCCGCCTGGAGGAGCCGCTGGACACCCGGCCGCCGCACGCCCAGGGCGTCCCCTCCCAGGAGCCCTTCCAGGGCGGGACCACGGATCTGGGGCCTGACGGCCTTCCCGGCTAGGCTTCTGCTGTGACTTCCTACTTCGACGACGACGACGTTTCGGCCGCCGCCGATCCCTTCCGCCCGGAGAATTCCGCGGCGAAAGGGGCCGACGGCGGCACCGCCACCCTGGTGGACCGGCCCCGGATCGAGGCGGCGGTGCGTGAAATCCTGCTCGCCATCGGCGAAGACCCGGACCGCGGCGGCTTGCTGGACACCCCCAAGCGGGTGGCCAAGGCCTACGCGGAAATGTTCGCCGGCCTGCACCACGACCCGGCCGAAATCCTCGCCACCACCTTCGACCTGGACCACGAGGAACTGGTCCTGGTCAAGGACATCCCGTTCTACTCCACCTGCGAACACCACCTGGTGCCGTTCCACGGCGTCGCGCACGTCGGTTACATCCCCTCGCACGACGGCAAGGTCACCGGCCTGAGCAAGCTGGCCCGGCTGGTGGACCTGTTCGCCCGCCGTCCGCAGGTGCAGGAACGGCTCACCACCCAGATCGTCGAGGCGCTCACCACCCACCTCAAGCCCCGCGGCGCGATCGTCGTCGTCGAATGCGAGCACCTGTGCATGTCAATGCGCGGCATCCGCAAACCCGGCGCGAAGACCGTCACCAGCGCGGTCCGTGGGCAACTGCATGACCCGGCCACCCGTGCCGAAGCCATGAGCCTCATCCTCGGAAGGTAAGAAAGACACACTATGGACTCCCTCGCCGCAGCCCCCGGAACCGGGCCTGCCACCTCGCCGCTGCCCGTGCTGCGGAAGCCGAGGCCGGCCGCCGCCTTCAAGGACCTGCCCACGAACCGCACCCTGGTCATGGGAATCCTCAACGTCACCCCCGACTCGTTCAGCGACGGCGGCCGCCACGCCACCCCGGAACAGGCCATCTCCGCCGGGCTGCGGATGTACTACGCCGGCGCGGACATCATCGATGTCGGCGGCGAGTCCACCCGCCCCGGCGCCGCCGAGGTCACCCCGGACGAGGAACAGCGCCGCGTGTTGCCCGTGATCGAGGCGCTGGTGAAGGCCGGCGCTTTGGTCAGCATCGACACCACCCACGCCGCCACGGCCGAGGCGGCCCTGGCCGCCGGCGCCGCTATCATCAACGACGTCTCCGGCCTGACCATCGAACCGGAGATGGTGGAACTCGTGGCCCGCAGCAACGTGCCCTACGTCCTCACACACCGCCGCGGGGACGCCCGCACCATGGACTCCCTGACCGACTACCGGGACGTCGCCGCCGACGTGGCGGCCGAGCTGGCCGGCGTCCGCGACAAGCTGGTCGCCGCCGGCGCCGCGCCGGAGCAGATCATCGTGGACCCGGGACTCGGCTTCGCCAAGAACGAGGCACAGAACTGGGAGCTCCTGCAGCACTTGGACGTTCTGCAGGCGATGGGCCACAAGGTGCTGGTGGCCGCATCCCGGAAGCGTTTTTTGGGCAGCCTCCTGACGGTCGTCGGCAAGGCCGCCGCCCCCAAGGACCGCGACGCCGCCACCGCCGCCATCACCGCGATCAGCGCCTTCCGCGGCGCCTGGGCCGTCCGGGTCCACGACGTCGGGCCGAACCTCGACGCGGTCAAGGCCGCCGCCCGGATGACCCCGTCCGGCAACAGCTAGGCCGGCGGAACCATGGACCGGATCACGCTCAGCGGCGTCACCGCCGTCGGGCACCACGGCGTGTTCGACTTCGAACGGCGCGAGGGGCAGCCCTTCGTCGTCGACGCCGTCCTGCACCTGGACTTCACCGCCGCCGCCGCGAGCGACGACGTGCTGGACACGGCGCATTACGGTGAGGTGGCCGAATGCATCCGTGGCTGGATCACCGGTGCGCCGGTGAACCTGATCGAGGCCTTGGCCGTCCGGATCGCCGAGGACCTGCTG
Organism: Arthrobacter sp. NPDC057259; assembly: GCF_042668995.1. Lineage (NCBI taxonomy): Bacteria > Bacillati > Actinomycetota > Actinomycetes > Micrococcales > Micrococcaceae > Arthrobacter > Arthrobacter sp. NPDC057259. The sequence continues at coordinate 296,657 of NZ_JBHUYA010000002.1, forward strand.
GAACGCTTCCCTGTCACCGCCGTGGACATCACCGTGCACAAGCCCAAGGCCCCGATCCAGGTCCACTTCGGCGACGTTGCCGTCAGCGTGCACCGGGAACGCCCATGAGCTCCGCCGCCCACGCCCCGGCTACGCCGGAACCCGCCACGTACACCCGCGCCGTCCTGGCCCTCGGCAGCAACCTCGGCGCCCGGAACGACACCCTCTCCGCCGCCGTCGCCGACCTCGTCGACCCGCCGGAGGTGCGGTTGCTGGCCATCTCGCCGATCGTGCAGACCAAGGCCGTGGGCGGACCGCCCAACCAGCCTGACTTCCTGAACATGGTCATCGCCGTCGAGACCTCCCTATCCCCGCGCCAGCTCCTGGACCACTGCCACGCCGTGGAACGCAAGCACCACCGGGTCCGGGAGGTCCACTGGGGCCCCCGCACCCTGGATGTGGACATCGTCACCTACGGCGAGCTGGTCAGCGACGACCCGGTCCTGACGCTGCCGCACCCGCGCGCGGCCGAGCGGGCCTTCGTGCTGTACCCGTGGTCCCTGATCGACCCCGCGGCGGAACTGGGCGGCGAACGCGTCGCCGACCTCGCCGTCCGGGCCGCCGACTTCCGGGACCTGGCCCCCTTCGACGGCTTCGAGGAACTCAACGGCGCCAACGGCCCGGCGGTGTCGTCATGAAGTTGACCAACCCGCTGGTGCTGCTGGTGATCGGCGTCGGCCTGGCCGCCGCCGGCTGGGCCGCGACCCTGCTGGCGGCCCGCTACAGCCTGGCCACCCCGGTACTGCCGCTGACCGGCCTGATCACCATGGGCGTGATCGTGGTCCTTACCCTGGTGCTGGGCATCCGGGTGCTGCGCTGGCGCAACGGCAAGAAGAAGCAGCTGCTGAACCCCATCCTGGCCGCCTGGACCCTGGTCCTCGCCCAGGCCTGCGCCTACACCGGGGCCATGCTGCTCGGCTGGCACGCCGGGATCTTCATGGACCAACTCCGGCTCTGGAATGTCCGCAGCGGCCAGGCCATCACCTGGCAGATTGCGGCCATGGCCGGCGGCGGCCTGGTGATGATCGTGGTGGGGCTGATGGTGGAGCGGTTCTGCCGCATCCCGCCGGAGGACGGCGACGCCGGCAAACCCCCGGGGGTGGCCGGGAAACGCGGAAAACCGGAAGCCGAAGGCGAATATGCCTACCGAGGCGATTGATCCGCCGGGCATCTCCTGGCTGCGGGTCTCGCCGCGCTACCTGACGGCCCGCCTGCTGGGCTGGGGCGCCGAGACCGTGCTCGTCACCGCAGCCCTGGCCGTGCCCCTGGCGCTGGTGCTTGCTGGAGCGTGGCGGTGGCCGCCGCTGTGGTTCGCCGTCGCGCTGCCGTCCGCCTACCTGCTGTTGGCCCTCTGGCGGCTGGTGCTGATTCCGCGCCAGGTCCGCGCCGTCGGCTACGCCGAACGCCTCGATGACCTGCTGATCCGCCGCGGCATCCTCTTCCAGCGCACCCTGGTGGTGCCCTACGGCCGGATGCAGTACGTGGACATCGCGGCCGGACCCGTGGAGCGGGCGCTGGGGCTCTGCACGCTGAAACTCCACACCGCCTCCGCCGGGACCAGCGCCGTGATCCCGGGCCTGCCCGCCGCGGAGGGCGCCCGGCTCCGGGAGCAGCTGACCGCCCGCGGCGAGGCCCGGCTGGCCGGACTGTGAACGGCGGCACCGACAACTGGCAGCGGGTGCACCCCGCCTCGCCGTTTGTCCGCGGCTGGCTGGCACTCGCGGCGTTGTTCTTCTTCTTCGGCCGCGACGCCGCCGAACGGCTGCTGCGCGGCGGCCCGGTCTTCGACGAGCGCTTCGCGGGCCGCGCGCCCTGGCTGCTGTTGGGCGGCGGGACCATGCTGCTGCTGGTGGTGGCCGGCTTCGTCCTGAGCTGGTACTTCACCCGCTATCAGGTGGCGGGCGGCTTCGTCCGGGTCACCACCGGCGTTCTGGTCAAGCAGCACCGGCAGGCGCGGCTGGACCGGGTCCAGGCGATCGACGTCGTCCAGCCGCTGCTGGCCCGCATCTTCGGCCTCGCCGAGTTGCGCTTCGAGGTGGCCGACGCCGGGCAGTCGGCGGTGCACCTGGCCTACCTGCGCGTCGCGGAGGCCCGCCGGCTGCGCGCCGCCATCCTCGACGCCGCCGTCCTTGACGCCGCCGTTGGCGAGGCCGCCCTGCGGGGCGCTGCGGGACAGGCCGCCGCGGTACCCGTCGCCCGGGGACATGATGCACAGGTGCCTGCGGCGCTGCCGGGACCGGACGCGCCCGCGGAGCCGCCCGAACGGCCGGTGCTGACCGTCCCGCCCCGCCGCCTGGCCGGTTCACTGCTGCTCAGCGAGCAGGCCGTGGTCCTGCTCTTGGGCGCCGCGACGTCAGTGCTGCTCGCCGCTTTCACGGAGAACCGTAGTTTCTCCTTCTACCTGGTCCCCGCCGGAATCGGCATCCTGGCCGGCTTCTGGGCCCCCTTCAGCAAGGGCTACAACTTCACCGCGGCTGCCTCCCAGGCCGGAATCCGGCTCCAGTACGGGCTGCTGGACACCCTCGCCCAGACGCTCCCGCCGGGCAGGATCCAGGCCCTGCGGATCAGCCAGCCGCCGCTCTGGCGGCCGCTGGGCTGGTACCGCATCCAGGTCAACGTCGCCGGCTACGGGACGCCCGGCCAGGACGGCCAACGATCCGCCCGGACCACCCTGCTGCCGGTCGGCACCCTGCAGGACGTGACCGCGCTGCTGGACCTGGTGCTGCCCGATGGGGCCGCGCGGCCGGGCTCCGATCAATCCTTCGCCGCGGAAGCCGAGGGCCCTGACGCCCACGCCGTCCTCGCCGCCGGGCTGAGCGGGCTGGCGCCCGCAGCCCGCATCCAGGCCCGGCGGGACCCGGCCCACCCCACAGGCAGTGACGACGGCGGCTTCACCACCACCCCGCGCCGCGCCCGGCTGCTCGCGCCGCTGGGATGGCGTCGCAATGGCTTCGCCGTGACCGGCAGCGCGCTGCTGATCCGCACCGGCCGCTGGTGGCGGCACCTGACAGTGGTGCCGCACGGACGCACCCAGTCCATCGCCCTGCACCAGGGACCCGTGGCGCGGCGCTTCGGCGTCGTGGACCTGGTCCTGCACACCACCTCCGGACCGGTGGCCCCCCGGGTGATCCAGGCGGGCCTGGCCGAAGGCCGCGCCCTGCTCCTGGCCCAGGCTGCACACCTGAGCCCCAAACCCCAGCCGGTGGGGAACCCCGCCGAAGATCCACAGGAAGGCCCACAGCATGGCTAAGCCAGGACGCCTCGGCGTCGGAATCATCGGCGCCGGAAAGGTCGGAGCCGTCCTCGGCGCGGCCCTGCGCGCCGCCGAACACGCCGTCGTCGGCGTCTCCGCCGTCTCCGAGGCCAGCCGTGAACGGGCGGACACGCTCCTGCCCGGCGTGCCGGTCCTGGAGATCCAGGACATCGTCGAACGCGCCGAACTGGTGCTGCTGGCCGTCCCGGACGACGCCCTCGGCCCGCTGGTGGACGGGCTCGCGAAACTCGGCGCCTGGCAGCCGGGGCAGCTGGTTGCCCACACCTCCGGGCGCTTCGGCGTCGGCTTCCTGCATCCGGTCCGCGCCGCGGGCGCCGTGCCGCTGGCCCTGCACCCGGCCATGACCTTCACCGGGATGAGCCTGGACCTGACCCGCCTGCTGGACTGCACCTTCGGCGTGACCGCGGACCCGGCCATGCTGCCCATCGCCCAGGCCCTGGTGGTGGAGATGGGGGCCGAGCCCGTCGCCATCGCCGAGGGGGACCGGCCGCTGTACCACGCCGCCCTGGCCCACGGCTCGAACCACCTGGTCACCCTGGTGGCGCAGGCCGCGGAAATGCTGCGCGAGGTGGGCGTCGAGGAACCCGGCCGCATGCTGGGCCCGCTGCTGCGCGCCAGCCTCGAGAATGCCCTCGCCTCCGGTGAGTCGGCGCTGACCGGCCCGGTGGCCCGCGGGGACGCCGGCACCGTCGCCGCGCACGCGGAGGCGCTGCGCGACCTCGACGGCGGCTCCGGCGGGGATATTCTGGAGGCCTACCTGGCCATGGCGCGGGCGACGGCCCGCCGCGCGGGCAGCCGCGGGCTGCTCCGGCCGGACCAAGTCGACGGCATCCGCCAGGCGCTCGACGGCGCCGCACCGGACTGACCGTTTCCTGAGGAAGGACCCGATATGCCCATCCAGCTGGTGACCACCGCCGCGCAGCTGCGCGCCGAGAGCGCCCGCCTGCTCACCGAAAAGGGCGGCAGCTCCCAGGGCATCGTCCCCACCATGGGCGCCCTGCACGAGGGCCACGCCGCGCTGGCGCGCACCGCCGTCGCGCAGAACGACGTGGTGGTGGCCACCATCTTCGTTAACCCGCTGCAGTTCGGCGAGGCCGTGGACCTGGAACGCTACCCGCGCACGCTGGAGGCGGACCTGGCGCTGCTGGAGGCGGAGGGCGTGGACCTTGTGTTCGCGCCGTCCGTCGAGGAGGTCTACCCCGGCGGGGAGCCGATGGTCCGGATCACCTCGGGCGCGCTGGCCGAGAAGTGGGAGGGCGCCTCCCGCCCCGGGCACTTCGACGGCGCGCTGACCGTGGTGGCGAAGTTGCTGCACTACGGGCTGCCTGGTGCCGGCCAGGCCGACTACCGGGCGTACTTCGGCCAGAAGGACGCCCAGCAGCTGACCCTGGTGCGCCGGATGGTGGCGGACCTGAACTTCCCGGTGGAGATCGTGGCCGTCCCGATCGTGCGGTCGGCGGACGGGCTGGCTCTCTCCAGCCGGAACCGCTTCCTTTCCGACGCCGAACGCGAGGCCGCGCTGGTCCTCTCGCGGGCGCTGCGGCTGGTGGAGGACCGGGCGAACGCGCACGAACCCCTCGACCTGGACTCCGCCCGCGCGCTGGTGGAATCCCAGCCGCTCGTGGAAATGGACTACTTCGACGTCGTCGATCCGCTCACCCTTGAGCCGCTCGCGGAGAACTGCCGCGAGACGCCGTTCCGGGGCGAGGCTTTGGTGCTCATCGCTGCCAAGGTGGGCCCAGTGCGGCTGATCGACAACGTGCCGCTGGACTCCTAGGGAACAAATAGTCCGACGGGAGGGAATGACCTTTCCGGCCGGAGGGTTGAGAATCGTAGTGGCGGCCGTGTCCGCCAATCCGCCATCGCATCCCCGAGGGAACCCCATGCCTGAAGAATCCCGTTCCAACGTCCAGGAGGGTCTGGCCCCGCCCCGGATCGACGCCGAAAGCACCGACGCAGAGGGCACCGGAAACGGAAACCGCGCGGAAAGCCCCGCCGGCTCCCCGGCCGCGAACGCCCGCGCGGCCAAACCCGCGCCGGAGAAGCTGTCCCGCGAATCCGTGACGGTCATCGCCACCCTGCTGGTGGCCACCTTTGTGGTGATCCTGAACGAGACCATCATGAACGTGGCGCTGCAGCGGCTGATGGTGGACCTGCGCGTGGACGCGCCAACGGTCCAGTGGCTGGCCACCGGCTTCATGCTGACCATGGCCGTGGTCATCCCCACCACCGGGTTCATCCTGCAGCGGCTGACCACCCGGGCCGTCTTCATGCTGGCCATGGGACTGTTCTCCGGCGGCACCCTGCTGGCCGCCCTCGCCCCGGGCTTCCCGGTGCTCCTGCTGGCCCGGATCGTCCAGGCCGCCGGAACCGCCATCATGCTGCCGCTGCTGATGACCACCATCCTGACCCTGGTGCCGATCTCCCGGCGCGGCGCGGTCATGGGCAACGTCAGCATCGCGATCTCGGTGGCCCCGGCCATGGGTCCCACCGTCTCCGGCCTGATCCTGCAGAACTTTTCCTGGCGCTTCATGTTCGTCTTCGTCCTGCCCATCGCGCTGCTGGCCCTCGCGATCGGCGCCAAGTACCTCCGCAACATCGGCGAGAACGAGAAGACCCGGCTGGACGCCCTCTCCGTGGTCCTGACCATCCCGGCCTTCGGAGGCGTGGTCTACGGCCTGAGCCAGATCGGCGGCGGCACCTCCGGCCCGCCCGCCCCCGCGGTGGCCGCGCTCGCCGTCGGCGTCGTGTCCCTGGCCGCGTTCGTGTTCCGGCAGCTGCGGCTGCAGAAGCGGGACGAGCCGCTGCTGGACTTGAGGGCTTTCAACTTCCGGATGTTCACCGTCTCCGTGCTGCTGCTGGTGGTCGCGATGGTCGCGCTCTTCGGCGCCGTCATCCTGTTGCCGCTTTACCTGCAGGAAATCCGCGGCCTGAAGTCGCTGGAAACCGGCCTGGTGCTGCTCCCGGGCGGTCTCGCGATGGGCCTGCTGGGCCCGGTGATCGGCCGGCTGTTCGACAAGGTGGGCCCGCTGCCGCTGACCGTGACCGGCTCCGTGCTGATGGTGCTCTCGCTCTGGCAGCTCGCCGGACTGGACGCGCAGTCGCCGGTGGGCTGGATCATCGGCCTGCATGTGACCCTCAGCCTAGGCCTGGCGCTGCTGTTCACCCCCGCCTTCACCACCGGGCTGAACCCGCTGCCGCCGCACCTGTACTCGCACGGTTCGGCCATCCTGAGCACCCTGCAGCAGGTGGCCGGAGCGGCCGGCACCGCGCTGCTGGTCTCGATCTTCGCGGTGGTTTCCGTCTCGTCCGGTCCGGCAGCGGGCATGCACGCGGCGTTCCTGACCGCCGCGGCGATCGCCGTCGCCGCGCTCGTGCTCTCACTGCTGATGCGCAAGACCGAAGGGGCGGCAGGGCCCGCAGGACACTGAGAACCGGGCCACTGGGGGAGGGGAGCGGGCAAGTCCCGCTCCCGGGTCAACAGACGCGGCTGGCGCGCCGCGGGGAAGCTGCGTCAGCCGGCGAAGAAGGCGCTCAGCTCCGAGATCAGCTTCTCCGGGGCCTTATTCACGCCGTCGTGGCCCATGCCCGGCAGGATTGTGTAGCTCGAACCGGAGAGCACGTCGTGGATCTGGGCGCAGGCCACGCCGAAGTACGCCGGGCTCTTCTCGCCCACCACGATCAGGGTCTCCAGCGGCAGTGCCAGGAACGGTTCGGCGGGCATGTCGGCGGCGATGATCGCCTTAATCTCGCGGACGCCGGTCTTCATCAGCTCCCGCAGTTGCTTGCCCACGGGGGTCCCGGCGGTCAGCTTATTGGCCAGGGTCAGCATGGACAGCGGCATCCGGGAAACGGCGCTGCCGGTTTCCAACCCGCGGACCAGCACGGCCAGGGCCCGGTCGTCGTCGCCGGCGGCGGTGAGGCGCTCATACTCGGGGATCCAGTCGGCGGTGACGCTGTGGTTGACCGAGACGGCCGGGTCGTAGACCGCCAGCCGCTCCACCGGCAGGGTGCGGGCGGCGTGCAGGGCGACGGCGCCGCCGAAGCTGTGACCGAACACGTCCGTGCTGTTGGTGTGCTTCATCACGGCGTCGAGGTCGTGGATGTCCACGTCAAGTGTGTAGTCCTCCGGCTGCGGGGAGGAGCCGCCGCGGCCGCGGCGGTTAAAGGTGTGGACCGGCCGGCCGAGGGAGGCGCTGAGCTTCTGCGCAAACTTGGTGTAGTCGGCGGCGGTCACCATCGAGGCGGACACGACGACGACGCCGGAGCCGGCCGCGGACAGTTCCGCCCCCGTGCTGAACAACTCGAGGGTTCCGCCGTCGGGGGTGTGGATGTTCTCGCGGGTCATGGCTTGAGCCTAGCCCAGCCGGCCGCCCTCGCGCAGGCGGCTTCGGCCCAGGCTGCGCGGGCGGCCCTATATGGAGCCTTCTGAGAGCGGCGTGCACATTCCCCGCCAGTTTCGTAGCCCTCGCGCCGGTGGATGCGACGGCAAAATTTATTACTAAGCGTGCTTGCTATTACCTTTTCGATCGTGTGTACTCAATTTGGAAAGCATGCTTAGTTTCGTTCGACCCTTAGCCGATATGTGAGGAAAAATGGAAGATACACTCAAGGCCGGCCTGGCCACCGTCATTGACTTCGTCCCCAAGCTGGTGCTGTTCCTGGTCATCCTGATCGTCGGCCTGCTGATTGCAAAGGCGATCGCGAAGGCTCTGTCCAAGCTGCTGCACAAGGTCGGCTTCGACCGCGCCGTGGAGCGAGGCGGGGTGAAGAAGGCGCTGGCCAATTCCGAGCTTGATGCCAGTGACGTTATCTCCAAGATCATCTACTACGCCCTGGTGCTCTTCGTGCTTCAGTTCGCGTTCGGTGTCTTTGGGCCCAACCCGGTCAGCACGCTGCTCGCCGCGATCATCGCCTTTCTCCCGCGCGTCGTCGTCGCCATCATCATCGTCATCGTCAGTGCCGCGATCGCCGCGGCCGTCAAGACCCTCATTCAGGGCTCCCTCGGCGGCCTCTCCTACGGCAAGACGCTTGCGAACATCGCCAGCATCTTCATCCTGGGCATCGGCATCATCGCTGCCCTGAACCAGGTCGACATTGCCACCACCGTGACGACCCCGATCCTCATCGCTGTGCTTGCCGCGATCGTGGGCATCCTTGTTGTAGGCGTCGGCGGCGGGCTCATCAAGCCCATGTCCCAGCGCTGGGAGCACTACTTGAACAAGGCCGAGGCCGAGGCCCCGAAGATCAAGTCGGAGGCCCAGAATTCTCCCCCGGCCACCGAACAGATCAAGGACGCCGTCCACACCTACACGCCGGAAGCAGGCTCCACCGGCGGGACGCACCGCCTCTAAGGCATCCTCCCGCATTCGTTAGACCACAGGAACCGGCTCCGTCCCCTCAGGGACGGAGCCGGTTCTTTGCGCTTTGAGGGAGCCCACGTCGCGCACGCGGCTCCGTCGGTCAACCCAGCCGGCCGCCGGATACCTCGAGATAGCAGGAGCCGCAGAGGGATTCGTACCAGGCGTCCTGGCCGTCGATGGCGACCTGTTCGCCGTCGAACACCACCCGGTCGCCGATCCGGCGGGTGTTGAAGATCGCTTTGCGGCCGCAGCGGCAGATCGTCTTCAGCTCCTCCAGGGTGTGCGCGATCTCCAGCAGACGGAGCGACCCCGGGAAGGCGCGCGTACGGAAGTCCGTGCGGATGCCGTAGGCCAGCACCGGCACGTTGTCCAGGACGGCGATCCGGAACAGGTCATCCACCTGCTCCGGCGTCAGGAACTGCGCCTCATCCACCAGCAGGCAGGCCACCGGCGGGGTGTCCACGTGCTGCAGCAGCGCGTCCGGATCATCCCCGTGCGCCAGGGCGGAGAACAGTTCCCGCGCGGATGCGCCCGCCGGGATCAGGAAATCGACGTCGCGGGTCATGCCCAGGCGGGAGACGACGGCGGTGTCGCCCTTGGTGTCGATGTCCGGCTTGGCCAGCAGCACCCGCTGGCCGCGTTCCTCGTAGTTGAAGGCCGCCTGTAGCAGGCCCGTGGACTTGCCGGAGTTCATCGCGCCGTAGCGGAAGTAGAGCTTGGCCAAGGGGGTCCTTTCAGGAGCGGTCGCCCCCGATTCTAGTGCCACCGCCCCCGATCCCGGGCGCTCAGGAATCCCCGGTAAACTTAGGGATTGTGACTTCCCAAAACACCCCTGCCCCGAACACGCCCGAGCACTCCGAGGCCAGCGAACAGACCCTGGTCCGGATGGAAAAGCGCGCGAAGCTGATCGAGCGCGGGATCGAGGCCTACCCCGTGGGCGTCGAGCGGACCCACTCGCTGACGGATATCCGGGAGAAGTACGCCCACCTCGTCGCCGACGAGACCACCGGCGACGTCGTCGGTGTCACCGGCCGCATCGTCTTCATCCGCAACACCGGCAAGCTCTGCTTCGCCACCCTGCAGGAGGGCGGCCTCGACGGCAAGGCGGTCCGCCTCCAGGTCATGCTCAGCCTGGCCAACGTCGGTGAGGAGGCGCTCGCCGACTGGAAGTCCCTCGTGGACCTCGGCGATCACGTCTTCATCAAGGGTGAGGTCATCTCCTCCCGCCGCGGCGAGCTCTCCGTCATGGCCGAGTCCTGGTCCATGGCGTCCAAGGCCCTGCGCCCGCTGCCCGTGCTGCACGCTGAACTGAACGAGGAAACCCGCGTCCGCCAGCGCTACGTGGACCTGATCGTCCGCGACGAGGCCCGCGAGATGGTCTACACCCGCGCCGCAATCACCCGCTCCATCCGCGAGACCCTGCACCGCCAGGGCTACGTGGAGGTGGAGACCCCCATGCTGCAGCTAGTCCACGGCGGCGCCACCGCCCGCCCGTTCGAGACGCACATGAACGCGTTCGACCAGAAGATGACCCTGCGCATCGCCACCGAGCTCTACCTCAAGCGCACGGTCGTCGGCGGCATCGACCGGGTCTACGACATGGGCCGCGTCTTCCGGAACGAGGGCGTCGACTCCACGCACAGCCCCGAATTCACCACCCTGGAGAGCTACGAGGCCTGGGCCGACCAGTTCGTCATGGCGGACCGGATCAAGGAGATCATCCTCGACGCCGCGGACGCCGCTGGCGTGGGCCGGGTGCTGCAGACCGAGGCCGGCGAGATCAACCTCGACGGCGACTGGGCCTGGATGGCCGTCTACCCGGGCCTCTCCGACTTCGTCGGCCAGGAGATCACCCCGGACACCCCCGCCGCCGAGCTGCTGGCCCTCGCGGAAAAGCACGAGGTCAAGGTGGACGCCGCCTGGGACGCGGAGAAGCTCGTCGTCGAACTCTTCGGCGAACTGGTCGAGCCCACCCTGCTGAACCCGACCTTCGTGTACGACTACCCGCCGTCCGCGCAGCCGCTGGCCCGCCAGCACCGTGAGGACGGCCGCCTGATCGAGGCCTGGGACCTGATCATCGGCGGCATGGAGCGCGGCACCGCGTTCTCCGAGCTGATCGACCCCGTCATCCAGCGCGAACGCCTCACCGAACAGTCGCTGCGCTCCGCCGCCGGCGACGTCGAGGCCATGCAGCTGGACGAGGACTTCCTCCGGGCCCTCGAATACGGCGCCCCGCCGATGGGCGGCATCGGCCTCGGCATCGACCGGCTGGTGATGCTGTTCACCGGTGCGGGCATCCGCGAGACCATCCTGTTCCCGCTGCTCAAGCCCGAAGGCAACTGATCATGGATTACATTGCCGTGCTGCTGCCCTCCGTGGTGGTGGGCCTCATTTTCTGGTTCGTGATGAAGGCAATATTCAACGCCGATAAATCCGAACGCCAGGCCGAGGCCCGCGCCCAGGCGGAAGCCGACGCAGCAGTAAACGCCCCGGCCGCGAATTCCGCGCCGGATCAGGGGCATTCCCCGGAACAGCCCTAGAAAGTCATTAGCCGACGCTGTTTTCCCATAGCGTAGTTTTCGCTTTGACTCGGTGCCATAAAGCGATGGATACTTTTTACAGTTACATCCTGCTTTTCTAAATGCTCCTCCTTCGAAAAGAGAGTCTTTATGGCACAGAAAGTTGAAATCATCCTCGTGGATGATCTGGATGGGGGATCCGCGGACGAAACCGTCCGGTTTGGGCTGGACGGCGTCAGTTACGAAATTGACCTGTCGGCCAACAATGCTTCAGAACTGCGCTCGTCGCTCGAACGTTATGTGGGCCAGGCCCGCAAAACGTCCGCCGGCCGGCCCACCCGCACGAAGGCCGCCAGCGGCCGAAATCAGGATTCGGCCCAGATTCGCCAGTGGGCCCGTGACAATGGCTACGCGGTCAACAGCCGCGGCCGAATCCAGGCCGAAATTCAGGAAGCCTACCAAAAGGCCAATTCCTAAGATTGGCGCCGTTTCCGGCCCCTAGGGCCGGAACGAATTGCCTACAGCGAAGCCCCCGCCATCCGGTGGGGGCTTCGCTGCGTCCGGGGTCCGTACGTTCCTCCCCGGTTACCGTCCGGAGGCTGGCCCGGCGTGCCGACGCCGGAGCCCGGCCGGGCAGTGTTTGGGCCGTTTCCGGGGACCACCCGGCCTGGTGCGGCGGAGGTAACCGGGTAGGAGCGCATACACGGGCCGTGCACGCCGCCCGGGTCCCCGCAACCGCCCCGGTTTCCCCTGTGGCGAACAAGCCACAAATTACGAAGACCGCCACGTAGCATCAAAGTACGTCGTAGCTAGGAGTGTGGCGAAATGTTTGAGCGATTTACGGACCGTGCCCGTCGCGTAGTTGTGCTTGCCCAAGAAGAGGCACGCATGCTGAACCACAATTACATCGGTACCGAACACATCCTCTTGGGTCTGATCCATGAGGGTGAAGGTGTTGCCGCCAAAGCCCTCGAGTCCTTGAGCATTTCGCTCGACGGCGTCCGCGAGCAGGTGCAGGAGATCATCGGACAGGGCCAGCAGGCGCCGTCCGGTCACATCCCCTTCACGCCGCGGGCCAAGAAGGTGCTGGAACTCTCCCTGCGCGAGGCCCTGCAGCTCGGCCACAACTACATCGGCACCGAGCACATCCTGCTCGGCCTCATCCGCGAGGGTGAAGGCGTTGCCGCTCAGGTGCTGGTCAAGCTCGGAGCAGACCTCAACCGGGTCCGCCAGCAGGTCATCCAGCTGCTCTCCGGCTACCAGGGCAAGGAATCCGCCGGAGCCGGTGTCGGCGCCGGCCAGGCCGAGGGTACCCCCGCCGGCTCGGTCGTCCTCGACCAGTTCGGCCGGAACCTGACCCAGGCCGCCCGGGAGAACAAGCTTGACCCCGTGATCGGCCGCGAGCAGGAAATGGAACGCGTCATGCAGGTCCTTTCCCGCCGCACCAAGAACAACCCCGTCCTGATCGGTGAACCCGGTGTCGGTAAGACCGCCGTCGTCGAGGGCCTGGCCCAGGCGATCGTCCGCGGCGACGTCCCGGAAACCATCAAGGACAAGCAGCTCTACACCCTGGACCTCGGTTCCCTGGTGGCAGGCTCCCGTTACCGCGGTGACTTCGAAGAGCGACTGAAGAAGGTCCTCAAGGAGATCCGCACCCGCGGCGACATCATCCTGTTCATCGACGAGATCCACACCCTGGTGGGTGCGGGCGCGGCCGAGGGCGCCATCGATGCGGCCTCGATCCTGAAGCCCATGCTGGCCCGCGGCGAGCTGCAGACCATCGGCGCCACCACGCTGGATGAGTACCGCAAGCACATCGAGAAGGACGCCGCCCTGGAGCGCCGCTTCCAGCCGATCCAGGTCAAGGAGCCCTCCGTCGCGGATGCGATCGAGATCCTCAAGGGCCTGCGTGACCGCTACGAGGCGCACCACCGCGTGACCATCACCGACGGCGCCCTCGCCTCGGCCGCGAGCCTGTCCGAGCGCTACATCTCGGACCGCTTCCTGCCGGACAAGGCCATCGACCTGATCGATGAAGCCGGCGCCCGGCTGCGCATCCGCCGGATGACCGCTCCGCCGGAGCTGAAGCTGATGGACGAGAAGATTGCGGCCATGAAGCTGGAGAAGGAATCGGCGATCGACGCCCAGGACTTCGAAGGAGCCGCCTCGCTGCGCGACAAGGAGCAGAAGCTCATTGCCGAACGCGCCGAGAAGGAACGCCAGTGGAAGACCGGCGGCATGGACGACATCTCCGAGGTGGATGAGGACATCATCGCCGAGGTGCTCGCGAACTCCACCGGCATCCCGGTCTTCAAGCTGACCGAGGAAGAGTCCTCGCGCCTGCTGAAGATGGAAGAGGAACTGCACAAGCGCGTCGTCGGCCAGGACGAGGCCATCAAGGCCCTGTCCCAGGCGATCCGCCGCACCCGTGCCGGCCTCAAGGACCCGAAGCGTCCCGGCGGCTCGTTCATCTTCGCCGGCCCCACCGGCGTCGGCAAGACCGAGCTGGCCAAGGCCCTCGCGGAGTTCCTGTTCGGCGAGGAAGACGCGCTGATCACCCTGGACATGTCCGAGTACTCCGAGAAGCACACCGTTTCGCGGCTCTTCGGTGCCCCTCCGGGCTACGTGGGCTACGAGGAAGGCGGCCAGCTGACCGAGAAGGTCCGGCGTCGTCCGTTCTCCGTGGTGCTCTTCGACGAGGTGGAGAAGGCCCACGCGGACCTGTTCAACTCGCTGCTGCAGATCCTGGAAGACGGCCGCCTGACCGACTCCCAGGGCCGCGTGGTGGACTTCAAGAACACCGTGATCATCATGACCACCAACCTCGGTACCCGGGACATCTCCAAGAGCGTCGCCACCGGCTTCCAGTCCGGCACGGACACGCAGACCGGCTACAACCGGATGCGCGCCCGGGTCACGGAGGAGCTCAAGCAGCACTTCCGCCCCGAGTTCCTGAACCGTGTTGACGACGTCGTGGTCTTCCCGCAGCTGACCCAGGACGAGATCATCGAGATCGTCGACCTATTCGTCACCCGCCTGGAGCGCCGCCTCAAGGACAAGGACATGGGCATCGAGCTCACGCCCGCGGCCAAGGTGCTCCTGGCCACCCGCGGCTACGACCCCGCGATGGGTGCCCGGCCGCTGCGCCGCACCATCCAGCGCGAGATCGAGGACCAGCTCTCCGAGAAGATCCTCTTCGGTGAGTTGCACTCCGGCGACATCGTGGTGGTCGACGTCGAGGGGGAGGGCGACGACGCGAAGTTCACCTTCGCCGGCAACGCCAAGCCGAGCATCCCGGAGATCGCGCCGACCCACTAGGGCAGGTTCGCTGCTCCGCACGGCACCAGACGCAACGGCCCCGGCCGCTTCCCTCGCGGGAGCGGCCGGGGCCGTCGTCGTTAAGCCTTAAAGCGTTGAGGCCCGCGCCCAGGGCCGCGACGGGTCATCAGGCGGTGACGGTGATCCATTCGCCGTCGATCGCGGCCTTCAGCTTGGCCAGCGGCGCGCGGGCCGGGCCCTGGATGACGCTGCCGTCGCTGCCCTTGAAGGAGGAGCCGTGGCAGGGGCATTCGAAGTCGCCGCCGGCCGGGGCCACCGGGCAGCCCGCGTGGGTGCAGGCCGCGTCGTAGGCCAGGACGGTCTTCTCGTCCGGGCGGAAGATCACCACGGCCTTGCCGTTGACCTTGCCGGTGGCGGTCCCGCCCACCTTGACCTCGCTGACCTTCCCCACCTGCACGGGGGTGCCCGCGGGGACGGAAGACGCCGCGGCGTCGCTGGTGGCGGCCGCGTCGGAGTCCGGCCCGGAGCAGGCGGAGAGCGTCAGGGCGGTGCCGCCGGCCGCTCCGGCGCCAAGCAGCAGGGAACGTCGGGGGAGCATCTGTTCAGGATTCATGGCCCCATTCTGCCAACCGGCGCTGGGAATTGGCTGCGGGCCTACATACCGGAATCTTGAAAGCATTGTTTCACTCTTAGTGAACCCGGTGTGATCGGGGGCACATCGGGTGTTGAATCGGACCATGCCTTCAACCGAAACGCCTTCGACCGGCGGGTTCCCACAGACACCCTTCCACGACCTGGACCACTACCTGGCCATCCCGCGCCTCAGCGGCCTCGCCATGAGCCCGGACGGCCGGCGCCTGGTCACCGCCGTCGCCACCCTGAACGACAAGGGCACCGACTACCGCACCGCGCTCTGGGAGATCGACCCGGCCGGAACGCGCCCGGCCCGGCGGCTGACCCGCAGCGCCAAGGGCGAGGCCGGGGCCGCCTTCGCCGCCGACGGCACCCTCTACTTCACCTCCGAGCGCCCGGACCCGGAGAACCCCGACGCCGAGGCCGTCAAGGCCCTCTGGGCGCTGCCGGCCGACGGCGGAGAAGCGCGCCTGGCTCTCTCCCGCGCCGGCGGGGTCAGCGGCGTGCTGGCCGCCCGGGACGCCGACGCCGTGTTCGTCACCGCCCCGGTGCTGGCCGGTTCCACGGACGAAACCGATGACGAGGAGCGCCGGAAGGCCCGCAAGGACAAGAAGGTAGCCGCCATCCTGCACACCGGCTATCCGGTGCGGTACTGGGATGCCGACCTCGGTCCCGGCCAGCCGCGGATCTTCGCCGTCGAACCCGGCACGGAACCGGAGAACGGCACCCCGGGAACGGTCGACGCCGCCACCCCCGCCACCCTGCGCAACCTCACCCCGGAGGCGGGCAGCGGGCTCCGCGAGGCCGATATGTCGGTCAGCCCGGACGGGAAGACCATCTACAGCAGCTTCACCCGGCCGCTGGCCAACGCCGACTCCCGGATCGTCCTGGTGGCCGTGGACGTCGCCACCGGCACCACCCGCGTCCTGCTGGATGAGCCGGGCATGAGCTACTTCCCCGGCCCCGTCAGCCCGGACGGGAGCACCCTGGCCGTGCTCAGCGAAACCGACACCACCCCGGAACAAGCGCCGCAGGTCCGGCTGCACCTGCTGGACCTCACCGGACCCGACGCGAGGCTCAGCCCGCTGGCGGAAGGCTGGGACCGTTGGCCGCGCCCGGCCGCCTGGCTGCCGGACGGTTCGGCTCTGCTGGTCACCGCGGACGAGGACGGGGCCACCCCGGTGTTCCGGGTGGACGTGGCGGACTCCGGCACCGGCGCCGCATCCAGCGCACCGCACCGGCTGACCGACGACGCCGCAGCCTACACCGACGTCGTCGTCTCACCGGACGGGCAGCATGCCTACGCGCTCCGCAGCTCCTACGAATTCCCCGCCGAGGCGGTCCGGATCGACCTCGCCTCAGGCGACGTCACCCGGCTGCCCGCCCCCGCCGGGCGCCCTGCGCACCCGGGCCGGCTGGAGCGGGTGGAAACCACCGCCGCGGATGGCCGGCGGGTCCCCGCCTACCTGGCCCTGCCCGACGACGCCTCGGCGGAGAGCCCTGCTCCGCTGTTGCTCTGGATCCACGGCGGCCCGCTGGGCTCCTGGAACGCCTGGACCTGGCGCTGGAACCCGTGGCTGCTGGTGGCCCGGGGCTATGCCGTCCTGCTCCCGGACCCGGCCCTGTCCACCGGCTACGGCCAGGACCACATCCAGAGCGGCTGGGGCGAGTGGGGCAAGGCCCCCTTCACGGACCTGATGGCCATCACCGACGCGGTCGTGGACCGGCCGGACATCGACCAGACCCGCACCGCGGCGATGGGCGGCTCCTTTGGCGGCTACATGGCCAACTGGGTGGCGGGCCAGACGGACCGGTTCACGGCGATCGTCACCCACGCCAGCCTCTGGGCACTGGACCAGTTCGGCCCCACCACCGACGCGGCCCAGTACTGGCTGAAGGAAATGACCGAGGAGATGGCCGCGGCTAACTCCCCGCACCTGTTCGTGGAGAACATCCGCACCCCCATGCTGGTGATCCACGGCGACAAGGACTATCGGGTGCCGATCGGCGAGGGCCTGCGGCTCTGGTACGAGCTGCTCGCCAAGTCCCAGCTCGCCGCGGACGGGGATGGCCGCACCGACCACCGGTTCCTCTACTTCCCGGACGAAAACCACTGGATCCTGCAGCCGCAGCACGCCAAGGTCTGGTACGGCGTCGTCGAGCACTTCCTCGCCCGGCACCTGCTGGAGGAGGACATCGCGGTGCCCGCGGAGCTCGGCGTCTAGGCCGCCGGGGAGGCGTGAGGCGCACGGGGGCGGCGGGGCGGAGCAGTAGGATGGGGCCGTGACTGAGCCCATCCGGATCCGCCCTGCCCGCACCCACGACGTCGCCGCGATCAAGACCCTCGTGGCGCCCCTGGCGGACCAGCGGATCCTGATGGCGAAGGAGACGGTCGCCTACTACGAGAGCCTGCAGGAGTTCCGGATTGCCGAATCGTCCGACGGCGAGGTCATCGGCTGCGGCGCGCTGCACGTGATGTGGGAGGACCTGGCCGAAGTGCGCACCCTGGCCACTTCCGACGCGTGGCGCGGCAAGGGCGTGGGCCACCAGCTGGTGGAGCACCTGCTGGACGACGCCCGCGCGCTGGGCGTCTCCCGGGTCTTCTGCCTCACCTTCGAGGTGGAGTTCTTCAAGCGCCACGGTTTCGCCGTCATGGCGGACCAGACGGCGGTGGACCCGGTGGTCTACTCCGAGCTGCTGCGCTCCCACGACGAGGGCGTCGCCGAGTTCCTGGACCTTGCCCGGGTCAAGCCCAACACCCTCGGTAACACCCGGATGATCCGCGCCCTGTAAGGGCCGCCCGGCCTCTTCCGCCACCTCCACTCGGTGGATAAACTGATGCCGGCCCGGCGGGGAAGGGCCGCCGTCGTCCGGAGGCAGACTGTGCAACACCGCGTGATCTTTCCTGACTTTTCCGCGTTCCAGATGTCCGTGGACGCCCCTCCGCTGCCGCCGTGCGACGCTCCGGCCTACGACGGCGGAGCAACGGACGGTGCCGGTGGTGGCGGTGAAGCCGGCGGCGGCTTGCGCCCGGGCCGGCGGCTGCCCCCGCAGGAGGGACTGGGGCCGGACGCGTGGCCGGAATTCCCCTCCGCAGTCCCGCCCGGCCCCGGAGCCTACCGCGGGCCGGACGCCGGTAGTAGGGTTCAACCAAAGCAGCCAGGACACCATCCAGGAGCGCAGCCATGAAGAAACTCATCAACGATCCCAAGGCCGTGGTCGACGAATCAGTGGAGGGCTTCGGGCTCGCCCACGCGGACCTCGTCACCGTCCACCCCGACCCAAAATACATCGTCCGCAAGGACGCCCCGGTGGCCGGGAAAGTGGGCCTCGTCTCCGGCGGCGGCAGCGGCCACGAACCCCTGCACGGCGGCTACGTCGGGAAGGGCATGCTGGACGCCGCGGTCCCCGGCGCCGTCTTCACCTCGCCCACCCCGGACCAGATCCTGCCCGCCACCCTCGCCTCCAACTCCGGGGCCGGCGTCGTCCACATCGTGAAGAACTACACCGGCGACGTGCTGAACTTCGAGACCGCCGCCGAACTCGCCCAGGCCGAGGGAGTTGAGGTCCGCACCGTGCTGGTCAACGACGACGTCGCCGTGCAGGACTCGCTCTACACCGCCGGGCGGCGGGGCGTGGGCGGCACCGTCCTGGTCGAGAAGATCGCCGGCGCCGCGGCCGAACGCGGCGATAACCTGGATGCCGTCGCCGCGATAGGGGACAGGGTCAACCAGAACGTGCGCAGCATGGGCGTGGCGCTGACCGCCTGCACGGTCCCGCACGCGGGTGTCCCCAGCTTCGAGCTGGAGGACAACGAGATCGAGATCGGCATTGGCATCCACGGCGAACCCGGCCGGCAGAAGATTCCCATGGAGCCCGCGGACGGCATCACCGACCGCCTCCTGGACCCGGTGGTCAGCGACCTGGGACTGGCGTCCGGGGACAAGGTCCTCCTGTTCGTCAACGGCATGGGCGGCACCCCGCAAAGCGAGCTCTACATCGTCTACCGCCGCGCGGTGCACCGGCTCGAGGAGCAGGGCGTGAGCGTGGAGCGCTCGCTGGTGGGCAACTACATCACCTCCCTCGAGATGCAGGGCTGCTCCATCACCGTTCTGAAGCTCGACGACGAGATGACAGCCCTCTGGGACGCACCCGTGCACACCGCGGCCCTGCGCTGGGGCGCCTGACCGTGGGGCTGGACGTCGGCTGGGCCGTCCGCTGGCTGACCTTGTCGGCCGAGGCCATGGCCGAGCACCGGGTGGAACTGATCGAACTGGACCGGCCCATCGGGGACTCTGACCACGGCGAGAACATGGACCGCGGCTTCAAAGCCGTAATGGACAAGCTCGCCGAGGCGCCCCCGGAAACCGCCGGAGCCGCGCTGAAGCTGACCGCCATGACGCTGATGTCCAAGGTGGGCGGAGCCGCGGGACCGCTGTACGGCACCGCTTTCCTGCGTGCAGCAACCGCCCTCGGCGACGCCGCGGACATCGACGCCGGCACGCTCGCCACGGCGCTGACGGCAGCCCGGGACGGGATCGTGGCCCGCGGCAAGGCCGAATCGGGGGACAAGACCATGGTGGATGCCTGGACCCCTGCCGTCGACGCGGGCTCGGCGGCTGCCCGGGCCGACGGCGGAAGCCCGGGCCGTGTGCTGGCCGCGGCGGCTGACGCCGCGGAGGCCGGGGCCGTCTCCACCGACCCGATGCAGGCGCGGAAGGGCCGCGCCAGCTATCTGGGGGAGCGCAGCATCGGCCACCGCGACCCGGGGGCCGTGTCCACCGCCCTGATCCTGAGGGCCGCCGCTGAGGCCGCGGAGGGCGCCGCATGACGGTGCGGCTGGTGGTGGTCTCACACAGCGCGAAAATCGCCGAGGGTGCCGTCGAACTCGCCGCCCAGATGGCGCCGGACGTGCCCATCATCGCGGCGGGCGGCACCGACGACGGGCGGATCGGTACCAGCCTGGAGAAGGTCATGGCCGCGCTGGAACAGGCCGACGGCGGCGAGGGCGTGGTGGTCCTCACGGACCTGGGCTCCGCCGTGATGACTGCCGAATCTGCCGTTGAGTTTGCCACGGACCCCGGTTCCATCCACCTGGCCGATGCTCCGCTGATCGAGGGCCTGGTGGCGGCCGCGGTGTCCGCGCAGACCGGAGCCGACGCGGAGACCGTGAAGGAGGCGGCCGAGGCCGTCTACCGGCCGCCGGAGCACCACCACGCCCATGCGGAGAGGACCGCAGCTCCGGACGCGCAGGGAGACTTCGAACTGGTCAACAAGGCCGGCATGCACGCCCGGCCGGCCGCCAAGATCGCCGGGAGCCTTGCCGGAATGGACGCCACGGTCACCATCAACGGCGTCGACGGGGAGTCCATGACGGAGCTGATGATGCTGGGTGCCGGGCAGGGTACCGTGTTGCACATCGAGGCCAGCGGTCCGGACGCGGTCAAGGCCGTCGACTACCTGGGCGGACTCATCAGCGACGGGTTTGGTGAGCCCTAGGCTTCACCTAGTTCGTCTTGGCGCTCAGGCCGGCAGCTGCAGCCCTGCCGGATGCTGTTCTGCCAGGCCGTCGGCCAGCAGCCCGGCCACGGCACGCTCCAGCTGTTCCGGCGGGGCATTCAGCCGGTGCAGGGCGGCCAGCGGGATACCGATCCCAACAGGCATGAACCCCAGGTCGGCGGGCGCGCGGTCCAGCAGCTCCCGGGGCACCGGCGCCTCGGCAACACGCAGCACCGCGACCACAGCCCCGCGGACCTGGCGGTCCGTGCCGTGCCAGGCCTGGCCCTTGGGGGTGTAAGTGGGCGCGGGTTCCCCGGCGGCCAGCCAGGCGCACGCACCCCGGACCGGGCACTGCCCGCACTTGGGTGAGCGGGCGGTACAGACCAGGGCGCCGAGTTCCATCACGGCGGCATTCCAGCGCACCGATTCCGACCCGCCCTCGGGCAGCAGCTCCGCCGCGAGGCGCATCTCCGCGGCGGTGAGGGCCGGGGCGGGCAGCGCGGCGCCGCCGATCAGCCGGGAGTGCACCCGGCGGATGTTGGTATCCACCACCGTTTCCCGCCGGCCGAAGGCGAAGGCGGCGACGGCAGCCGCGGTGTAGGTTCCGACGCCGGGCAGCGCCAGCAGCTCCGGGTAGGTGCCGGGCACGTCGCCGTCGTGGTCATTGACGATCGCCGCCGCGGCAGCGTGCAGCCGCAGGGCGCGCCGCGGATAGCCCAACCGGCCCCAGGCGCGGACGGCCTCGCCGGGGGCTTCCTTGGCCAGGTCGGCCGGTTCGGGCCAGCGCCGCAGCCACTCCTCCCACACCGGAAGCACCCGCACTACCGGGGTCTGCTGCAGCATGATCTCGCTGACCAGGACGCCCCAGGGGGTGCGGTCCGCCTCGCGCCACGGCAGGTCCCGGGCCGTGTCCGCGAACCAGAAGTCCAGGGCGGCGTGGAGCTCCGCCAGCCGGCCGGCGGGCGGTGCGGCGGGGGCGCCCACTGCCTGCGCGGCGGGTGAGCCATGCGCGGTGGGGGCGGCCATTGTTTCGGGGGAGGGAGTCATTGTTTTGATCGGACCAGCTTAATAGAGACGCGCACCATAGCCGGACCAGCGGCGTGGTGGTGTGTGATCGGAGGCGCGGTTCTCTAGCCTAGAAGAATGGTCAGGCAAGGCAACGCTCGCGGTACGGCCCGGAAACCGGGTAAAGCCGTCTACCGCCGTCGACGCCTCCTTGCCGGCGCCGTCCTGCTCCTGGTCCTGGCGCTCGCCGTGGCCGGTGTCGTGGCCGTCTCCAATGCCCTTTCCGGCGGCTCTTCCGACGACGCAGGGCAGGCAGGCAGCGCCAACGTTAGCGGCGCCACCGCGTCTGCCGCCGCGTCCGGGACGGCCTCCGCCGGCGCCTCAGCGTCCGCTAGCCCGACTGCCTCCGCGACGCCCAGCCCGACGTCGGCCTGCGACGACAAGCTGATCACCGTCACTGCCGCCACGGACAAGGCCGTCTACGGTCCTGGCGAGAACCCGCTGCTGACGCTCAAGGTCACGAACGGCAACCAGGTCCCCTGTGAGGTCAATATCGGCACCTCGCAGATGGAGTACGTCGTCACCAGCGGCGCGGACCGGATCTTCTCCTCGGCGGACTGCCAGGCCGAGAGCGGCGACCTGGTGAAGTCGATCGGCCCCGGTCAGAGCGAGACGGCCAACTTCCCGTGGGCCCGGAACCGGTCCGTCGACGGGTGCAAGGCAGTCGCGGCGCAGCCCGGCGGCGGCGGCGCGTACTACGTCTTCACGGCGCGGCTGGGAAACAAGACCAGCCCCAAGGCCGTCTTCCAGCTCGGCTAAGCCGGCTGAGCCGGCCGGGCCGGGGGAGAAAACCCGGCGGAGCCGGTTGAGGGAGCCGGTTTAGCGCAGCCGGTTTAGAGGAACCGGTCCAGCAAGCTGGCCTCCGCCATCCGGCTCAGGCCCTCGCGGACGGTCCGGGCGCGCTGGTCTCCGATCCCGTCCACGGTCATCAGGTCATCGATGGTGGCGGCCATCAGGAACTGCAGGCCGCCAAAGTGGTCCACCAGCCGGTCGGCCACGGCCTTCGGCACCGCCTTCAGGCCGGACAGCAGCCGGTAGCCGCGCGGCTGGACGACGGCGTCGAGGTTGGCCTCCCCGCCGGCGAACCCGACGATCCCGGCGATCTTGCCCAGATCGATCAGCTCCGTCGAATCCAGGCTGACCAGGGCCTTGACGGCCTTGTCGATGTCCTCGACGGAGGCGTGCGGGCCCGAGTAGTCCCGGATGATCACGTCGCTGCCCGGGCCGCGGCCCACGGTGAGCTCGTCCAGCTGCAGCGACAGCAGACGGCCGTCCTCGCCGAGTTCCAGCACGTACTGGGAGATTTCCTCGGAGATCCGGCGCACCATCTCCTGGCGCTGCAGGGTGACGGCGACGTCCCGGACGGTCACCATCGCCTCGATCTCAAGGGCGGACAGGGAGCTGGTGACCTGGTCCAGCCGCGACCGGTACCGCTCGAGGGTGGCGAGGGCCTGGTTGGCGCGAGCCAGGACCTTCTCGGAGCCTTCCAGCACGTGCCGCAGGCCGTTGACGTACAGGGCGATGATCTGCATCGACTGGCTCACGGAGATGACCGGCACGCCGGTCTGGATGGCGACGCGCTCGGCGGTCCGGTGCCGGGTGCCGGTCTCCTGGGTCTCGATGCTGGAATCGGGCACCAGCTGCACTCCGGCGCGCAGGATGTTGCTGGCGTCCTTGTCACAGACGATCGCGCCGTCCATTTTCGCCAGTTCCCGCAACCGGGTGGGGGAGAAGTCGATGCCGATCTCGAACCCACCGGAGCAGATGGATTCGATGGTCCGGTCCATGCCCAGCACGATCAGCGCGCCGGTGCGGCCGCGCAGGATCCGTTCTAGCCCGTCCCGAAGGGCGGTGCCGGGGGCCACCCTGGCCAGCGTCGCCTTGAGTGCGTCTTCGGGGCTCCGAGCCATGGGTGTTTCCCTTCAAAGGTGCAGGCCACTGCCTGCTGTGCGCCGGATCCGCGGATTTCACGCGGTGGCCGGTCAGAACAAAAATGCCCGGTCGCCCGGTAGCACCATCATAGGGGTACGGTGCCCCGTTTTCCGCACGGACAAGCCCCAAAGTGGTCCATGGGAGCACTCCGGCGGGGCCCGGAAAGTGCTCTTCCCGCGGACCCCGGCGGACCGCATTTTGGGCTCCGCCGGGGCTGTCCCGCCCCTGCGATAAACTGGAGTCCTGGGTGTATCGCGGGCTCTCCGCGCAGTGAACCCGCCCCAAGCCGCAGCGAAAGTAGCACCGTGTCTCAAGATGTCCACAGCCCCGCCCGAGTCCAGGAGATTCACAAGCAGGCGGGCCGGCGCCGGACCTTCGCAGTCATTTCCCACCCCGACGCCGGTAAGTCCACGCTGACCGAGGCGCTGGCGCTGCACGCGAAGGTGATCGGCACCGCCGGTGCGTCCAGCGGCAAGGCCAACCGCAAGGAAACGGTCTCCGACTGGATGCAGATGGAAAAGGACCGCGGCATCTCCATCAGCTCCGCGGCGCTCCAGTTCGCCTACCGGGACACCGTCATCAACCTGCTGGACACCCCCGGCCACGCCGACTTCTCCGAGGACACCTACCGCGTGCTCGCGGCCGTTGACTGCGCCGTCATGCTGGTGGACGCGGCCAAGGGCCTGGAAACCCAGACCATGAAGCTCTTCGAGGTCTGCAAGCAGCGGAACCTGCCCATCATCACCGTGATCAACAAGTGGGACCGCCCCGGCCTGGACGCGCTGGCGCTGATGGACGAGATCACCGAGCGCACCGGTCTGCAGCCCATGCCGCTGACGTGGGCCGTGGGCATCTCCGGCGACTTCCGCGGCGTCTGGGACCTGCGCAACGACCGCTTCGCCCGGTTCCAGCGCAACAACGCCGGCGCCAACATCGCCCTGACCGACTACTTCACCCCGGAAGAGGCCGCCGAGAGCCAGGGCGATGACTGGTCCAACGCGGTGGACGAGGCCGGGTTGGTCATCGAGTCCAACCTCGCGTTCGACGTCGAGGCCTTCCACGCCGGCAAGGCCACCCCCATCCTCTTCAGCTCCGCGGCGCTCAACTTCGGCGTCAAGGAGATCCTGGATGCGCTGGTGGACTTCGCCCCGCCCGCCGCACCCCGCCCCGACGTCGACGGCGACCCGCGGCCGGTGGATGCCCCGTTCGCCGGTTTCGTCTTCAAGGTCCAGGCCGGCATGAACAAGGCCCACCGCGACCACGTCGCCTTCATCCGGGTCTGCTCCGGCGTCTTCGAACGCGGCATGGTGGTCACCCAGGGCCGCACCGGTAAGTCCTTCGCCACCAAGTACGCCCAGCAGGTCTTCGGCCGCGAACGAGAGGTGATCGACGAGGCCTTCCCGGGCGACGTCGTGGGCCTGGTCAACGCCTCCGCGCTGCGGGTGGGCGACAGCCTGTTCCTGGACCAGCCGGTGGAATTCCCCGCGATCCCGCTGTTCGCGCCGGAACACTTCCAGGTGGCCCGCTCCAAGGACCCCAGCCGCTTCAAGCAGTTCCGCCGCGGCATCGAACAGCTCGAGCACGAGGGCGTCATCCAGGTGCTTCGCTCCGACATCCGCGGCGACCAGGCACCCGTGCTCGCCGCAGTCGGCCCCATGCAGTTCGAGGTGGTCGAGGACCGGATGGCCCACGACTTCAGCGCCCCGATGCGGCTGGAGCGGCTGCCTTACTCGCTGGCCCGGATTACGACGGCGGACGCCATGCCCGCGCTGGCCAACGTCACCGGCGCGGAGGTGCTGCTGCGCTCCGACGGCGAGTACCTGGCCCTCTTCAACGACGTGTGGGCGCTGCGGCGGATCGAGAAGAACCTGCCGGACCTGACGCTGGTCCCGATCGGCACCCACAACCCCGCGAAGTAGCCACCGCATCACCTGGCCCGGACGCCCGGGGACCGCGGCGAAATAAACGCCGCGGCCCCTATCATTCCGGCGATTCCGCGTTATCATAAGTAACCTTGCTAATTTGCGGGCGCCGGCCCCAGGCCAGCTCACAGCACCGATCCGCCGAGGTTCAGCGGACCCCGAACGAGGGAACACCTAAAGGCGTTGACCATCACCATCGAATCCGGAGCCCTGTTTGGCGGGCGCTACCGGATTGAGTCCCTGATCGGCAGGGGAAGCCAGTCCACCGTGTATCGGTGCTACGACCAGCAGTTGCGCCGTGAGGTTGCCGTGAAACTCTTCCGCGCCGACCCGGACGGCCCCGGTGCCGTCCGGCTGCAGCGGCAGGAAGCCCGCATCCTCGCCGGGATGAGCCATCATGCCCTGGTGATGCTGCTGGACGCCGGTTCGGACCGCGACGACGACGGCCAGGAGCTCAGCTACCTGGTGATGGAGTACGTCCCGGGCCAGGACCTGCGGCACCGAACCGTCCGCGGACCGCTCTCCGCCGCGCATATGGCACACATCGGCTACGACCTCGCCGAGGGCCTGTCCTACATTCACCACCACGGCGTGGTGCACCGGGACGTCAAGCCCGGGAACGTCCTGCTGGTGGACTACAGCAATGAGGACCGCAGGCCCCGGGCCAAGCTCACCGATTTCGGCGTCGCCTGCTTCGCGGACGCCCCGGAGGACGACCAGGAGGACGGCGGCACCTCCGGAACGCCCGCCTATCTCAGCCCCGAGCAGGCTGCCGGCGGCCCGGCCGGTCCCGCCAGCGACGTCTACTCCCTGGGGCTTGTCCTGCTGGAGGGGCTAACCGGAAACATGGCCTACCCCGGGGCGCCGATCCAGTCCGCCGTCGCTCGGCTCCTCCATGACCCGAAGATCCCCGACGAGCTGGCGCCCAAGTGGGCGGAGCTGCTCGCCTCCATGCTCTCCCGCGACCCGGCCGGCCGGCCGGCCGCCAGGGAGGTGGCCCTGGCCCTCCGGCAGGAGATCATCAGCTCATCCGGCCGCCGACGCCGCGGCGGCTCGGTACCCGACGAGGCCGGGCGGATGCGGGCCGTTGAGCGCTACGGCATCCTGGATACGCCAGCGGACGGCTCCTTCGACCGCATCGCGGCGTTGGCGGCCCGGATGTTCTCGGTGCCGGTGGCGATCGTCAGCATCGTGGACCACGACCGGATCTGGTTCAAGGCCCACCATGGCACCGACGTGAGCGAGATCGGCCGTGACCCCGGGCTCTGTGCCTCGGCCATCCTGCAGGAGGGGCCCTGGATTATCAACGACGCCGCCAATGACCCGCGGACGCTGGCCAACCCCTTGGTGGCGGGCGAGTTTGGCCTGCAGTTCTACGCCGGGATTCCGCTGCGGACCCCCGACGGCTACAACCTGGGCACCTTCTGCATCCTGGACCGGGAGCCCAGGGAGTTCGGCGCGGAGGACACCCGCACGCTCGAGGACCTGGCCGCCCTGGTAATGAACGACCTCGAGCTAAGGCTCCGCGGCAGGGAGCTGGCCGCGGGCTGAGCCGGCCCGGCCACGGGACGGCGCCGCAAGCGCCTGCCGATCCAGCGCCTGCCTACCAGCGCCTCCGTGACCGCGCACCTGCCGTCCTAGCGCCTGCCGGCGTTGAGGGCCAGTTCCAGCTCGAAGCGAGCCACCGGGTCCTCCAGCGCGTCGCCGAACAGCTCCCGCAGCTGCGCCGCGCGGTACCCCACGGTCTGCGGATGGATCCCGAGCTCCTCGGCCACCGGGCCCCGCTGGCCCCAGTGCCGGAGCCAGGACAGCAGCGTCTCGGCCAGCCGTTCGCGCTGCGCCGGCCGGAGCCCCTCCAGCGGTGCCAGCCGCCGGCTGGCCAACTCGGCGATGGCCGACGGCTCGGCGCCCAGCACCACGGCGGCCAGGTGCTCGTCCGCCCAGATTGGCGGATCCTCCGGGCCGTCACGGTGCGGCAGGACTGACGCGGCCAGCACGGCCAGACGCAGTGAGTCGGGCACTTTTTCCCAGCCCCCGGCCGGCCCAACCGCGGCACCGCGGCCGCGCAGCGCGTTGTCCACGTCCCGCCGCGCGGCCGCGGAACGGGGTGCGGGAACCAGGACGACGGCGTCGGTCTCCCGCTCGATCACCAGGGTCCCGGGGCCCAGCCTCAGTCGCAGGCCCGCTGCCCGGTCCAGCGGCAGCGTCACCACGCACATTCGCTGCGGCAGCGCCCAGTCGGCCATCGCGGCGGTCTGGCGGAGGGCCGCCTCGTCCGCCTGGCCGAGCAGCAGCAGGTCCAGCAACTCGGTCCGGCGGCGGTCCACCGCGCCCGCCCGCTCCGACTGTTCAAACGCGTAGGCCTCGGCGCTGACGGCGGAGAGCTCGTCGATGTAGGCCAGGATCGATTCGCCCAGGTCAACCACCACGTTCTGGCCCAGGTGCTGCTCCATCGAGACCTTGGACATCTCCCGGAACGTCACCCGGGCGCCCATCCGGTAGGCGCTCAGCAGCGCGTCCATGCTCCTGCCCTGACGGAACTCGCCGCTGCCCAGCCCCGCCACCAGCTCCCGGCTTTCCTCCGAGAGGGCCGGCAGAGCCGTGCCCGGCAGCTGCAGGAAACGGTCCAGGGCCGCGGCCACCCCGCGCCTCAGCCCCCGGCCGAAGCGGCCCTCGATGGGACGAGCGTAGGCCGGCACCAGCTGCGGCACCGCGTCGATAATGGCCTCCACGATGCCCGGCATCCGGGGCCGGAGCACGTCGCTGACCTCCGTGGGCAGGGCCAGCCAGGGCGGGTCATAGGCGGGGTAGCCGGTGCCGGAGGTGGGTGCCGCATCCATGGTGGACTCCAAAAACTGTTGTGGCGAGATAGTTTCTACATCTCGATCGTATGCCTTGGGTGAAGAATTATGACTCCTGCCGACATACACTTGATAAATGATCCGGCTCCGTAAGCTGGCGCGCGCCGCATCTCTGCTGACCACCCCGCTAGCCCCAGAAGACATTCTGTCGCTATTCAACCCCGTGTTTTCCGCCCGCCAACTGCGCGGCGTGGTCACCAGGGTGGTCCCGGAAACGGCCGACTCCGCCACCATCTTTTTCCATCCCGGCCGCGGCTGGCAGGCGCACCGCGCCGGCCAGTGGGCGCGCATCGGCGTCGAACTCAACGGCGTCCGCCAGTGGCGTTCCTACTCGCTCAGCGCACCCGCAGGCGAGGATCCCGCCATCACCGTCACGGACATGGGCGCCGTCTCCGGCGCGCTGGTCCGCAACACCAAGCCCGGTGACGTACTGTTCCTGGCTCCGCCGCAGGGCCACTTCGTCCTCCCCGAGCACCCGCGGCCCCTGCTGATGCTCACCGCCGGCAGCGGCATCACCCCGGTGATGTCCATGATCCGCACGCTGGTCCCGCACCGGCCCGATGCCGACGTCGTCCTCATCCACACCGCCCGGACCCGGGAGGACTCCATCTTCCTGGAGGAGCTCGCCGAGCTCGCCGACCAGTTCCCCAACTTCACGGTGACCCACTGGTTCACCGGCGAACGCGGCCGGGCCGACTTCAGCTCCGGTGCCGAGCTGGACCGGCTGTGCCCGGACTGGCGGGACCGGGCCGCCTACGCCTGCGGTCCGGAGGGATTCCTGGACGACGCCGAATCGCTCTGGGCGATCGAATCCGGCACCGAGGAGCGCGGAACCGACCTCACGATTGAACGGTTCAGCACCAACCTGGGCGGCGGCGAGGGGCACGACGGCGGCCTGGTCACCTTCGAGGCCTCCGACCGCGAGGTCGAGGCCGACGGCGCCACACCGCTGCTGGACGTCGGCGAGGACGCCGGCGTGCTGATGCCCAGCGGCTGCCGCATGGGCATCTGCCACAGCTGCCTGACCCCACTCCGGGCCGGCCAGGTCCGTGACCTTCGCAGCGGCGAGGTGCACGGCGAGCCCGGCCAACTTATCCAGACGTGTGTCTCGGCAGCCGCCGGGCCCGTGAACCTCGACCTCTGAGGAGAGCCACCCTATGACCACGCTTGCAGAAAAGCCCACCCTCGACGGCGAAGACGCCGCCCCGGCAGCCGCCGTCGCCAAGCCCCGCAAGGGCGCCCTGGCCGAAACCGGCAGCCCGCTGGTCCGGCCGCCGGCCGCCGCCCACCTCTCCGACGAACAGGTCGCGGAACTCGGCCGCGAGCTGGATGCCATCCGGGACGCGGTGCTGGCCAAGCGCGGCGCCGAGGACGCCGCGTACATCCGCCGGATGATCAAGATCCAGCGCGGGCTCGAGATCTCCGGCCGAGCGGCCCTGCTGGTGAGTAAGAACAAGGCGGCCTGGGCCACCGGCACCACCCTGCTGAGCCTCGCCAAGATCCTCGAGAACATGGAACTGGGCCACAACATCCTGCACGGCCAGTGGGACTGGATGCGCGATCCGGACATCCACTCCACCACTTGGGAATGGGATTTCGTCACCCCGTCCCGGTCCTGGCAGCACACCCACAACGACCTCCACCACCGCTGGACCAACGTGGTCGGCAAGGACAACGACATCGGATACAACCTGCTCCGTATGGATCCGCAGCAGGAATGGAAGCCCTTCAACCTGGGCAACCCGGTCTACAACGCCCTGCTGGCACCGGTCTTCGAATGGGGCATCGCCGTCTACGACCTGGAGCTCGTGGAATACCGCGAGGGCAAGAAGAGCAAGGAGGCCCTGCTCAAGGACCTCAAGGCCCTCGGCATCAAGGCGGTCAAGCAGTTCACCAAGGACTACGCCGCCACCCCCGCCGTCGCCATGCTCAGCGGCTCCGGCAAGCAGGCCCTCTACGGCACCCTGGCCGCCAATGCCATCCGCAACGTCTGGGCCCACGCGGTCATCTTCTGCGGACACTTCCCGGACGGCACGGACACCTTCACGGAGGAAATGGTCGACGGCGAGACCCGCGGCGACTGGTACGTGCGCCAGATGATCGGCTCGGCCAACATCTCCGGCTCCCCGTTCATGCACCTGATGACCGGCAACCTCTCGCACCAGATCGAGCACCACCTCTTCCCGGACCTGCCGTCCAACCGGTACGCCGAGGTTGCGCCCGAGGTCAGGGACATCTGCCGCCGGTACAACCTGCCCTACAACACCGGCCCCATGTGGAAGCAGGTCGGCTCCACCTGGGCCAAGATCTTCAAGCTCGCCCTGCCGCCGAAGAAGGCCTAGCAGCTTCGTAGTTCCTGTTTGACCCGAAAAGGGGCGCCCGCCAGCCCAGCGGACGCCCCTTTTCGTGTCTGTTCGGCCTAGCGGACCTGGGCCGGGTTGAGGGTCAGGCGCCGCAGCCACTGGGCGTTCAGGGCCACCACCACCGTCGAGGCGGACATCAGGATGGCGCCGGCGGCGGGGGAGAGGACGAACCCGGCGAAGGCGAGGACTCCGGCGGCGAGGGGCACGGCGAGGACGTTGTAGCCGGTGGCCCAGATGAGGTTCTGCCACATCTTCCGGTAGCTCGCCCGGGACAGGTCCACCATGGAAAGCACCGCCCGGGGATCGTTGCCGGCCAGCACCACCCCGGCGGATTCCACCGCCACGTCCGTGCCGCCGCCGATCGCGATGCCCACCTCGGCCCGGGCCAGGGCGGGGGAGTCGTTCACGCCGTCGCCCACCATGGCCACCTTCAATCCCCGGGCCTGAAGTTCGGCAACCTTCTTGTCCTTGTCCGCCGGCAGGACCTCGGCGAAGACCTCATCGATGCCGAGTTCTTCCGCCACGGCATCCGCCACCTGCCGGGCATCGCCGGTGATCATTGCCACCCTGATGCCGCGGCGCTGCAGGGCCTCGACCGCCTGCCGGGATTCCTCCCGCACGGCGTCCTCGAGGCCGACTGCGCCCAGCACCCGGTCGCCCTCCACCAGGTGCAGGACGGCCGCGCCGCGGCGGACCCACCCGGAGGTGGCTGCCGCCAGGTCCGCGGGCTCCGCCAGGCCCAGTTCCTTCAGCAGCGCCGGTCCGCCGATGTGGAGCCGGCGGCCGCCGACGTCGGCCCGGACGCCGCGGCCGGTCAGGGAGGTGAAGTCCCTGGCCGCCGGAACATCGAGCCCGCGTCCGCGGGCGGCGGTGACGATTGCACGGGCCACCGGGTGCTCGCTGTCGGCCTCCACCGCGGCCGCCAACGCCAGGACCTCGTCCCGGTCCGAACCCTCCGCAGCGGCCACATCCCGGACTTCCGGGGCGCCCTTGGTGAGCGTTCCGGTCTTGTCGAAGAGGACCACGTCGACGGTGCGCATCCGCTCCAGGGCCATCCGGTTCTTGATCAGGACGCCGGCACGCGCGGCCCGCTCCGTGGAGATGGCGATCACCAGCGGGATGGCCAGGCCCAGGGCGTGCGGGCAGGCGATGACCAGGACGGTGACGGTGCGTTCGACGGCGTCGGCCAGGCTGCCCAGCAGCGTCCAGGCGATGAAGGTCACGACGCCGGCGCCTGCGGCGAAGTAGAACAGGAACGCCGCCGCCCGGTCCGCGAGGGCCTGGGCCTTCGAGGAGGAGGACTGCGCCTCGGCCACCAGCCGCTGAATCCCCGCCAGTGCGGTGTCCTCGCCGGTGGCCGAGACCCTTACCCGGACGCTGTTGTCCGTCGCGATGGTCCCGGCCACGACGGCGTCACCGGGGGAGCGCAGGACGGTGCGGGACTCGCCGCTGATCATCGATTCGTCGAACTCGGCCTGGCCTTCCGTCACCTCGCCGTCGGCGGGCATCCGGCCGCCGGGGCGGACCAGGATCGTGTCCCCTTCGGCCAGGTCGGAGACCTTCACCGTCTCGGTGCCGCCGTCCGTGATCCGTTCCGCCTCGTCGGGCAGCAGGGCGGCCAGGGCATCGAGGGCCCCCTGCGCCGAGCCCAGGGCGCGCATTTCGATCCAGTGCCCCAGCAGCATGATGACCACCAGGAGCGCCAGCTCCCACCAGAAGTCGAGGTCGAAGCCGCCGAGGTCCAGGCTGGTGGCCCACGACGCGGCGAACGCCACCGTGATGGCCATCGCGATCAGGAGCATCATGCCGGGCTTGCGGGACTTCAGCTCGCTGACGCCGCCCTTGAGGAATGGCTGGCCGCCGTACAGGAAGACCACCGTGCCCAGCACCGGCGGAATCCAGGCGGAGCCGGGAAACTGCGGGGGTTCGTAGCCCAGCAGGTGGCCGAACATCGGGCTGAACAGGACCACGGGGACGGACAGGACCAGGGTCAGCCAGAACTTGTTCCGGAACATCGCCACGCTGTGCCCGGCATGCTGGCCGTGCTGGTGGACGGCATGGTCGTCATCCTGGGGCGGGTGCTGGCCGTGATGGGCGGCGTCCCCGGCCGGCATCCCGGCATGGCCGTGTGCGCCGTGGCCTCGGGCACTGTCGTGCTGGTCCGGGTGGGGGTGCCGGCCCCGGAGCTGGTCCGTGTGGCCGCCGTGCTGGTTTTCCATGGTGCTGCCTCCTGAAAACTCATCGGCATCGTGCACCACTCAACATACCCCTAGGGGGTATGCGTGGCAAGGGCCTCACGGCCGGGCGCCCATCGTCAGGCAGTTGCCGGGCACAGCGCACGGCCGGAGGCGCCTAGGCGATCAGCAGGCTCAGCGCCTCCGTCAGGTGGCCCACCTCGCGGACCGAGAAACCCTCCGGGACCGGACCGTGCCCTGCCGGGCTCGCGGGGACCACGGCGTGGGTGAACCCCAGCCGGTGCGCCTCCTGGATCCGCTGGTTGATTCCGGGGACGGGCCGGACCTCGCCGGCCAGGCCCACCTCGCCGAAGGCGATCAGCCGTTGCGGCAGCGGCTTCCTGGCCTTGGCGCTCGCCACCGCCAAGGCGACGGCGAGGTCAGTGGCGGGCTCGCTGAGCTTCACCCCGCCCACCGTCGCCACGTAGGAGTCATCCTTGTGCAGCTGGCAGCCGGCACGTTGCTGCAGCACCGCCAGCAGCATAGCGACCCTTGAGCTGTCCAGGCCGCTGGTGGCGCGGCGGGGCTGGGCGTTGGCGCTCTCTGCCAGCAGCGACTGCACCTCCGCCAGCAGCGGCCGGCGGCCCTCAAGGGTGACCGTGATGCAGGTGCCGGACACCGGATCTTTGGTGCGGGAGACGAACAGCCCGCTCGGATCGGCCAGCCCGGTGATGCCGTTCTCGTTCAGATCGAAGCAGCCGACGTCGTCCGTGGGCCCATAGCGGTTCTTGACCGCCCGCAGCAGCCGGAGCCGAGAGTGCCGCTCACCCTCGAACTGACAGACCACGTCCACCAGGTGCTCCAGCAGCCGGGGCCCGGCGATGGAGCCGTCCTTGGTCACGTGGCCCACCAGCAGGGTGGTCATGTTGCGGCGCTTCGCCGCCGCGATCAGGGACGCGGCCACCTCGCGGACCTGGGAGACGCCGCCGGCGCTGCCGTCCACGTCGGCGCTGCTGAGCGTCTGCACCGAGTCCACCACCAGCAGCCTCGGCTCGAGTTTTTCCACCTGGCCCAGCGCCTGGCCCAGGTCGGTCTCCGCGGAGAGGTACAGCGACTCGGCGACGGCGTCGATCCGGTCCGCGCGCAGCTTCACCTGGGCGGCGGACTCCTCGCCGGTGACGTAGAGAACGTCCTGGGCGGTCCGGGCGAACTTGGCCGCGACGTCCAGCAGCAGGGTGGACTTGCCGACGCCGGGTTCACCGGCGAGCAGGATCACGGCGCCGGGAACCAGCCCGCCGCCGAGCACCCGGTCCAGTTCGTCCACGCCGGTGGGCAGGAAGGCGGCGGTGGTGGCGTCGACGTCGGCGATCCGGCGGGCCGGTTCCAGCACGGTGGTGGCGGCGGTGGTCCGGGCCACCGCGGCGCCGGTTTCCTCCACTGTGCCCCACGCCTGGCACTCGCCGCAGCGGCCCACCCACTTGGCCGTCGTCCAGCCGCATTCCGCGCATTTATAGCCCGGCGCCTTGGCGGCCCGGGATGTCTTTGTAGCCATTGCTCCACCCTAACCTCGGGCACCGACAGGCTAGAGCGCAGGCAGGATGTCCCGGGCCTCGTCCGAGTTCACGCCGGAGGCCTCCAGCAGGTCCACCATCAGCGGACGGAAGAGCATCACCACGGTCTCGCCCTCCAGCCGCTGCACGTCCAGCAGGCGCGGGTGCAACCGGCCGGCGATCTCGCTGAGCTCCACCCGGGCGGTGCGCAGGTGGGCGCGGCGGACGCCGTCGTGCACCTCCGCCAGGCCCAGCCCCAGCTCGTCGATCGCCGCCGCCGTTTCCATCAGCACCTCGGCGATGTTCTCGGTGGCGTCGTCGGAGAGCGCGGCGTGGTTGATGGCGCTGGTCAGGCGGCGGGCGAAGACGCGGCTATTGCGCAGGGCAAGGTCGATGTAGTCCAGCGACTGGGACAGCTGGTCCAGTTCGTCGCGGTAGCGCCGGTAGGCCGGCGCCAGGGCGGCCACCTCGCCGGAGGAGCGCAGGCTCTGCCGCATCGCGTCCACCAGCGGCTGGCAGTTCCGGCCGCGGATCAGCGCGTGCCAGGCCTGGGTGGCGTCGCTGCGGGTCAGCGCTTCCGAGCATTCCCGGAGCACCTCGGCGAGTTCGTGGAGCAGCTTCTTGACGTCGTTGCGCGGTTCGCGGCGCGGGTCCCGTGGGATCAGGAACGTCACGAGCAGCGCGCAGACCCCGCCTACGACGGCGTCGATGCTGCGGGTGAACGGACCGCCGGCCGGGGCCGGAAGCAGCACCACCAGCAGCGACTGCAGGCCCAGCTGCGTGGTGAAAATCGTTCCGCTGTCCAGGAACCGCGCCAGTAGAATCGAGAAGAGAAGCACGACGGCGGCCTGCCAGATTCCCGCGCCCAGCCAGTGCAGCAGCAGGTCACCCACCACAATGCCGATGGTGCAGCCCAGGCCCACCTCCACGACGCGGCGCAGCCGCGGGTCACGGGAGAAGCCCAGGGCGATCAGGGAGGAGGTGGCGGCAAACAGCGGCCCCGTGTGGCCCAGGACGTACTCGGCGAAGGCGTAGGCCCCGACGGCGCACGCAGTCATCTGGACCGCCGGCAGCAACGAGTTCCGGCTCCGGACGAAGCCGGTACGAATCCGCCCACGCAGGAACCGTGCGCTTGCGGAAATCCCTGTAGCGGCGGCCATGGGGTCCAGTCTATTTGCTGGCCCCGGCGCCCGCTCCGCGCGGCGCGGCTCTTACGACCGGTCCGCCCGCAGCGCAACCATCAACGGTCGAAATCGGTGCAGATGTCAGCCGATGGCCGGGATTCGTTAACCCGCCGTTAACTTTGGACCCCAATTCTCTTCACTTGGGGCACTTAGCGTCGGTAAAGGTACAAAACGTACCCACCGTCTTTTCTGTACGGACGTCTCCGGTCCGGCACGCATCTGTTTATCCCTGGAAGGGGTACATCTAGTGAAGGCATCACGCTTCGGCCGCAACGCGGCCATCGCTGTTATCGCAGCCGGCGCCCTGGCGCTCACCGCTTGCGGCTCCGACAACGCGACCAACTCCACCGCGGGCACCCCGGCCGCCTCCGGCCCCAAGGTCACCGGCACGCTGACCGGCATCGGTTCCTCCGCGCAGGGTGCGGCCATGGACGTGTGGAAGACCAACTTCGCCTCCGCCAACCAGGGCGCCCAGGTGCAGTACTCCCCGGACGGCTCCGGCGCGGGCCGCAAGGCCATCCTCGACGGCTCGGCCCAGTTCGCCGGCTCCGACGCGTACCTCAAGGATGACGAGTACGCCTCCTCCAAGGCCAAGTGCGGCCCCGACGGCGCCCTGAACATCCCGGTCTACATCTCCCCGATTGCCGTGGCCTTCAACCTGCCCGACGTCAAGGACCTGAAGCTGGACGCCGCCACCGTCGCCAAGATCTTCCGCGGCCAGATCGCCAAGTGGAACGACCCGGCCATCGCCGCCCTGAACCCGGACGCCAAGCTTCCGGACCTCAAGGTGACCCCGGTCAACCGTTCCGATGACTCCGGCACCACGCAGAACTTCACGGACTACCTGTCCGCCGCTGCGTCCGACGTCTGGACCGACAAGTCCTCCGGTGTCTGGCCGGCCTCGCTCAAGGGCGAGAACGCCAAGGGCACCTCCGGCGTCGTCAAGACCGTCACCGACACCCCCGGTGCCGTGACCTACGCCGACGACTCCGCCGTCAGCGGCAAGCTGGGCGTTGCCCAGATCAAGGTGGGCAACGGCTTCACCACGATCTCCGCCGACGCCGCCGCCAAGGCCGTCGACGCCGGCAAGCCGGTCGAGGGCCGCGCCGCCAACGACCTCTCCATCAAGCTGGACCGCAAGACCACCATCGAGGGTGCCTACCCGATCGTCCTGGTCTCCTTCCACGTCGTCTGCAGCACCTACGACAGCAAGGAAACCGCGGACCTGGTCAAGGCCTTCGAGAACTACGTCGTCTCCGACGCCGGCCAGAAGGCTGCCGCCGAGTCCGCGAAGTCCGCACCGCTGTCCAAAGCCCTGCAGGACAAGGCCGCGAAGTCGATCGAATCGATCAAGGCAAAGTCCTAGGGAATCCCTTTCCCCGCAAGGCATAGTGGAAACACCAGCCTGAGCCAGGTTCCCTGTCCCGGCCGGGCGGTCATTGACCGCCTGACCGGGGCAGGGAACCTAGCCGTTTGTCCGCCGTACCCCAGATTGACCGCCGCGCAACGGGCGTGACCCGTCCGCCGCGCAGCGCAGATCGAAGCTGAAGGATCGTGAAGTGACCACCACCTCCCTGACCACGTCCCGGGGCGCAGGCCGCGCCGGTGACAAAGTCTTCTCCGCAGCCACCCTGGCCGCCGGGTGCCTGATCCTTGCCGTCCTCTTCGGCGTGGCGCTCTTCCTGGTGATCCAGGCCGTCCCGGCGCTCGTCGCCCCGCCGGACAAGATCCAGGGCGGAGCGGGCTTCTTCGCCTACATCTGGCCGATCGTGATCGGTACCCTGATCGCCGCCGTGATCGCCCTCGTCATCGCCACCCCCGTGGCGATCGGCGTCGCGCTCTTCATCTCGCACTTCGCCCCCCGCCGGCTCGCCTCGGGCCTGGGCTACGTGATCGACCTGCTCGCCGCCATCCCCTCGGTGGTCTACGGCGCCTGGGGCGCGGCCTTCCTGGCCCGCGAAATCTCCCCGGCCTACGGCTGGCTCGCCTCCAACCTCGGCTGGCTGCCGATCTTCCAGGGCCCGGCGTCGGCCACCGGCAAGACCATCCTGACCGCGGGAATCGTCCTGGCCGTCATGGTGCTGCCCATCATCACCTCGCTCTCGCGCGAAATCTTCCTGCAGACCCCCAAGCTGCACGAGGAGGCCGCGCTGGCCCTGGGCGCCACCCGCTGGGAGATGATCCGGATGGCGGTACTGCCGTTTGGCCGCCCCGGCATCATCAGCGCCATCATGCTGGGCCTGGGCCGCGCGCTCGGAGAGACCATGGCCGTGGCGCTGGTGCTCTCCTCCGGCGCCCTGACCGCCAGCCTGATCCAGTCCGGCAACCAGACCATCGCCGCCGAAATCGCCCTGAACTTCCCGGAAGCCAGCGGCCTGAAGGTCAGCACCCTGATCGCGGCCGGCCTGGTCCTGTTCATCATTACCCTCGGCGTGAACATGCTCGCCCGGTGGATCATCACCCGGCACAAAGAATTCTCGGGAGCCAACTAAATGACTGCCACCCTGACCCCCGTCAAGAAGCGCTCGGCCCTGACCAAGGGCCAGCTGCCCAAGTCCGCGCCGTACATCGTCCTGGCCCTCGCCCTGATCCTCGGCGCCGCCATCCTGGCCCTGATCGGCTTCAACGCCTTCGGCTGGGGCATCGTCTCCGCCGTCCTCTTCACCGTGGGCCTGGTCGGCTGGAGCGCCGCCGTCGAAGGCTCCCGCCGGGCCAAGGACAAGCTCGCCACCTGCCTGGTGGTGGGCGCGTTCCTGATCTCCCTGCTGCCCCTGGTCTCCGTGATCTGGACCGTTCTGGTCAAGGGCCTCCCCGGCCTGCTGGATCCCGGGTTCCTCGGCACCTCCATGAACGGGGTGACCGGCGCGTTCGACAACAAGAGCGTCGAGAACGGCGCCCCCGTGGTCGGCGGCATCTACCACGCCCTCATCGGCACCGTGCAGATCACCCTGCTGGCCACGGTCATCTCCGTCCCGGTGGGCCTGCTGACCTCGATCTACCTGGTCGAATACGGCGATGACCGCCCGCTGGCGCGGGCCATCACCTTCTTCGTCGACGTGATGACCGGCATCCCCTCGATTGTGGCCGGCCTCTTTGCCGCGGCGTTCTTCTTCGCCGTCGCCGGTCCGGGCACCAAGACCGGAGCCGTCGCGGCCGTCGCCCTCTCCGTGCTGATGATCCCGGTGGTGGTCCGCTCCAGCGAGGAAATGCTGAAGATCGTCCCGAACGAACTGCGCGAGGCGGCCTACGCCCTGGGCGTGCGGAAGTGGCGCACCATCCTCAAGGTGGTCATTCCGACGGCGATCTCCGGCATCGCCTCCGGCGTCACCCTCGCGATCGCCCGCGTGATCGGCGAGACCGCCCCCATCCTGGTCACCGCCGGCTTCGCCACCTCGATCAACAACAACGTCTTTGGCGGCTGGATGGCCTCGCTCCCGACGTTCATTTACACCCAGATCCTGAACCCGACCTCGCCGTCGAACCCGGGACCGTCGGACCAGCGCGCCTGGGGCGCGGCCCTGGTCCTGATCATCCTGGTGATGCTGCTCAACCTCGCCGCCCGCCTGGTGGCCCGCATCTTCGCCCCGAAAGCCGGCCGCTAGGCCCGCGCCGGCTACCGGACCCTCAATCTCTCCCAGTGAAGGAACAGCATGTCTAAGCGCATCGACGTCAAAGACCTCAACGTCTACTACAGCAAATTCCTGGCCGTCGAGGACGTCAACATCAACATCGACGCCAAGTCCGTCACGGCCTTCATTGGCCCGTCCGGCTGCGGCAAGTCCACCTTCCTGCGCACCCTGAACCGGATGCACGAGGTGATCCCGGGCGCCCGCGTGGAGGGCGAGGTGCTGCTCGACGGCGACAACCTCTACGGCCCTGGCGTGGACCCGGTGACGGTCCGCTCGCAGATCGGCATGGTCTTCCAGCGGCCCAACCCGTTCCCCACCATGTCCATCCGCGACAACGTGCTGGCCGGCGTGAAGCTGAACAACAAGAAAATCTCCAAGGGCGACGCCGACGCGCTGGTGGAGCGCTCGCTGCGCGGCGCGAACCTCTGGAACGAGGTCAAGGACCGCCTGGCCAAGCCCGGCTCCGGCCTCTCCGGCGGCCAGCAGCAGCGCCTCTGCATCGCCCGCGCGATCGCCGTGGAACCGCAGGTCATCCTGATGGACGAGCCCTGCTCCGCGCTGGACCCGATCTCCACCCTCGCCATCGAGGACCTCATCAACGAACTCAAGGATGAGTACACCGTGGTGATCGTGACCCACAACATGCAGCAGGCCGCCCGCGTCTCGGACAAGACGGCGTTCTTCAACATCGCCGGCACCGGCAAGCCGGGCAAGCTGATCGAGTACGGGGACACCCACACCATCTTCAGCAACCCCACCGTCAAGGCCACCGAGGACTACGTCTCCGGCCGCTTCGGATAAAGCCTGGGGGCTGGCTGGCCTCTGCCGGGTGCTACAGGTTTGAGAGCGGCGAGAGCGCCAGCTCCAGCACGAACGCCACAGCGGCGGTCACCAGCGGCGTGAGTGTCCAGAACGCCAGGATCCGCAGCACCAGCCGCCGGTTCATGGCGGCGTAGCCCTGGTTCGCCCCGGCTCCGAGCACCGCCGCGGTGACGGTGTGCGTGGTGGACACCGGCCAGTGCAGCCCGATCGCGCCCACCAGCAGGATCAGGCTGCTGTAGAGCTGCGCCACGGACCCGCGCAGCGGATCGATCCGGACCAGGCGGTGGCCCAGGGTGTAGGAAATCCGCCACCCGCCCGCCAGCGTCCCTGCGGTCAGCATGGCGGCCGTCAGCAGGGCCACCCACACCGGCATGGACCCGCCGTCGGCCAGGCCCGCCGCGATCATCGCCAGGATCAGCACGGCGCTGGTACGCTGCCCGTCCTGCAGCCCGTGGCCGAACGCGACGGCGCCCGCGGCCACGGCTTGGGCGCGCCGGGCGCGGCTGTTGACGACGCCGGGCGGGGTGTAGCGCGCCGCCCACGTGGCCGGCCAGACCAGCAGGTAGGACCCGGCGAAGGCGATCGCGGGGGAGATCAGCAGCGGCAGTACCACCTGCACCATCAGCGACTGGTCCACGCCCAGCACCGAGTTGCCGCCCACCGCCACGCTGGCGAGGCCGGCGCCGGCAAGGCCGCCGACCAGCGCATGCGTGGACGACGACGGGATGCCCCGCCACCAGTTGTAGACGCCCCACAGCACCGCACTGAGCAATCCGGCCATCAGGATGGTCAGGCCGTTGCCGCCGGCCGGCAGCACCACCCAGGTGCGGCTGACCTCCAGGGCCAGGGCCGCGCTGAGGGCCGCCCCGACGAAGTTGAACAGCCCGGCCAGCAGGACCGCGATGGTGGGGGTCAGCGCCCGGGTGCGGACGGCCAGCGCCACCGAGGAGGAGGCGTCCCGGAAACCGTTCAGGAAGGCGAAGGCCGCGGCGAACAGCACCACCGCGGCGAAGAAGACCAGGGACACGTCAGGATTCCTTGACGATGATGCTGCCTACCTGGGTGGCGATCCGGCGCATGTCCTTGGTGACATCCACCAGCTGGTCGGCGATGTCCCGGTTGCGGGCGTACTGGGCGTGCTTCATGTCCTTGAGCATGTCCGCCACCCAGACCCGGTGGGTGCGTTCGGCGCGTTTGGTCAGCCGCAGCACCTCGATCCAGTAGTCCTCCAGCTCGTCCAGGTTGTTCAGCTGGCGCATCGCCTCGACGGTCAGTTCCGCCTGCCGGCTGATGATTTCCAACTGGTCCGCGGCGCGGCGGGGCAGCCGGTCCAGCTTGTAGAGGAAGACCAGGTCCGCGGCGGCGTCCAGCTTCTCCATCGCCTCGTTCAGATAGCGGGAGAGGGCGTACATGTCGTCGCGGGGGACCGGGTTGAGGAAGCTGCTGCGCATGTGGGTCAGCAGCGCGAAGTGCAGCTCGGCCGCCTTCGCCTCGTGGTTGTGCATGTCCTCGACCAGGCGGGAGTGTTCGGCCGCGGGCGCGCCGAGGATCTCCGAGAGCGTGCCGGTGGCCAGCAGGATCTGCCGGGCCATCTGGGACAGGAGGTTCAGTCCCGCAGGTTCCTGGGGAAAAAGTCGCAGCTTCACGTGGGGTTACCGGTCTCCGAATGAGGCGTACACGGGCGTGGTCCGCCGGCCTTGATTCGAATTGATCGGCCCGCGCATGAAGATCACTTTACCGTCCGGTGGACGGCGGCCCTGCGGGGGCGGAACAGAGGGGGAAGAGTAGATGGTGCCGAGCCGGATACGCCTCTCGGCGGTAGGCCGCTCTAGGCGGCTAATTGTTGAAGCCCGGGGGTTTCGCAGCTCGGCACCGGTTTTAGTTTTCTACGCCCGACGGACCAAGTCAAGATTGACAGCGGGGCCCCGGCGGGCGTATCCGGACCCCGCCATGGCCGGTCCGGTGGGTCTCTAGTCGAGCTCGCCGAGGCGCCACGCGTTGGCCGCGTGCTCCAGGTCCTCCGCGGTTTTGACCAGCAGGTGCGAGTTCCGCGTGAGCTTGGTGGCGTGCCCGGCGTTGCTGTGCTCGGCGCCGTCGGCGAGGGTGGCCTGCCCCAGGGCAACTACCCGGCAAAACGCCGCGGACCGTTCCAGCGCGACGTCGAACTCGCCGTCGAACGCCCCGGAGAGGATGGCATCCGCCATGGTGCGCATCTCCTCGGCGCCCGGCGGCTCGGCCGCCCCGGCGACGGCGTGGGACACCTGCGCGGTGTCCTTGCCTGCCCGGAAGTACACCGAGATCCGCTCCGGATCCTGCACCGTCGCGGCGCGCAGGGCATACAAGCGCCACAGGGCGCCGGGCAGGGACCGGGCCGGGCTCTCGGCCCACATCTCGGCGATCGCCTCCAGGCCCTGTTCGTCGGCGAGCTTCACCAGGCGTTTGGTGACCTTGGGGTCGTCACTGTCGCGGCCGCGGCGGACCAGCGCCTGGGCGGCCAGGTGGGCCGCCTCTGACACGCGGGCCGGATCGGCGCCGCCGGCGAACGGCTCGAAGTCGATCGGCGCGAAGGGCTTCGGCTTGTGGTGACGGACGGGGCCGGGATTGCCGGTACCTGCTTGCTCGCTCATGCCACCACGCTACTCCTGTGCCATCGGGGAATCGAGCGTCCGGCGGGGCCCGGCAGCCCGCACCGGGAAGGTACCGGGAACCGGTCCGGGGCGCCCGCGCCGCCGCGGGATCGGCCCGTTACGGCGCGTCGGCGGTGAAAAGCGCGGCGTGGTCTGCGGTACAGTGTTAACGTCCAGAAATGGATGGCGCTGCCACTGCGCCCGGAGCCGGTTTCTGCCGCGTTTCCCGTGCAGCGGCCGCTTGAGGGGGCCTTTAGCTCAGTTGGTAGAGCATCGGACTTTTAATCCGTGGGTCGTGGGTTCGATCCCCACAGGGCCCACTCTTTTAGCGAAGAGTGGAAATTCCCCCGGCATCCTGGCGACAGGACGCCGGGGGTTTTTTGCGTCCCGCACCCGACAGGCCACGTTAGGAAGCCTGTCTAGTTATCAGCTCGGCTAGGATTGATCTATGGACTCCCATGTAACGGCAGACTCAGGCT
The DNA here is from genome assembly GCF_042668995.1 of Arthrobacter sp. NPDC057259. Taxonomy (NCBI): domain Bacteria; kingdom Bacillati; phylum Actinomycetota; class Actinomycetes; order Micrococcales; family Micrococcaceae; genus Arthrobacter; species Arthrobacter sp. NPDC057259. The sequence goes on from NZ_JBHUYA010000002.1 coordinate 339,871, forward strand.
ACTGGTACGGCTTGGAGGGGCAGGTTGATGCCCCCACCGCCGTGCTGCAGGCGCTCCGCGGCTACCGCTCCGCCGAGGTCGCCACCCGGCGTTCCACCAGGGACTCCATGGGCATGGGCGAGACCGACCTGCTGGCGCTGCGCTACCTGCTCCGCGCCCAGTCCTCCGGAGAACGGGTGGGGCCCAAGGACCTCAGCCGCATGCTGGGAATCACGACGGCGTCCACCACCTCCCTGATCGACCGGCTGGTGCTCAGCGGGCATGTCCGCCGCGAGCCGCACCCCACCGACCGGCGCTCCCTGGTGATCGTCCCGACGACGGAGACCGACACCGAGGTCCGGGAAACCCTGGGGCAGATGCACCGCCGGATGCTCGAGGTCGCCGAGGGCCTCACGCCCGACGAGAGCCGCGTGATCGTGTCCTTCCTGCGCAAGATGACCGAGGCCCTGGACGAGCACACCGCCAGCCACTGACTAGAGCAAAGTTCCGGGACTCAAAACTAGCTAGTTCAGCTAGCGATATGTATGCTTACCAATGTGTTGGATAACCTATCGCGCAAAAATGATGAGTCGCGGCTGCTGACCATCGACCACGGCTTCGGGCCCGAGGCGGGCTCAATGGATGTGGAGCTGGAAAACCAGGCCCAGACCGCGGATCGGACCTCCGCCGCCATCCGCGCCCTGGCCCCCAGCCACTGCGGCGCCCCAATGCAGTGGGAGGCCCCGGCGCTCGCCACCATGGCCGACTACTCCTATGAGCCCGACGGCGGGCCGGCCTCGCTGCCGCCGGTCTGGCGCTGCTCCTGCGGCTTCCAAGTCGACGGCATCCTCCACCCCTCCAACGCACTGGCCTCCCTTTCGTGAGCGCCGTTCCGGTCACCGAGACCCTCCTCCCGGCAGCCGGGCTGCCCGGCCTCGACGCCAGCCTGCTGGCCCTCCCCAACGAACCCCAGGGCCGCTTTCTGGTCCACGAGCGGCTGGGCCGAGGCGCAACGTCCACGGTCTACCGCGGCAGCGACCTCGCCACCGGCCGGCCGGTCGCCATCAAGGTTGCCGAGGGGCCGGCCGAAAAGGACGCCTCCCGGATCCTCGACGAGGCACGGGTCCTCGCCTCCCTGGACCACCCCGCCGTCGTCCGCTTCGTTGCGGCCGGCACCGTCCCCGAGGGCGACCGGTGGGCCGGCCGGCCTTACCTGGTGGAGGAATATGCCAGCGGCGGAAGCCTGAGCGACCGCATCCACCAGGGCGCCACCGAGCCCGCCAACGTCGCGTCGTGGGCCGCCGATGCCCTCGCCGGCCTCGACCACGTCCACGGCAGGGGCCTGGTCCACCGGGACATCAAACCCGCCAACATCCTCGTTAGCCAGCTGCGGCGCAGCTCGGTACGGCTGGCCGACTTCGGCATCGCCGTGACGGCCGGCACCACCCCCGAGGCCGGCATGTCCTCCGGTACGGTGCACTACATGAGCCCGGAGCAGGCCAAGGAACAGCCGCTCCACCCCGCCACCGACATCTACGCCCTGGGCCTGGTGCTCCTCGAGTGCCTCACGGGGGAGAAGGCCTACCCGGGAACCCCGGTGGAGTCGCTCGTGGCCCGCACCCTCCGCAGCCCGGCGATCCCCGCCACGCTCGGCAACGGCTGGACCGGCCTGCTGAAGTCGATGACGGCCATGAACCCCGCGGACCGGCCCAGCGCCGCCGCCGCCCGCAAGAAAGTCCTCCGGCTGGTACCGGCACGCCCGCGGCCGTCCCTCCGGGTGGTGGGCTGACCCCGACCGCACCGCTAGCATGAAGTTCCCTACCCGCGGCGGACGGAACGGCCCATGCAGCACACCGGTACCCGGCGGCAGGACATCATTCGGCGGCTCCGCAGCGCCGGCTGTGTCTTCGCCGAAGAAGAAGCTGACCTGCTGCTCGGCGCCGCCGCGGACACGGATCAACTCGAAAGCCTCGTGGACCGCCGCGTCGACGGGCTCCCGCTGGAACACCTGCTGGGCTGGGCGGACTTCTGCGGGCTGAGAATTGCCGTGGATCCCGGGGTCTTCGTCCCCCGCCGCCGCACGGAATACCTCGTCCGGCGCGGAGTGACGCTGCTGCGGGAGCTCGACGCCGGTCCCGGGCGCCCGCCCTTGGTGGTGGACGCCGGTCCCGGGCGCCCGCCCGTGGTGGTGGATCTGTGTTGCGGCTCCGGAGCGGTGGGGGCTGCGCTGTTGGCGGCCGCCGGCCCGATGGAGCTGCACGCCGCGGACCTTGACCCCGCCGCCGTCGCCTGTGCGCGGCGTAACCTCAGCGCACCCGGCGCCGCTGTCCACACCGGCGACCTGTTCGAAGCCCTGCCCGAGGAGCTGCGGGGTCGCGTGGACCTGCTGGCGGTGAACGCGCCGTACGTGCCCACCGATGCCATCGCCGGAATGCCCCCGGAGGCCAGGCTCCATGAACCCCGGATCTCGCTCGACGGGGGAGTGGACGGCCTCGCGCTGCACCGACGTATTGCGGCCGGCGCCACGGACTGGCTCGTCCCGGGCGGCTGGCTCCTAATCGAAACCAGCCGGAGCCAGGCCCGCGCCACCCGTTCCATCCTGACGGACAACGGCTTCGCCGCCCGGATCCGCACCTCCGACGCGCTCGACGCCACGGTGGTGGAAAGCCGACTCCGGTTTTTCGCTGCGGTTCCGGACGGACGCACCCCGGGTCCGGGGGGCGCCAGTCCGAAACCGCGGCGGAATCTGCGATCTAGTTCGGCGTGACGTGCTTCGGCGCCTCGTCGGTGCCGAGGTTCGGGGTGCCCACGTGGGTGCTGTGCGCCGGGACGGCGCCTGTCGGCTCGGCCGTGGCGGTGTCCTCACGGGTTGCGGCGTTCGAGGTCTTCGTGGCGCCGTCGCCCGCTGAGCCGTCGTGGTGGACCTTGGAGGTGATGACCGTTCCGGCGCGGCGGGCCGCCTCGGCCAGCTGGCCCGTTACTTCGGGGGCCTTGTCCTTGACAGCCTCGGTGGCCGCGGTGACCCCGTCCTGCACCGGCTTGCTCTGCCAGAGTTCCGACGCGCGGGTCTTCAGCTTCTCGTACGCGGCGCGGCCCGAGCGGGACCCCAGGATGTAGCCGGCGGCAAGGCCTGTGCCGAAAACAAGTTTGTTCTTCATACTGCGCTCCTAATCCGTGCTGATGGGTGGATATCCGCGGTGGCCCGGGGCCCCCCGGCGGATATCCGGAAACAAAAAACCGGCCCCGGGAATAAATCCCGGAGCCGGTTCCTAGTGCTCCGACTTAGCGGTGCGAACGGCGGGTGATCATGCCGTAGATGAGCAGAACGATGATCGAACCGACGATCGCCAGCAGCCAAGTGGTCAGCGAGAAGAAGTCCTGCAGACCGGTGCCGAAGATTGCGCTGCCGATGAAGCCGCCCAGGAGGGCGCCAACAACGCCGAGGACCATCGTGATGACCCAGCCGCCGCCCTGACGGCCCGGCAGGATGGCCTTGGCGATTGCGCCGGCGATGAGACCCAGAATCAGAAATCCGAGAATACCCATTTGCTGTCCTTCGCTTTCTGTTGAGGAGACACCCGGGTTGCCGGGTGCGCTTCGTCCTTCTGGGTAAATACTAATCATGCTTACTATCAAATTGCCACCCGGGCGGAGGAAATCGCCGCAAGGGAGATGCAATCGTTAGCAGGCGTCCAGCAGAAAGCACGGCAGGGACGGCGGGTCAGCGCTCCAGCCGGAAGCCGAGTTTGATGGTGACCTGCCAGTCGGCCACCTCGTTGTTTTCCAGGTGTCCGCGGATCTCCTTGACCTCAAACCAGTCCAGGTTGCGCAGGGTCTTGGCGGCCTCGGCGATGCCGTTACGGACGGCCGCATCGACGCCCTCCGTCGAGGTGCCGACTATTTCGGAAATGCTGTAGGTGTGGTTGGACATCTTCGCTCCTCGGGATCGTCGTCGGTCCGTTGACCCGGCCGCGGCGGCCGGGGGCCGTCCCTGCAGGCTAGCGGACCGGACCGCCCCGGACTAGGGGCGGCCGGCGGGGGAAGCGGTCACCCGCAGTACCGGGCCGGGGTCCGGGCGCTTCGGCGCGGCCGGGCTCTCGGGCGGGTGCGGCCGGAGCCGCTGGGCCATCCACGGAAACAGATAGTGCGTCGCCCAGGACAGGTCCTCGGTGCGGGTCTGGCGCCAGCCGGGCGCGGGCAGCGGCTTGGGCCGCAGCGGCACCAAGGTGTGCGGAACCTGCAGGGTGTCCAGCACCATGCCCGCAATGGTGTGGTGGCCCAGCGGCGAAAAATGCAGCCGGTCCGGGTCCCACATCCGCGGATCGCTGAGTTCCCGCATGGTCCACAGGTCCGCGATCACGCCATGGTGGCGTGCCGCGATGGTCCGAATGTTCTCGTTGAACACCGCCACCTTCCCACGGATGCGGCCAAAAACGGGCGTGTGGCCCCAGTCGGGGCCGGTGAAGATCACCACGGTCGCCCCCGTGGCGGACAGGGCGGCGACGGCGGCGTCCAGGTCGACGGCGAGACGGTCCGGGTCGCGGCGGTGGAAGACCAGGTCGTTGCCGCCCGCGGAGAGCGTCACCAGGTCCGGTTGCAGCGCGATGGCCCGCTCCAACTGCAGGTCGACGATCTCCTGCAGCACCAGGCCGCTGACGGCGAGGTTGGCGTAGGAAAAGTCGGCACGGAGGGCGGCGAGCTCCTCCGCAATCCGGTCCGCCCAGCCGCGGATGCCGCCGGGACTGCCCGGTTCAGGGTCCCCCAGGCCGGCGGTGAACGAGTCACCCAGGGATACCAGCCGCTTCCAGTGGCCGCCGCCCGGCGCGGCGTTGCCGAAGGGGAGTGCCGGATCGAGGAATGCTGCCGAGTTCACAAGCTCAGAAATACGCCCGGACCGACGCCGGGGCAAGGTACTTTCGGCCCCCACAGGGGGATTCCCGATACCTGCCGGGGGTATGCATGATACGGCAGGGGGTATATGATAGACGGTAATCCACCACTTTTCCGGGAGGCTCCCATGGAACTCGATCCCACGGACATGAAGTCCGTCATTAACCGGCTTCGCCGCGCCCAGGGCCAGCTTGCCGCCGTGACCCGCATGCTCGAGGAGGGCCGCGACTGCAAGAGCGTCGTGACCCAGCTCGCGGCCGTCTCCAGCGCCCTCGACAAGGCGGGCTTCTCCATCATCGCCACCGGCCTGCAGCAGTGCATGCAGCAGGAGGACCCCAGCCTGGACCGCGCCGAACTGGAGAAGCTCTTCCTCTCCCTGGCCTAAACAGGCTTGGGGCGCCGATAGCCCGGCCATTGGGCGGCCATCGGGCAGCGTCAGCCTGCCGGGGCCGCCAGCACGTAGGTCCGCAGGTCATCCAGCGTCTGCTGCATGTGGGCGTCCATAGCGTCGCGCGCCAGCCGTGGGTCGCGGGTGGCCAGCGCCGCCGCAATTTTTCCGTGCTGCTCGATCGCATGGGCCTGGATCTCACGCACCTCGGAGGTCTGGGTCCGGCGCCTCTCAAGGACCCGGTGCAACGGCGCGAACAGCACCGCGGCGAAAACATTCTCCGAGGCGCGCAGGATCAGGTCGTGGAAGGCGAGGTCGGCGGCCACGAAGGCTGCGACGTCGTGGTGTTCGTGGGCGGTGCGCATTGACTCCACCTGGCCGCGGAGGGTGTCCAGGTCGGCGTCGCTGATCCGCGAGGCCGCCAGTTCGCAGGCTCCCGATTCCAGCATCCGCCGCAGTTCGATGAGCTGGACCGCCGTGGCGGCGTCGTTGGTGCCCTCCGAGGCCGCGCGCAGCACGGCCTCCAGCGATGCCCAGCGGCTCAGCGGGTTGACGAACGTGCCCCGCCCGCGCTCGACGCTCAGGATGTGCTGGGCCTCCAGGGTCTTGATCGCCTCACGGACGGTCATCCGGCTCACGTCGTGCCGCGCGCTCAGCTCGAGCTCGCCCGGGACCGGGGAGCCGGGCGGGAACTCGCCGGCGATGATGCGGTCCAGCAGCTCGTCGGCCACCACGCCTACCAGCGATTTCCTAGCCAAATCTCCCCGTCCAACGTCATCCACACGCGTGCCCGACAAGTCTACTTGCGCGTCTCTGTGCCTTATGCCACACTAACACTCACTTGTTAGATGTCAGACATCTTACAAATGCGGTTGGAGACCAGCCGCGCAGATTCCACCGCAACAGAGTTTCCACAATGGAGTGCACGTGCCCTTAGCAGCAGAGCCCTTAGAGGCAGATGTCCTGGCCGCCTTTCCGGCGGAGGTCCCGGTACCGGCAGCCTTGGTGGCCGACGGCGTGGCCGCAGCCGCCGCGGCGGGCCCCCGCACCCTCGTGGTGCTGGATGATGACCCCACCGGCACCCAGTCCGTCGCCGACCTCCCCGTCCTGACCCGGTGGGAGGTGGAGGACTTTGCCTGGGCCTTCTCCCACCGCATCAACGGCCGCCCCGCGGACGCCGTCTACGTCCTGACCAACACCCGCAGCCTGGACCCGGCCGAGGCCGCAGCCCGCAACGAGGAAATCGTCCGCAACGCGCTCGCCGCCGCGCAGGCCGAGTCCCTGAGCGTGGGCTTCGTCAGCCGCAGCGATTCCACCCTCCGCGGCCACTACCCGCTGGAGCCGGACGTCATCGCCGCCACCGTCAGCGCCGTCGACGGCGGGGCCACAGACGGCGTCGTGATCGTCCCGGCCTTCCCGGACGCCGGCCGCGTCACGATCGGCGGGGTGCACTACATGCGCGCCGGCGCCACCGGCCGCCTCACCCCGGTGGCGGACACCGAGTTCGCCCGTGACGCCAGTTTCGGCTTCGCCAACTCCGAGCTCGCCCGCTACGTCGAGGAAAAGTCCGGCGGCCGCTTCAGCGCCGGCTCCGTGATCGTCCTGGACCTGGACACCATCCGGGCCGGGGACCCGCAGGCCTCGGCCCGCGCCATCGCGGACGCCATCGACGCCGCCACCGACTCCACCCCGATCGTGGCCGACATCGTCTCCGAGAACGACCTCCGGCTCCTCTCCCTGGGCCTGCAGGAGGCAGAACGCCGCGGCAAGAAGCTGCTCTACCGCGTCGGCCCGCCGTTCGTCCGAGCCCGGATCGGGCAGGAAATCCGCGCCGAACTCACCGGCGCCGAGGCCTACGCCGGCAACCAGCCCTCGGAGGCCGGCGGCCTGATCGTGGTTGGTTCGCACGTGGGCGTCACCACCCGCCAGCTCAACGCCCTGACCGCCCAGCATGGGTCGGCCCGGATCGTGGAGATCGACGTCGAACAGCTCCTGGACGGCCGCGCCGAGGAGCACCTGGACGCCACGGTCGCCCATGTCGCCGACGCGCTGCACGGCGCGGACGTCATCCTGCACACCAGCCGCCTCCTGATCAAGGCCGACGACGCCGCGGAGAGCCTGCGGATCGCCCGTACCGTCTCGGCCGCCGTCGTCGCGGTCGTCAACCGGACGCTGAAGACCTTCCCGCCCCGCTTCGTGATCGCCAAGGGCGGGATCACCTCCTCGGACGTCGCCGCCCACGGCCTCGAAATCCGCCGCGCGATCGTCCGCGGCCCCATGCTCCCGGGCATCGTCTCCCTCTGGGAGCCGGTCGACGGACCCGCCAAGGGCATCCCGTACGTCGTCTTCGCCGGGAACGTCGGCGACGACGAATCCCTCGCCCAGGTCACGCGCAAACTCAGCGCCACCTTCTAACCAGCCGCACCCTTTCAACGGAGAAAACCATGAACTACCAAGTCACCGTCCTCGGCCTCGGCGCCATGGGCCTGCCGATGGCAGCCCGGCTTGCCACGGAACTGACCGTCCACGGCTTCGACATCGCCGAGCCCCGCCTGCGGCTCGCCGAAGAGGCCGGCGTCCGCACCTTCGGCTCCGCCCGTGAGGCCGCCGAGGGCGCCGACGCGCTGCTGCTGGCCGTGCGCAACGGCGAACAGCTGGACGAGGTCCTCTTCGGCGCAGCCGGCGTCGCCGGGGTCCTCAAGCCCGGCGCCGTCGTCATCCTCGGCAGCACCGTGGGCACCGACGCCGTCCCCGCCACCGTGGCCCGGCTGGCCGAGCACGGCGTCAGCCTGGTGGACGCCCCGCTTTCCGGCGGCCCGAAGCGCGCCGGCGAGGGCGACCTGCTGATCGTCGTCGGCGCCGAACCCGCCGCCCTGGAAGCCGCCCGTCCGGTGCTGGAACTGCTCGCCTCCACCCTGACCGTGGTGGGAGACAAGCCCGGCGACGGCCAGGCGCTCAAGACCGTTAACCAGCTGCTGTGCGGCGTGCACATCGCCGCCGCGGCCGAGGCGATGGCCCTGGCCGACGCCCTTGGCCTGGACCAGGCGAAGACCCTGGCCGCGCTTGAGGCCGGCGCCGCCGGGTCCTTCATGCTCTCCAACCGCGGCCCCCGCATCCTCGAGGCCTACACCGAGGACGGCGCGGAGGTCCTGAGCCGGCTGGACATCTTCGTCAAGGACATGGGTATCGTCGGCAAGGCCACCCGCGCCGCCGGGCTCGCCGCGCCGGTGGCCGCCGCCGCCGAACAGCTCTACCTGCTGGGCCAGGCCCAGGGCCTCGCCGCCGAGGACGACTCGGCCGTCATCAAGGTCGTTGCCCCCGCAAAGCGCACCGCCTAAGCCTTCCGACCCCCCCGACCCCGGCCGCGGCGGCCCCCAACGCCGCGGCCGGCCCCCTCCCTCCCGCCTGTCAAAGGAGACACCCCCGATGAACCCCCTGCTCAATTCCCTGATGGTGGGCGCGGCCGACGCGCCCGTCATCAAACCGGCCGTGGAGCTGGGCACTCCGCTGCTGCTGACCATCGCCGCCGCCGGCGTCGCCCTCCTGCTGGTGCTGATCATCCGCTTCAAGATCCAGGCCTTCGTGGCCCTCCTGACGGTCAGCATCCTGGTGGCCGTCGCCGCCCAGATCCCGCTCAAGGACGTCTTCACGGTCGTCTCCAACGGCGTCGGCAGCACCATGGGCAAGGTCGCGCTGCTGATCGCCCTCGGCGCCATCCTCGGCCGCATGATCGAGGTCTCCGGCGGCGTGCAGTCCCTCGCCGACCACTTCACCGCGAAACTCGGTGCCAGGCGCGTGGCTGTGGCGCTCACCGCCGTCGGCTTCCTCGTCGCCATCCCCGTGTTCTTCGAGGTCGGCATCATCGTCCTGGTGCCGATCGTCTACGCCTTCGCCAAGATCGCCAAGGTCCACCCGGTGAAGTTCGGCCTGCCGATGGCCGGCATCATGCTGGCCATCCACGTCGCCGTCCCGCCGCACCCGGGCATCGTGGCCGGCGCGGGCGTCTTCGGCGCCGACATCGGCCTGATCGCCCTGATCTCGCTGGTCATCTGCGTCCCGCTGGGCTTCCTGTCCTACTGGGTGGCCTCGATCATGAACCGCAGGGACTACGAACTGCTGCCCGCGGTCAAGGCCCAGGTGGACGAGTTCGGCACCAAGTCCCTGGTGAAGGTGGGCCACGACGGTCCCGGCGCCGCCGCCGTCGCCCCGCCGCGGCCGGGCCTGATCATCTTCCTGATCGCCACCCCCATCGTCCTGATCCTGCTCGGCACGGTCGGCACCCTCACCATCGCCAAGAGCAGCGCCTGGTACGGCGTCGCATCCTTCGTCGGCAACCCGTTCTTCGCCCTGCTGGTGGCCGTGGCGCTCTGCTTCTTCCTGCTCGCCGTCCGCCGCCGCTGGTCGCTGACCGAGACCGGTGAAATTTTCGAGGGCGCGCTGCCCCCTATCGCCTCGATCCTCATGGTGGTGGCCGCCGGCGGTGTGTTCGGCAGCGTCCTGCAGGTCTCCGGCATCGGCCAGGCCCTCTCCCAGACCCTCGACACGCTCGGCGTGCCGCTGCTGCTGCTGGGCTTCATCATCTCCCTGGCCCTCCGCGCCGCGCAGGGCTCGGCCACCGTGGCGATCGTGACCACCTCCGGCCTGCTGTCCTCCGCGGTGGCCTCCGGCGGCTACACCCCGGCACAGATCGCGGTGCTGGTCATCGCGATCGGCTTCGGTTCGCTCGGACTGTCCCACGTCACCGACGCCGGCTTCTGGGTGGTGGTCCGCTACTACGGCCTCACCGTCGCCGACGGCCTGCGCACCTGGACCGTGCTGACCACCGTGCTGGGCGTGGCCGGCTTCGCGCTGACCTTCGTGGCCTGGCTCCTGGTCTCGGGCCTCAGCGCCTGATGCGTACCCGTCTGGACACCCTGGTCGCCGGCGCCCTGCAGCAGGGCTCGGCCGTCCCGGCCTTCACCTGCTACGACTTCACGACGGCGCTGGCCGTGGTGGGCGCGGCGGAGGAGGTCGGGCGGGGCATCATCCTGTTGGTGGCGCCGAAGACCGCGGGCACCCCCAACGGCCTGCGGCTGATCACGGCCCTGCGTGGCCTCGCCGACGACGCCCGCGTCCCCGTCGCGGTCCAGCTGGACCACGCCGCGGACCCGCAGCTGATCCTGGATTCTGTCGACGCCGGAGCCGATTCGGTGCTGGTGGACGGCTCCGCACTGCCCTACGAGGAGAACATCGCCCTGGTCCGGGACGTCCGGGCCAGGCTCGAAGCGCAGGGCCGGGACGACATCGTCATCGAGGCCGAGCTTGGCGGCCTCGCCGGCGACGAGGACCGCGCCTTCGGCCCCGACGCCGGCGGGAACGCCGCCGGTCACGAGGCGGGCCTGACCGATCCCGGCCAGGTGGAGGACTTCGTGGCCCGCACCGGCGCCCGGCTGCTTGCCGTGGCCGTGGGCAACGTCCACGGCAAGTACCGCGGCGAACCCCGGCTGCGGTGGGACGTCCTGCAGGAGGTGGCCGTTCGCGTCCGGGTGCCGCTGGTGCTTCACGGCGCCTCTGGGATTCCGGCCTCCGAGCTGGCCAAGGCCCCTGCGATGAACGTGGGTAAGGTCAACTTCAACACCGAGCTGCGCACCGGCGTGCTGCAGGCCCTCACCGAGCAGCTGCCGGTGCACCGGGCCGACGGCGAGAACCTGCAGGGCCTGCTAGGCCACTGGACCGGCTCCGCCCGGAGCTTCGCGGCCGCGTCCCTGGCGGCCCTGGCCCGGTAGCACGGGTACCCGGCTACGCAGGAAGTCTGCAAAGCGGCGGGAGGCTAGGATCAACCCATGATCCTGGCCTCCCTCGTCTTTGCCCTGCTGGCAGCCCTGCTCCACGTCTACATCTTCATCCTGGAGTCCTTCCAGTGGACCCGGCCCGCGACATGGAAACGGTTCGGCCTGGCCTCGCAGGCGGACGCGGAAACCACCCGCCCCATGGCCTACAACCAGGGCTTCTACAACCTGTTCCTGGCCATCGGCGCGTTCGTAGGCGCCGGCTGCGTGGCCTTCGGCGGGCCCGGGACGTCCGCCGCCGTGGTCGGCTGGACCCTGATCCTCAGCTGCTGCGGCTCGATGCTGCTGGCGGCCCTGGTGCTGGCCCTCAGCGGCAGGAAGTACCTCCGCCCCGCCGCCACCCAGGGCACCCTGCCGTTGCTCGCCGTCGTGCTGGGCCTCGCCGCCATCCTCGCCTAGCCCACCCCGGCCGCGCTCGCCGGTCCTTCCCGCCCTTACCCCGGCCCGCGGCGCTGGGCCACAATGGTGCTGTGGACAGCGTGAGGGCGGTGTAGCCCCGCCATGACCGGGGGCTCGGGGCAGCGGGGGACCGGAACCCGGAGCACGGACGGCCGTGATCCGGCGATCGATCTCGCCCGGCTGTTCTGCCTGGCCCTGGTGGTGGTTGGCCACACGCTGATGGTCAGCCCGGTGCTGCACCCGGACGGCACGGTCACCTCGGAGAACACCCTCGGCAACGAACACTGGTTCGAACCCGTGGTCTGGGTGCTGCAGGTGATGCCACTGTTCTTCGTGGCCGGTGGCGTGACCGGGCTCTACTCGTGGCGGCGGTTGCGCTCCCTCGGCGGAACGGCCTCCGAATTCATCCAGGCCCGGCTGCTGCGGCTGATCCGCCCGGCCGCGGTGCTCCTGGCGATGATGTTCACCGGATTGTGGGTGGCCCGGCTGGCGGGGGTGGACCCGCAGGTGGTCCAGCTGCTGGCCAGCGGCGCGGGCATGCCGCTGTGGTTCCTGGCGGCGTACCTCGCCGCGCAGTTGAACCTTCCGTGGCTGGCCGCCCTGCATGCGAGGGCCCCGTGGCTGACGCTGGCCGGGCTGGTGGCCCTGGTGGCGGCCGTCGACTGCCTCCACGGCGCGGTGCCCGGCCTGGCGTACGCCAACATGGTGTTCCTCTGGTGCGCCGTGCAGCAGCTCGGGTTCCTGCTGGCCGACGGGACGCTGCGGCTGGGCCTTGCGGCCCTGTTGGGCCTGGTGGCCGGCAGCAACGCCGTCCTGGGCGCGGTGGTGGTGCTGCGCCTCTATTCCGGGAACATGCTGGTGAACCTCAATCCGCCCAACCTCACCCTCTTCCTGCTGGCCGTCTCACAGGCCGCGGCCCTGCAGCTGCTGCGGCCCTGGCTGGTCCGGCTGGCGGCCCTCCGGCCGGTCGGGGCCGTCCTCGCCGGCGTCGGCCGCCGGTCCATGACCATCTACCTCTGGCACCTGCCGCTGATCGCTGCCGTCTCCGGGCTGCTCCTGCTGACCCGCCTGGCGCTGCCCGCCGGCGGCAGCGCGGCCTGGTGGTGGACCCGTCCGCTGCTGCTGCTCGCCGTCGCCCTCCTGCTGCTGCCCGTCCTGGCCCTCTTCGGGAGGCTGGAGGAGCGGCCGACGGCGCCCGGGCCGCCCCGGTCCAGGCCGGCCACCGCCGTGGCCACCGCCGCCGTGGTGGTCTTCCTGCCGGTGGTCCAGGCCGCCGTCAACGGACTGACCGTGGGGCTGCTGGGCGGCGGTGCCGCCTGCTTCGCGCTCGCCGTCCTGCTGCTGGGCCGCGTTCCGGTGCGCGCCCCGGCGCCCGATCGGCCCGATGCGGGGGACCCATTGCCACCCCCGGAGATACATGCCAAGGTCGAACCATGACCGAGAGCGCGGCAAGAACCGAAGACACCTTTGGCCCGGACGTCACCACCACCCGCAACGACGCGCTGCACCGGTACGAGCTGCACGTCGGCGGCGAGCTCGCCGTACAGGCCCGGTACATCGACCGTCCGGGCCACGTGGACTTCACCCACACGGAAACCGAGGAACGGTTCGCCGGCCGGGGACTGGCCAAGGTGCTGGCGCACTTCGCCTTGGACGACGTGGTCGCCTCCGGCAAACGGATCATCCCGCACTGCCCGTTCATCTACCGCTACCTGCGCAAGCACGAGGCCTACAACCAGTGCGTCGATTGGCCGGAGCGGCCGCCCGCCGGTGCCTGACAGCTTGTGAGCCCGGCAACAAGCTCGTATGGTTAGCTCTGAGTTATGCAGTTGGCTCACGGACGTGTCTTTTGGAGTATCCCGTGAACCACAAACTGCGTGTGCTTGTCCGTGTTGATGCCGATACCGGCCACGTGACCTTGGAAGCCTCGGGTTGCCTCACCCAGGACAGCTACCCCGCCCTGCTGCACATTATGCGCCGCTCCAGCCGCCTTGCCGCCGGTGCGGACGTGACCCTGGACCTGTACGGCGCCTCCCACCTCGATCCCGAGATCCTGCTGTCCCTGAGGGAATCCTCGTCCTCCCGGGCTGAGGGTTTCGCGCTGGAACTGCTGGAGCCGGCGGAACTGCCGGTCTGCCTGGCCCACGTGGGGCCGGCCGCCGGGGAGCTTGCCGACGACGACGAGGCCGGCGCCTTGGGCGACGACCGGCTGGACGCTCCGTCCACCACCGCTGACGTGGACGAGGACCCGGTGGAGACCGGGGAGCGCATCCAAGGCCTGGAGCTGGCTCAGTACTTCGAGGGGACCCTGGACCCGGCGGTGACCGTGCGGGCACTCTCGGACGATGCCCTCGGCCAGCTGGCGGACGCGCTGTACCGGCATCTCGACACCACCCACCCCTCCTTCGGCGCGCACACCTGGTATGACCTCGCCGCCGAGGAACTGCAGCACCGCTACCGCCGTGAGGACGGGCTGGCCGGGGCCGCCCCCGAGCTGACCTCCGGGCTGGCCATCGACGCCTCCGCAGGGCTGACCCCGGAGGACATCTCCGCCATGGACCAGGCCGCCGAGGTGCTCGCCGGGGAAGACCTCGACGAGGCTGGCCCCGAGGTCACCGAACGCGCTGCGGCCGAACTGGCCGTCCGAACCCAGGACCGTGACCCGCTCCGGGCTGCCGTCGACGGGGATAACGACGACACCCCCGACGGCGAACGAACCGCCGGCCCAATTTCCGCCTAAGCCGGTTCTATCTGAGTCTGATATTGCCTGAGCCTTTTGTGCCTGATTGCAGGCGGGACCGGGACTAGGCTTCAGCTATGACTGCAGAGACCGCCGGAGCCACGCCCGCATCCACCGCCCTGGTCACGGGCGCCACCGCCGGGCTCGGGGCCGAGTTCGCCCGCCAGCTGGCCGAGCAGGGCCACCGGCTGGTCCTCGTGGCCCGCGACGCCGGGCGGCTGCATGCCGTCGCCGAGGATCTGGAGAACAGCTTCGGCGTGACGGCAGAGGTGCTCCCGGCCGACCTGACCGAGGACACGGGCGTGGCTGCCGTCGTCGCGCGCCTCGCCGATCCCGCCCGCCCGGTGGAGATCCTGGTCAACAACGCCGGCATGGGCCTGCTCCGCTCGTTCGCCGAGAACCCGATCGAGGACGAGAAACGCCACCTCAAGCTCCACGTCGAGACGGCGATGGAGCTCTCGCACGCCGCCCTGCAGGGCATGCTTCAGCGAGGCTCCGGCCGGATCATCAATGTGGCCTCCGTCGCCGCGTTCCTGCCGCGGGAAACCTACTCGGCCGCGAAGGCCTGGCTGCTGAGCTTCAGCCGGTGGGCCAACATTGCATATGCCTCGCGGGGCATACAGGTGACGGCCGTCTGCCCCGGCTTCACCCACACCGAATTTCACGACCGGATGGGCATGGACAAGTCCGTGGCACCGTCCTGGATGTGGCTGAGCGCCGAACAGGTGGTCCGTGAGGGCCTGGCGGACAACGCCCGGGGCCGCGGCGTTTCCATCCCCAGCCGGCGCTACAAGGCGCTGATTGCGGCCGCGCGGCTGCTGCCGGCGAAGCTCGTGGCCGGACCGCCCCGCCGGGCTAAGTAGCGGCCCGGCGGCGGATCAACAGCACAACGGCGATCCCCACACAGGCGCCGAGCAGCGTCTCCACCGCCCGTTCGGCCACCAGCAGGTGCGGGTCGGCGGGTGAGGAGAGCTGGGTCATGAGCAGGATCACGGGGGTGAAGAACACCATGGCCAGCCCGTAGTGCCGGGCCATGAACAACTCCGTACCGAACTGCAGCACGATTACCAGCACCGCGACGGCGGCGGTCTCGCTGCCGGGGAACAACCGCAGCGGGGAGCCTGCCCAGGGGAAGAGCACTGCCGCAACCACCAGCAGACCCAGCAGCGTGCCCACAATCCGGTGCAGGCCGCGGTAGACGCTGCTCGGCAGGTCGGCTCCGGCCAGCGGCACAGCCGCCGCTGCCATCGCCCAGTGCGGGTGGCCGCTGCCGCTGAGCACCCCGATGCTGCCGGCCGACCCGACCGCGGCCAGGTAGCGGGCGGCATGGATCCAGGCCGCCCGGCGGCGGGCACCGCGCAGGGGCGGCACGGTCCGTCCCGCCCCGCGCACCCACTTCCGGGTGCGGACCCAGCCGGCGAAGCCGACCAGGATGGAGAACGCCGCGGACCCGGCGCCGATCAGGACCGCAGCCGGTCCCGGAACGGGGGTGGGGATGGACGCGCACGCGCCGAGGGCCAGGAGGCCAAAGAACGGACCGTTCGGTTTCAGGTTCACCCGGTCCGCGAAGAGTGAGCCGACGGCGGCGAGGCCGGACTCCACGGCCACGAGCGTCCAGGAGTGCAGGTGGTTGACCGAGAGCAGCACGCCCACGGCCAGGCCGCCCACCAGGACCAGCGCCGCCTGCAATTGGTGCCGGAGCCTGAGCTGGTGCGGTTCGGAGCGGCCGTACATGCCGGTCAAGGCACCGAAAACGGCGTAGACGATCAGGTCCGCCCGCCCGGCGGCCAGCAGCGCCAGAGAAGGCACTGCGACGCTGAGCGCCACACGCAGCGCCGAGGCGTGGTCCCGGTTGGCCGGTCCCAGCGAGTGCAGACCCTTGGCGTGGCGGATCAGGGAGGACAGCGGCGTGGACAGCAAGCGGACCTCCTGCGGTGTTGCGGTGGGGAAGCGGGTGGGGGAGAGCGGATGGGGGTCGAGGCCGGGACGGCATCGAAGCGGGCCGGGAGCCGCCAAAGGCCCGCCGTGGCCGCCGCCCCGGTGGGGACGGACGGGCCGCGACGGGCCTCGGAGGGCGGGGCGCTGGGCCGGGGTGGCTAGGCCGGTGCGCCGACCTTGCCGCCGTCGGAGTCGCCCGTAGCAACCAGGGGCATATCCATGTGCTCCAGGTCGATCAGCGGGTTCTCGTCCTGGGTGGCGACCAGTTCCCGGGCCTCGGCCTGGGTGTCCACGCTCGGCATGGAGCCGGGCAGCGGCATCTGGGCGGATTCGCGCAGGAAGTAGATGGCGACGGCGCCGATCGCCGAGGTGGCCATCAGGTAGTACGCCGGCATCATGTCGTTGCCGGTGGCCGAGATCAGGGCCGCGACGATGAACGGCGTGGTGCCGCCGAAGATCGCCACCGAGAAGTTATACGCGATGCCCATGGCGCCGTAGCGGCTGGCCGTCGGGAACTGGGCCGGCAGGGCGGAGGCCAGGTTGGCGACGTAGAACGTCACGGGGAACGCGATCAGCGCCAGGCCCGCCAGGGTGGACCAGATCTCGCCGACGCCGATCAGCATGAATGCCGGGGTGGCCAGGACCACGGTGCTGATGGCACCGATCCAGAGCACGGGCCGGCGGCCGATCCGGTCGGAGAGCTTGCCGGTCAGCGGGATGCAGAGGCTCATGACCACCAGGACGGGGATGGTCAGCAGGGTGCCGTGCACCTCGTCGTAGCCCTTGGACTCGGTGAGGTAGGTCGGCATGTAGGAGGTCAGGGCGTAGCCGGCGGTGTTGGCCGCGGCCACCAGGATCATGGCGGTGATGATCGAGCGCCAGTAGGCCTTCACGATGCCCACCGGGCCCTTGGAGGCGGCGTCATCCGCGGCGGAGGCGTCCTTGGAGAGGTTCTCCTGGGCATCCAGGGTGGCCTGGAACTGCGGGGATTCCTCGATCTTGCTCCGGAAGTACACGGCGACGGCGCCGAGCGGGCCGGCCACGAGGAACGGGATGCGCCAGCCCCACTGCTCCATGGTGTCCTGGCCCAGGGTCAGCTGCAGGACGGACACCAGCGCGGCACCGAGGGCGAAGCCCAGGTAGCTGCCCATGTCCAGGAAGCTGGCGAAGAAGCCGCGGCGCTTGTCCGGGGCGTATTCGCTGACGAAGGTGGTGGCGCCGGCGTATTCGCCGCCGGTGGAGAAGCCCTGGATGAGCTTGAAGACCACCAGCAGCACGGCGGCCCAGATGCCGATCTGTGCGTAACCCGGCAGCAGGCCGACGGCGAAGGTGCTCGCCGCCATGATCAGCAGGGTGGCGGCCAGGACCTTCTGGCGGCCCACCTTGTCGCCCAGCCAGCCGAACACGACGCCGCCGAGGGGGCGGGCGATGAACGTGGCAGCGAAGGTGCCGAGCAGGAAGAGGGTTTGGACGGTCTTGTCCGCCTCGGGCAGGAAGACAGGGCCCATGGTGGTGATCAGGTAGCCGAACACGCCGACGTCGTACCATTCCATGGTGTTGCCGACGATGGTTCCGCCGAGGGCCTTCTTCAGCATCGGCTGGTCAACGACGTTGACGTCGGACTCGCGGAGCCGGCGGCGGCGGAGGCGTGGCTTCTTGGCGGCGACGGGTGCGCCAGGGTTGGTTCCGGTGGCGTTGGCTACGCCTGCGGAAGAGTCGGTCGTGCTTCGGTCTTTGGGCATTTGGGAGGCTCCTGTGGAGGTCATTTGCTTGCGACTTCTAGCTGCCCCGCTCTGGGCAGGCTCTCAATTTTACGGGATTTCCGTAGTCATTCCGATTTTTGTGCCGTAGGATGCCCCTTTTTCGGCAGCCGGACGCCCGGGGCGGGCGCGGAGCCGTGGCCGCATATTCCGCGTCATCACTGGGAAGTAAGCAGTGAGCTTATTAGTTTGGTAACAATTGGGCCGCGACCGCCCCGAAGGCCCGGATTTCGGGCGTTTTAGCGCCGTTCCAGCCTGATTTCGGGGAGCTCGAACCAGTCCGTGGGGAGCAGTTTCCGAGTGCCGTCCGGGGTAAAGCCGTGCCGGGCGTAGAAGGCCCGCGCCCGGGGGTTGTCTTCGAGGACCCACAGGTAGGCCGGGCCGGGGCCGACGGCGGCGTGCAGCAGGGCCGCGCCGAGGCCGGAACCGTAGGCGGCCCGCAGCGTGTAGATCGCGTAGAGCTCTTGTTGGTCCGGCCGGTCCTCGTCCCGTCCGGGGCCGCCGTGGGCGAACCCGACGATCCGGCCGCCGTCGTCGAGGGCGATCACCGGCGCGGACGGGCCCACCAGGGAGGGCCGCCGGCTTTCCGTCCGCTCCGGCAAGGAGGCGCGGCGGGCGGCGAAGAACTCCGCCGGGAGGACGTGGGAGTAGCACTCCTCATGGGCCAGCGTGTGCATCTCGACCAGGGCTTCGGCGTCGGCGGGCGTGGCCTGCCGCAGGTGGTATTCCATGCCCCCAGCCTAGAGACATGGCGACGGCGGCAGACCTACCATGGTGGGACGCTTCATTTCATCGCGGAAAGGAAGAGTCATGGCGGATCATCACTCGAAAGAGCAGCTTGAGCCGGAGGTCGCCCAACACCTCACCGAGTCCATGGACAAGGTCCCCGGCCCGGAGATCAAGCGGCCCGCCCCGCCGTCGCCGGCGGACGGCCACCCGTGGCCGGACGGCAGCGGCAAGCACCACCACCCCAGGGACCGCGACTCCGTCCACTCACAGCAGGGCCAGCAGGTGGCCGACGCCGCCATGCACCGCCAAAGCCGGCCGCAGATCCCGCACCACGACTAGGCCGGGTTTCGTTTGCGGCCGCCGCTGGCCCGTCCCTAATCCGTGGCGAGCCAGGCCATCGCGGCGACGACGGCCGCCGTCGTTCCGGTCCTCAGGGTGGGGTCAATGACGGGCGCAAAGTGCGGGGAGTGGTTGGCCGAGATGTCCTGCGTGACCGTCCCGGCAGACTCCGCCGCCGCGTACGCTTCCGGGTCGCTGCCGCCCAGGCCCCAGTAGGTGTAGGGCGTGCCCAGGGCGTCGGGTATCTCGCTGAAGTCCTCGCTGGCGGATTGCCGGTCCAGGCCGGACGCCTGCGCGCCGAAGTGCCGGCGGAAGGCGGCGTCGACCCGGGCCGTGGCCCCGCCGTCGTTATTGGTGAGCGGATAGTGGTCGTAGAACTCGAACTCCGGCTCCTTCGGGGACCCGGAGGCCAGGCACTCGCCGGTTACGATCCGCCGGACCGCGGCGATGATCTGCTCCCGGGTGGCCGGGCTGAAGGTGCGGATGTTCAGTTCCAGCTCTGCCCGGTCGGCGATGATGTTGCTCTTGGCTCCCGCGCTGAGACGGCCGATGGTCAGGACGGCGAACTCTCCGGGTGCCACCTCGCGGGAAACGACCGTCTGCAGCCGCAGGGCAATCGATGCCGCCAGCACTACCGGGTCCACGGCGAGCTGGGGCATGGAACCGTGGCTGCCCCGCCCGTGGAGCGTGATTTTGACGCTGTCCGCGCTGGAGAGGACCGCGCCCGGCCGGGTCCGCACCTGGCCGGCGGGGAACGCCAGGACATGCTGGGCCAGCGCCACGTCCGGCGGAGGAATCAGGTCCGCCAAGCCGGCGTCGACCATCCGCCGCGCCCCGTCCGCCACCTCTTCCGCGGGCTGGAACAGGGCGATGTAGGTGCCGGCCCAGGAGGCTTTGCCTTCCGCTATCAGGCGGGCGGCGCCGAGCAGGCAGGCGACGTGCACGTCGTGGCCGCAGGCGTGGGCCACCGGTACGGTGCCGCCGCGGCCGTCCGCGGCGGTGTCCGTGCTGGCATAGAGCAGCCCGGTGTCCTCCGCCATGGGGAGGGCGTCCATGTCGGCGCGCATCAGCACGGTGGGCCCGTCGCCGTTGCTCAGGATGCCGACGACCCCGGTGGTGCCGATGTTCTCGTGCACCTCGTAGCCGAAGTCCCGCAGCAGGCCGGCCGCCAGGGATGCCGTCCGGGCCTCCTGATGGCCCAGTTCGGGGTGCCGGTGCAGGTCTTTGTAGAGTTCCTCCTGCCATGCCGCGATCCCCGCCGCGCCGGCGGCGATCCGGGCTCCGGGGACCGCGGACTCCGGGGCTTCCTGGTGGTCGTTGCGCCTGGTCTCGCTCATGGTCCGGTCCCTTCATCGCTGGAATGGCTCAGGTTTGGAAAGCTTCAGGTTAGGAAAGCCGCAGGTTTGGAAAGCTTCAGGCCTCGTCAGCCGAATTCGACGACGACGTCGGCCGGATTTTTGTCCAGCCTCCAGCCGCGCCAGACGGGGTGACGGAGCTTCCCGGTGGCCGTCCACTCGCCGAACGTCACCTCGCCCACCAGCTTGGCCGAGACCCAGTGCGCGTCGGCGGCGTCCGCGGCGGGCACCTCGTCGAAGGGTGGCGTCTTGCGCGGGATCGCGTCAAGGGTCCGGCGCATCTCGGCGAGCTCGCGGGTGCTGAAGCCGGTTCCCACGCGGCCGACGTAGCGGAGTCCCGAACCGTCGGGGATCCCCACCAGGAGGGACCCGACGGTGTCGCTCCGGCCGCCGTTGCCCGGCCGCCAGCCGCCCACCACCACCTCCTGGGTCCGCTCGAATTTCAGCTTCAGCCAGGACCGGCTGCGCTGGCCGACGTAGCGGCCGCCCGTGCGCTTGGCCATGATGCCCTCGAGGCCCAGTTCCTGCGCGCTCTCAAGCAGATGCCCGACGTCGGCGTAGATCACCTCGGAGAGCTGCACCGGGCAATCGCCCCGGGATACGGCCGCGAAGAAGGCATCCAGCCGTTTCCGCCGGGATGTCAGGGGGCGGCGGCGCAGGTCCTCGCCGCCGTCGGTGAGCAGGTCGAACAGCATCAGCCGCACCGGGGTGGCGGCCCGCGCCCTGGCCACGTCGCCGGCCTTGGTCAGCTTCATCCGGCCCTGCAGCAGCCCGAAGTCGGGTCGCCCGGACGGGCCGACGGCGATGATCTCGCCGTCGGCGGCGAAGTCCTGCGGCGGCCAGCAGGACCGGTCCGTCAGCTCGGGGTAGCTGGCGGACATGTCGATCCCGTTGCGGCTGATCAGGCGGATCCGCTGCGCGTCGCCGAGCACCAGGGCCCGGACGCCGTCCCACTTCAGTTCGAACTGCCAGTCACTGTCGGTCAGGTCCGCGCGCTTTCCCGGGCTGGCCAGCATGGGGGAGAGCTGGGCCGGGTCCGGGGCGTCGGCCTCCGACGTGCCGCTGTCGCCGTCTTCGCCCGCCCCGCCGTCGTCACCCTCTCCCTGCCCGCCACCGTTCGGCCCGGGGCCGTCGCCGTCATTCGAATCCTCGTGGTGTTCCTTGGCCTCGTCCATCAGGTGGATCAGCCACTGGTCCTTGGCCTGGCCGGTGTGGATGAGGGCGAAGCGCCGGGCCCCACCCAGCCCGCCGCCGTCCTGCCCGGTGAGCGTGGCGATGACCTCCTTGCCGGCGATCCACTTCTCGCACTCGTAGGTTCCGCGGTCCCAGATGCTGACGGTTCCGGCGCCGTACTGGCCCTTGGGGATGGTCCCCTCGAAGCCCGCGTAATCCATCGGGTGGTCCTCGGTCTGCACCGCCAGGTGGTTCTTGGCCTTGGACACGGGCACTCCCTTGGGCAGCGCCCAGGAGACCAGCACGCCGTCGCGCTCCAGCCGGAAGTCGTAGTGCAGCCGGCTGGCGTGGTGTTCCTGGATGACGAAGCTCTCCCGGCGGGTCCCCTCCGCGGCACGGTTGCGGTGCCGCTCGGCGGTGAACGGCTCCGGGGTGGCGGCGGCGTCGCGCTTGGTGCGGTACTTCTCCAGGCGCGGGTCGGTGTCCCCGCCGTCGCCCGGGGCAGCAACACGGGCGCCGCCGTCGTGCTTTCCGGAAATCACGGCGAACGGGTCCTTGCCGGCGGCCACCCGCTTCATCACCTCGCGGTAGTCCAGCTGGTGCAGGGTCGGCGCCGCGAGCTCCCGCCAGGTGCGGGGCGCGGCGACGGTGGGCCGGAGCCGGCCGCGCAGCGAGTACGGGACGATCGTGGTCTTGGCCGCGTTGTTCTGGCTCCAGTCGACCAGGACCTTGCCGGTGCGGAGGGTCTTCTTCATGTCGCTCACGGCCAGGTCCGGGTGGTCGGCCTCGAGGGCCCGGGCCAGCTCGTGGGCGAAGTCGGCGATCTGGTCCGAGCTCTGCGTGCCGTCCAGGGCGGCGTAGAGGTGGATGCCCTTGCTGCCGCTGGTCACGGGCACGGGGTCGAGGCCCACGTCCCGGAGGATGGCCCGGGCCAGGGTGGCCACTTCCACACATTCGGCCAGGCCCGCGCCCTCGCCCGGGTCCAGGTCGAGGACCAGGCGGTCCGGGGGCAGCGGATCGCCGCCGGAATCCACCCGCCACTGCGGCACGTGGATCTCGAGGGCGGCGATCTGGGCCAGCCAGGTGAGGGTGGCCGGATCGTTGACCAGGGGGTACTGGACGATGCGGTCCTTGTGGGTGATGGACGCCCGAGGCACCCAGCCGGGGGTGGAATGGTCCAGGTTCTTCTGGAAGAACATCTCCCCGGGCGCGTCCGCGGTGCCGACGCCGTGCACCCAGCGTTTGCGGGTGGCCGGGCGGTCCGCGGCGGCGGGGATCAGGACGGGTGCGACGGCGGCGTAGTACGCCAGCACGTCGGCCTTGGTGGTGCCGGTCTCCGGGTACATCACCTTGTCCAGGTTGGTCAGCACCAGCTCCCGGCCGTCCACCCGGACCCGTTCCTTGCCCTCAGCCACGGGGCTTCACCTCCGTGCCGGTCTGGTGTTCACTTGAGCCATGAGAGCCATCTGGAAAGGCGCGATAGCGTTCGGCCTGGTCAACGTCCCCGTCAAGGTCTATAGCGCTACCGAGGATCACGACATCAGCCTGCACCAGGTGCACAACGCCGACGGCGGGAGGATCCGCTACCAGCGCCGCTGCGAGGTGTGCAACAAGGTCATCGACTACGAGGACATCGACAAGGCGTACGAGGACGATGGCCGGACGGTGATCCTCAGCCGCGAGGAACTGAAGTCCATTCCGGCGGAGAACAGCCACGAGATCGAGGTGGTGCAGTTCGTCCCTGCCGACCAGCTGGACCCGATGATGTTCGAGAAGAGCTATTACCTGGAGCCGGATGCCAAGTCGCCGAAGGCATACATGCTGCTGCGCCGGGCGCTCGAGGACACGGACCGGGTGGCGGTGGTCCAGTTTGCGCTGCGGGAGAAGACCCGTCTGGGCGCCCTGCGGATCCGCGGCGACGTGCTGGTCCTGCAGAGCCTGCTCTGGGCCGACGAAGTACGCGAGGCCAACTTCCCGGCCCTGGAGACCACCGTCCGGATCTCCGCCCAGGAGCGGGAGATGTCCGCTGCCCTGGTCGATTCGATGGCGGCCGACTTCGATCCGGCGCAGTTCACCGATGACTACCAGCTCCAGCTGCGGCAGCTGATCGACGCCAAGATCGAGCAGGGCGACTCGCTGGACACGGAGGAGACCTTCGGCGCTCCGGCGGCGGAGGCGGGCACCGGCGAGGTGATCGACCTGATGGACGCCCTGAAGCGGAGCATCGAACGCAAGCGCGGCGGCGGGTCCGACGGCGAAGCCTCCGAGGGCTCGTCCGGCGGGTCCGGGGGCGCCACGTCGGGCACGACGAAGACTGCCGCCGCCAAGGCTGGCACCGCCAAGACCGGCACCGCTAAATCCGGCACCGCCAAGACCAGCGCAGCCAAGACCAGCGCAGCCAAACCCGCGGCCGCGAAGACGGGCACCGCGAAGTCGGCCGCCGGCACGTCGGCCGGAACAAAGTCTGTCGGCACCAAGACTGCCGCAGCCAAGACAGGCGCCGCTAAGACCAGCGCCGCCAAGTCCGGGACCGCGAAGACGGCGGCGCGGAAGGGCGCCTAAGCCGGGGGAGGCCGCCCGGGGCAGCGCCGACACCGCCTAGGAGTTCCGCAGAGCGGAGATGAGCTCGCTCTTCTTCTTGGCCGAGTAACCGGTCAGGCCGATTTCCTTGGCGCGCTTCTTCAGTTCCGGGACCGTCCAGTCCTCATAGTCGCCCGAATGGCCGCCCTTGCTGCCCACGTTGGAACGCCCGCGCTTGGCCGCGGCGTTGGAGATCCGTGCCGCCTTCTGCTTGGAGGCGCCGTCCTCGAGGAGCGCCTCATACATCTCGGGGTCCTTGATGCTTGGGCTTTCGGAGCCTTGCGGTGCGCCCTTCTTGGTCGGCATGCCTACCCCTCCTGATCGGTCCTGAACCGTCCTGAATCCGTGCGGTGCCGGAGCCGGCCGGCCCCCTGCGCCCTTTCTGCCCACGCTAACCACGGGCGGAAGCGAACACAAGCATTTCGTCAGCATGCTGACCAATCGTCCGTGGGGCCGCTACATCCGGGAACCGTGGTGACCTGCGCGGCGTCGTCCCAGCCGGAAGCCGAGCCAGAAAGCCAGTGTGAGAAGTCCTGCCCCCACCAGCAGGTAACCCGCACGGGCCAGGTCGTCCATCAGGATGAAGTCGTCCGAGAAGAATGACTGGTCGGCCAGCGGGGCATAGGCAAACCAGCCGGCACTCCGGCGCGGTGCTTGGAGTGCGGCAATCCCGGCGGCGATGGCTGCCATCCCAAGGAGCGGCACTAGGAGCACTTGCCAGCGAAAGCGCGAGCCGGCCGGATGAGATTCCCCCGAAGTCATGGCCCCAGCCTAGCTCCGCCGCCTTGCATCCCAAGGAAGCCCGGGCCTTAAAGCGAAAGGCCGCCGCCCCGTCCCGCGAGGGGAGGGGGCGGCGGCCTTCCGGCGTCGGTGACTACTCGGCGTCGTGGTCCGTTTCGAGGATCTGGACCAGGCGGTCGAGGGCGGCGTCGGCGCCGTCGCCCTCGGCACGCAACACCACAACCTCGCCGTGCGAGGCGCCCAGGCTCATCAGCGAGAGGATGCTGGCGGCGTCCATGGCCTCGTCCGCGGGTTCGCCGAGCCGGGCGATGGTGATGTCCAGATCGAACTCGCCCGCGGCCTCGGCGAAGATGGCGGCCGGGCGGGCGTGCAGGCCCACGCGGCTGGCGATGGTGGCGTTACGTTCGGTCATTGTTGCTCCTAGATTTTCAGCGTGGAAAGGTCTGTGGTGAACCGGCTCAGACGGTGACGGGGACCGGTTCCACCGTATCAACGGTCTTCTTGACTGCCCAGCGCTTCAGCGCGATTACCGACAGGGCGGTAACCACGGTGCCGACGGCGATCGCGACGACGAACATCAGGAAGTTGTCGATGGCGAAGAAGACGAAGAGTCCGCCGTGCGGGGCCTTGGATCCGACGCCGGCCGCCATCGAGATGGCTCCTGTCACCGCGCCGCCGAGCATGCTGGCGGGGATGACGCGCAGCGGGTCGGCCGCGGCGAACGGGATGGCGCCTTCGGAGATGAACGAGGCACCCAGCAGCCAGGCGGCCTTGCCGTTTTCCTGCTCGGCCAGGCTGAAAAGCTTCTTGTTCAGGACGGTCGAGGCCAGGGCCATGGCCAGCGGCGGAACCATGCCGGATGCCATGACGGCGGCCATGATCTGCCACGGGGCCTGGTTGTCGATCGAGGCGGCGCCGAGGCCGGCGACGGCGAAGGAGTAGGCAACCTTGTTGACCGGGCCACCGAGGTCGAAGCACATCATCAGGCCGAGGATCACGCCGAGGGCGATCGCGCCGGCGCCGGTCAGTCCGGAGAGCCAGGAGTTCAGGCCGTTGGTGATGGCCACGATCGGGCCGCCGAGGATGACGAACATCAGGCCGGAGGCCACCAGCGAGGCCACCAGCGGGATGATCACCACGGGCATCAGGCCGCGCAGCCACCGGGCCACCTGCAGGCGGCCGATGACGAGGGCGATGTAGCCGGCCAGCAGGCCGCCGACGATGCCGCCGAGGAAGCCGGCGCCCATGAAGCCTGCGACGGCGCCCGCGACGAAGCCGGGGGCGATGCCCGGACGGTCGGCGATCGCGTAAGCGATGTAACCGGCCAGCGCCGGGACCAGGAAGCCCAGCGAGAGGGCGCCGATCTTGAACAGGACGGCACCGAGGTAGGCGCCGAGCGGGCCCCAGGCGTTGTCCGGGTACTGGGTGGGCAGGTTGAAGAGGGAGTTCTGCAGGACGATGTTGTCCGCGAACTTCGTGATCAGGTAGCCGCCCATGAGGAAGCCGAGAGCGATCAGCAGGCCGCCGCCGGCGACGAACGGGATCATGTAGCTGACGCCGGTGAGCAGGGCCTTCTTCAGCTTCTGGCCGACGTGCTCGCCGCGCTCCTCGGCCTCGTGCTCGGCCTGTTCCTCCGCGCCGAAGTGCGGGACGCGGCGGGCGTTGGGGTTGTCCGCGGCGGCGAGGGCCTCCTGGACCATCTTGTCCGGCTCGTCGATGCCGCGCTTGACCGGGGCGTTGATGACGGGCTTGCCGGCGAAGCGCTCCTTGCCGCGGACGTCGACGTCGACCGCGAAGATCACCGCGTCGGCGGCGGCGATCACGGCCGGGTCCAGCGCCTTGGCGCCCGAGGAACCCTGCGTCTCGACCTGCAGGTCGACGCCGACCTCCTTGGCCGCGGCGACGAGGGAGTCGGCGGCCATGTAGGTGTGCGCGATGCCGGTGGGGCAGGCGGTGACGGCGACGAGGCGCTTGGCCCGCGCAGCACCGGCGGTGCCGGCGGCGCCGGTGGCTGCCGGTTCGCCGGGAGTTGCCGCGTGGGCGGCGGGCTTGTCGGCCAGGGCACCCTCGACCAGCTCCACGACCTCGGCCTGGCTGGACGCGGCGCGGAGGGCGGCGGTGAAGTCCTTTTTGATCAGGGACCGGGCGAGCTTGGAGAGCAGCTTCAGGTGCTCCTGGTCGGCGCCTTCCGGGGCGGCGATGAAGAAGATCAGGTCCGCGGGGCCGTCCTTGGCGCCGAAGTTGACCGGGTTGGAGAGGCGGGCCATGGCCAGCGTGGCCTCCGTGACCGCCGTCGAGCGGCAGTGCGGGATGGCGATGCCGCCGGGCACGCCGGTGGCGGTCTTGGACTCACGGGCGAAGGCGTCGGCGAAGAGGCCCTCGACCTCGGTGGCGCGTCCGTTGGCTGCAACCTTGCCTGCCAGGTGCCGGATCACGTCCTCGGGTGAAGTGCCGAGATTCTGGTCGAGCTCGACCAGTTCGGGAGTGATGAGCTGGGTCACTGTCAATCCTTTGTCAGGGCCGTGATGGTTACGGCATCGGGGGTGGTTTGGTGCACTGCCGGGACTCGGGAGCCGGGCAGGGAGGCGGCGGCGGCACCGTGGGCCACCGCCTGACGAAGGCAATCAGCCGGGGCGGCGCCCTGGCTTGCGGCGAGCAGGTAGCCGGCCAGCGACGAATCGCCGGCGCCCACCGTGCTGACCGCGGTGACCGGCGGGTGCGTGGCGAGCCACGCGCCGTCGGCCGTCACAAGAACCGCACCCTTGGAACCGAGTGTGGCGAGTACGGCGCCCACCCCGGAGCGGACGACGGCGGCGGCGGCCGTGGCGGCTGCCTCCGGATCGGCCTCGAGCTCCTCGGCGGACTTGTCAGTGGCGAAGCCGGCCGCTGCAGCCAGTTCCGCCAGTTCCTCGGCGTTGGGCTTGAGCAGGTCCGGCATGCCGAGGGGGTCGCCGGAGACCGCTGCGGCGAGGGGTTCGCCGGAGGAGTCGACGGCGATGAGGGGTGCCTCGGAGCCGTCGTGGGTGGAGCGCAGCCGCCGGGTGACGGTGGCGTAGAAATCGGCCGGAACTCCGGGCGGGAGCGAGCCGGCCAGGACCACCCAGCTGGCGCCGCGGGCGGAGTCCAGCAGCAGCCCGATCAGGGCCTCCTGCTGTTCGGCGCTCAGCACCGGGCCGGGTTCGTTGATCTTGGTGGTGACGCCGCCGGGTTCGGTGAGGGCCACGTTGCTGCGCAGCGGCTCCCCGATCGGCAGGGCGGCGAAGGGCACCTCGGTATCCCGGAGCCCGGCCAGGACCGGGTCGGCCTCCGCGCCCGGGAGCACGGCGAGGGTCTTCAACCCGGAGGCCACAAGGGCCCGGGAGACGTTGACGCCCTTGCCGCCGGATTCCTGCCGGACGGAGAGGGCGCGCTGGACTTCGCCGCGCTGCAGGGGACCCGGGAGGGCGACGGTTCGGTCCAGGCTGGGGTTGGCGGTGAGGGTGACGATCATGCGACCACCACCTCCACTCCGGCGTCCGAGAGCGCGGCCGCGAGGGCCGGACTGGGATTCGAGTTGGTGATCACGGTGTCCAGATCTTTCAGGGAGGCGAACTGGACCAGCGTTTCCGCGTCCAGCTTGGAGGAGTCGGCCAGCACCACGATGCGGCGTGCCGAGCGGACGAAGGCGGCCTTGACGGCTGCTTCTTCAGGATCGGGAGTACTCAGCCCGAAGGCCGCGGAGATGCCGTTGGTGCCGATGAAGGCGATGTCCGGCCGGATCCGGCCGGCGGCCTCCACGGTGGACTGGCCGACGGCGGCCTGGGTCAGGCCGCGGACCTTGCCGCCGAGCAGGTGCAGGGCGATGCCGGTCTCGCCGGAGAGCCTGGCCGCGATCGGCAGGGCGTGGGTGATGACGACGAGTTCGGCGTCGGCACCATTGCTGCCGGCGCCGGTTCCGGTGGTGCCTGCCGCCGAGCGGGCGGCCAGCATGCCGGCCAGGGCCTCGGTGGTGGAGCCGGCGTCGATCAGGATGCTGCCGGAGCGGTCCTCGGGGATCAGGGCCAGGGCCGCCGCGGCGATCCGGGTCTTCTCCGAGGGTCGCAGGACCGTGCGTTCGAGGATGCTCTCCTCGGTGGTGCTGATCCGTTCAGGGGAGACGGCGCCGCCGTGGACCCGGCGGACGCTGCCGGCGGCCTCGAGGGCGGCCAGGTCCCGGCGCACGGTTTCGGTGGTGATGCTGAAGCGCTCGGCGAGGTCCGTCACGCTGGCCCGGCCGCTGGCGGCCACTAGCTCAACGATCAGTTGCTGGCGTTCCTCGGCGAACACTTGCCCTCCATTGCGGCGTTGACGTGGCTGCGGATCCTGCTGGCCCCGACTTCGGTGACCGCTGTCACATCGAAGTGGAATTGATTGACTTTATCTTTGATCATGTGGCTTTGTCAACGAAAAACCACACGAACAAAGAACGTTGGTGTGGGGGTTTCGGTGGCGGGGCCCGGAGGGGTGGGGCGGATGCTGCTTAAATGCCGGATGCCGGGCCGGACCTGTGGGGTCCGGCCCGGCATCCGGGCGGTGTTATGCGGGTCCTCAGTCCGCCGGGACGGCGGGCCTCGGGCTAGATGCCGGCGTCGCGGCTCTCGTTGCGGGTAATGGTCTCGCCGGTGTTGGGGTCAACCACCGAGCGGGTCTCGCTGACGCGGCGGGTGCGGCTGCGGCCGGGGGAGGCCAGGATCAGCGAGGCGATCAGGCCGATCACGCCGACGATCATCAGGATGTACCCGATCATGGTCTGGTCCACGTTGGGGATCAGTCCGGGGGTGATGGCCCAGGCCAGGATGGCACCGAGGGCGATCAGGAAGATGGAGGATCCGATTCTCATTTCTTGCTCCTTAGGGGTCCGGATGGACGGTGTCACTGGCTGAGTCTGGTGAAGTCCTGTGGTGCAGTCGGTATCGAAGAGTCCGGGTCGCGACTAGGGCCGCCGCCTGAAGGGCCGCGGCCAACGCTAAGCATGCTGTCCATTGTCACGCTACAGCCCGGCACCCCCGGATACAACGATTTCGGCCCCGGTTTGACGGAAAAACCGCAGGTGAGGGCGGTTTTTCGCGTCACTTCCGGGTTTCCGCGCCCCTTCCGGACCGGCGCGGCCCGGACCCGGGGTGCGCCGGTCCAGAAGCGCAGCGGATTTCCGGAACCGGCGCGGCAAGCCCGGTTCGACGGCGCGGCCCGGGTTCTCGCTAGGCTGGCCGGATGGAGACGGTTGCCTGGTCCAGGCCGGAGGCGGAGCGGGAGGGCACCCCGCTGCTGGTGATGCTGCACGGTTACGGCACGGACGAAACCCGGATGTCGAACCTTTTCGGCAGCCTACCGTCCGAGTTCACCTGCGCCGCGCTGCGCGGCCCGAAGGTGATCGGCGACGACTACGGCTGGTTCCTGCTGGACTACTTCCTCACCCACGACTTCTCGGACGTGATTTCCGCCGCCAACCGGGTCTTCGCCTGGATCGACTCGGTCAAGGACCGGCACAGCAGCGTCAGCCTCCTCGGCTACTCCCAGGGCATGGCCATGGCCAGCACCCTGCTGCGCCTGCGACCCGAAGGCTTCCGCGCCGCCGTCGGGCTCTCCGGGTTCGTACTGGAGAACGAACTGCTGGCCATGAGTGAGTCGTTTGAGGCCCGCCCGCCGTTCTTCTGGGGCCGGGACAAGGACGACGTCGTCATCAACGACGCCGCCACCGAACACACGGCCGAATGGCTGGAAGAGCACACCCAGCTCACGGCCCGCAGCTACCCGGGGATGGGGCATTCGATCTCGGCGGCCGAGCTGGTGGACGTGGGGGCGTTCCTGCGGCACTACGTCCTGCGTTGACGGAGCCCGAGCCCGGCGGATAATCCATTCGATGGCCCGAATCCGGGTACTTGCGCCCTGTTTTTATAAGCGTTTACACTCTAATTTGGCCAATTTGATCGGCCCACTACTTGCTGGGGAGAAAGGTCTAGGCCCGTGTCGCATGGCTAAGGCACCGCGCGTGACCATCCAGGACGTGGCAGCCCTCTCCGGGCTCTCGATCTGCACCGTCTCCCGTGCACTCCGCAACCTCCCCAATGTGTCCGAAAAGGCGCAGGCCAAGGTCGCGGACGCGGCAGGCAAGCTGGGCTACCGCGCATCCAGCGCAGCCTCCCGCCTGGCCGGAGGCTCCACCGGCGCCGTCGCCATCATCGTCCCCACCGCAACCGCGTGGTTCTTCGCCCAGGCCGTCGAGGCCGCGGAGGAGGTCTTCGCCGACAGCGGCTACGACACGGTGCTGATCAGCCTCCGGAACCGCCCCAGCGTGCAGCGCAAGCTGTTCGGTGACCTGGCCGGACTGGCCCAGCGCGTGGACGGGGTCCTGCTGCTGAACGTGGCGCTGGACGCCGCCGAGGTCGCGGCCCTGGAGGACTCCGGCCTCGCCGTCGCCAGCGTGGGCATGCAGTCCGTGCCCTGGGACAACGTCGGGATCGACGACGAGGAAGCGGCTCGGAAGGCCACCGGCCACCTCCTGGACCTGGGCCACTGGGACCTGGCAATGCTGGCCGGCACGGAGCCGCCGTCGAGCACCGTGGTCACCGCGGACGCCCGGCGCCGCGGCTTCGAACGGGCGCTCGCGGAGCACGACCTGAGGCTGGACCCGGACCTGGTCCTGGATGCCGGCTCCAGCATCGAGGGCGGCCGCCGGGCCATGACCGGACTGGTCGAGAACCGCAGGCTCCCCTCGGCCGTGTTCGCCGGCTGCGACGAAACGGCCTTCGGTGCGCTGATGGCCCTGCGCGACCTG
This sequence comes from Arthrobacter sp. NPDC057259, assembly GCF_042668995.1. Taxonomy (NCBI): domain Bacteria; kingdom Bacillati; phylum Actinomycetota; class Actinomycetes; order Micrococcales; family Micrococcaceae; genus Arthrobacter; species Arthrobacter sp. NPDC057259. The sequence goes on from NZ_JBHUYA010000002.1 coordinate 371,503, forward strand.
GGCATGTCGGCGCCGAAAAACGTCTCGATCATCGGGATCGACGACCATCAAATGAGCTGGTTCCTGGGCCTGACCACCGTGGCCCAGCCGGTCGCGGACCAGGGCGCCTTCGCCGCGAACCTGCTGGTGGAGCGCCTGCTCCGGCCGGAACCGCCGGCCCGCACCGCACACCTGCTCGAGACCAAGCTGGTGGAGCGGCGCAGCACCCGCCGACGACGCTGACCACACCCCCGGCCCCGCGGCCGGGCAGCAGACCCCCGCTCCACCCCCGAATCTCTACATCCGTCTGGAAGGACACCCGAACCCATGACTGCCACTTCCCCCGAGGCCCTGCCGGCCGACGCCTTCGCCGGCGCCTCCGCCGTCCTTTTCGACCTCGACGGCGTGCTGACACCCACCGCGGTGGTCCACGAGCGCGCCTGGCAGGAACTCTTCGACGGGTACCTCAAGGACGTCCCCGGGGCGCAGGCCTACCGGGAGAGCGACTACTTCGACCACATCGACGGCAAGCCCCGCTTCGACGGCGTCCGCGACTTCCTGGCCTCCCGGGACATCGTGCTGCCCGAGGGCCCCGCCGACGACGACCCGGCCCATGACACCGTGCACGGCCTGGGTAACCGCAAGAACAAGGTGTTTAACGACATCGTCGCCGCCGGCGGCGTGCAGCCCTACGAGGGCTCGGTGCGCTTCATCGAGGCCGCGCTCCAGCGCGGACTCAAGCTCGCCGTCGTCTCCTCCTCCCGCAACGCGGTCCCGGTGCTGAAGGCCGCGGGACTCTCGGACTACTTCCCGGTGGTGGTCGACGGCGTCGTCGCCCTCTCCGAAGGCCTGCCCGGCAAGCCCAGCCCGGCCACGTACCAGTACGCGGCCCGGCTCCTGGAGCTGCCGAGCGAGGAATGCATTGTTGTCGAAGATGCCGTCTCCGGTGTCCAGGCTGGAAGCGCGGGGAGCTTCCACTCGGTCATCGGCGTGGACCGGGGAGCGGGCCGACAGACCCTGCTCGACGCCGGCGCCACCCTCGTGGTCAGCGACCTCGCCGAGCTGCTCTAGCCCGCAGCCGCCACCCACCCCACCCGCACCAGACCCTCCGCCCCGAAGGACCCCCACCATGGCTCTCATCACCTCGGACCGCGCCAGGTTCCCCAACGACCCCTGGCAACTCGTGGAGACCGCCCACGTCCCCGGCAACGCCGGCACCCTGGAGACCCTGTTCAGCCTCGGCAACGGCCACCTCGGTATCCGCGGCGCGCACTGGGCCGCCGCCGACGCCGAACTGCCCGGCAGCTTCATCAACGGCTTCCACGAAATCTGGGACATCAAGCACGCGGAGAACGCCTATGGCTTCGCCCGCACCGGCCAGCGGATCCTCTACATCCCCGATGCCAACAACTTCGCGGTGGTGATCGACGGCGAGATGCTCAGCCTGGAGGAGTCCACGGTCCTGGACTACCGGCGCAGCGTGGACTTCGCCACCGGCATTTACGAGTGCCGGATCGTCTGGCAGTGCCGGTCCGGGTCCACGGTGACCACCACCGAACGCCGCGCCGTGGGCTATCAGGCCCGCGGCACCCTCGGCATCTCGCTGGAGGTCTCCGCCGACCGCGAGATCTCCGCGGACGTGACCTCCGCCGTCGTCAACCGCCAGGATCAGCCGGTGGAGGACCACTCCGCCCACGACCCGCGCCGCGCCGGCCGGCACGCCGGACGCGTGCTGCTGCCGCTCCGGCTCGACGGCGGCGACGGCTCGCTGCGCCTCTCCTGGGAGGCCGCGGAGTCCCGGCAGCGGCTGGGCATGGCCGTGGACCACTGGACCTCCGCCAACGTCCAGCCCTTCGACACCCAGGTGGACCAGGACGACAGCAGCGTCCGCTACGTCCTGGCCGTCAGCCCGGACCAGCCGTTCCGGCTGGAGAAGAGCGTCAGCTACGCCGTGGCCCGCGGCGCCGACGAGGACCCGGCGGAAACCGCCGAGCGCGAGCTGTTGCCGGTGGCGGCCATCTTCGCCCAGAGCGAGGCGCACTACCGCGAGTACTGGACCACCAGCGACATCGTGGTGGGTGGCCGGTCCGAGCTGCAGCAGGCCATCCGCTGGAACCTCTTCCAGCTGGCCCAGGCCACGGCCTGCGCCGACGTCGCCGGCATCCCCGCCAAGGGCGTCTCCGGCTCCGGCTACGACGGACACTACTTCTGGGACCAGGAGGTCTACCTCCTGCCGTACCTGACCTACACGAACCCGCACAACGCCCGGCAGGTCCTGGAATTCCGGCACGAACTGCTGCCCGAGGCCCGGGTGCGCGCCAAGGAACTTAGCGTGGACGGCGCGCTGTTCCCGTGGCGCACCATCAACGGCCTGGAGGCCAGCGCCTACTACGCCGCCGGCACCGCCCAGTTCCACATCGCCGCCGCGATCGCCTTCGCCACCAACCGCTACATCTGGGCCAGCGGGGACGCGGCCTTCCGCGAAACCCAGGGCTCCGAGCTGCTGATCGAGACCGCGCGGATGTGGGCCTCGCTGGGCTTCTTCGGCAAGGACGGGCTGTTCCACATCCACGGCGTGACCGGCCCGGACGAGTACACCGCCGTCGTCAACGACAACCTCTACACCAACGTCATGGCGCGCTTTAACCTGCGCGCCGCCGCGGCGCTGGACCACCCGGGGATCGACGACGCCGAGCGCGAGCTCTGGGAGCAGGCCGCGAACCGGATGCACCTGCCCTACGACGGCGACCTGCAGGTCTTCTCCCAGGACAACGACTTCATGACCCTGGAGCCGTGGGACTGGAACACCCCGCGCTCGAAGTACCCGCTGCTGCTGAACTTCCACCCGCTGGTGATCTACCGGCACCAGGTGCTCAAGCAGGCGGACACGGTGCTGGCGATGTTCCTGCAGTGGCAGGACTTCAGTGCCGAGGAGAAGCGCCGGGCGTTCGACTTCTACGACCCGATCACCACCGGGGACTCCACCCTGTCCGCCTGCGTGCAGGGGATCATGGCGGCCGAAGTGGGCTACGGCAAGGCCGCGCTGGACCACTTCCTGCACGCGGTCTACATCGACCTGGACGACACCCACGGCAACACGATCGACGGCGTTCACATCGCCTCGACCGGCGGCGTGTGGAGCTCGCTGGTCAGCGGGTTCGCCGGCCTCCGGGACCAGGGCGAGGTGCCCTACTTCGATCCGCGGCTGCCCGCCGAATGGGATTCCCTGGACTTCCACCTGAAGCTCAGCGGCGGCCTGCTGCACGTGCAGCTGGACCACCGGGAACTGCGGCTGGCCATGGTCGAGGGCGGCCCGCTGGAGGTCGACGTGCGCGGTGAACGCCGCACCGTCGGGGCCGACGCCGTGTCCTTCGCCGTGCAGCCGGTGGAGAGCCCCGAGCCGACGGTCTTCCCCGGCCCGGCGACGGCGTCCATCCCGGTAATCCACGCGGCGGGGTAGGGGCTCGGGGGCTAGCTCCTTCCCGCGCCCACTTCCTCGTCGAAACGGCGGGGGCTGAAGCGCGGTCCCGGATCGCCCAGCTTCCTTCCGGACCGGGGTTCCGGGTGCAATAGTGGCGGGATGATCAACCAGCAGCAGCTCTGGGACGCCGACGCCGCCTCCCGCTATGACACACCCGGCGAGGGGATGTTCGCCCCGGAGGTGCTGGAACCGACCGTCGCGGTCCTTGCCGAGCTTGCCGCCGGGGGACGCGCCGTCGAGTTCGCAATCGGAACCGGCCGGGTGGCCCTTCCGCTGGCCGCGGCCGGCGTCCCGGTGACCGGCATCGAGCTCTCCGACGCCATGATCGCAAGGCTCCGAGAGAAGGCCGGCCCGCAGGAGATTCCCGTGGTGCGGGGTGACATGGTGGAGGCCTCGGCGGGGGAGGGGTTCGCCCTGGCCTTCCTGGTCTTCAACACGATCTCCAACCTCCTGACGCAGGAGGAGCAGGTCCGGTGCTTCCGGAACGCCGCAGCCCATTTGGCGCCCGGTGGATGCTTCGTCGTCGAACTCTGGGTGCCGCAGCTGCGCTCGCTGCCGCCCGGCCGCGGGGCGACGGTGGAGGTCAGCGAGCCCGGCTACCTGCTGGTGGACACCTATGACGTGCTCCAACAGCTGGTGGTCTCGCACCATGTGCGGTTCGATCCGGACGTTTCCGGCGGCCGCGACGCTCGGATGGGCCGCACGCCGCACCGGTACATCTGGCCGGCGGAGCTGGACCTGATGGCCCGGCTGGCCGGCTTCGAACTGGAGTCCCGCTGGGCGGACTGGGACCGGAGCGAGTTCACGGCGGACTCCCGGAGCCACGTCTCGGTCTACCGGCTGCCGTCGCGCTGAGGCCTGCACGAAACGGCTGACGACGGCGGCATGGCGGCGACGCCGAGGGCTTACCGGCGCTCATCCCTCCGGTTGAACTTGGTCATCCGGCGGGCGGAACTCGCGCCGCGGAGCGGTAGAACGGCCCCCTGCCCTGCTTAGGGTGGGGGCATGTTCACAAAGATCCCGTCCCTGAGGGTGCTCGCCGCGCCAGCCACGGCCGCGGTGCTGATCCTGGCGCTGGCCGTCCTGGAGGACCGCCACTTCGACCAGAAGAGTGCGCTGCTGCTGGCGCTGGTCACGGCGGTGGCGGTGGCGGAGTTGCTCCCGGCGGCGGCCCTCGGCCTAGTCCTGGTGGCGCTGACGCTGCAGTGCCTCAGGGTCTTCCCGCTCGTCTTCCAGTCCGGGGTCCTGAACTACGCGGTGGTGCCCGTGGCTTTGTTCTTCGCGGTCCTGGGGTGGGGGCAGCGGAGCCGATGGGTCCCGGCGGCGGCCGCCGTCGTGTACGCCGGCATCGTCACGGCAACCTGGTTCACCGACCAGACCTGGATCAACTTCGTCTTCGGCACCCAGATCTACGGCCGGGGACCCCTGCGGACATTGACGTACGCTTTCCTGATTTTCGGGGCCTTCGCCGCACTGAATCTCGCCGCTTGCGCCGCCGGTACCGCCGTGAAGCGGGCCTCCCGGAGCCAGCGGGCGCAGAAGGCCGCGGAGGAACGGCTCCGCCTGACCGCCACGGAACTCGCCGTCGAACAGGAACGCAACCGCATCGCCTCCGAGCTGCATGACGTCCTGGCCCACTCGCTGACCATTATCGTCAGCCAGGCCGACGGGATGCGCTTCATCCACCGGACGGAACCCGAGGCTGTGGACCGGGCCGCCGGGGTCATCGCCGAATCCGCCCGGACCGCGCTGGTCGAAACCCGCCGCCTGGTCGAGCAGTTCTCGCCCGCACCGGCCTGCCCCGCGTCCCACCCCGGGCCGGAACTGCGGGACCTCGCGCGCCGGCTGGGTGACAGCGGCCTGCAGGTCAGGCTCCGGGAGACGGGTGCGCCGTGGCCGGTGGACGGGCACCGGCGACAGGCCATCGTTCGCCTCGCCCAGGAGAGCCTGACCAACGCCTTCAAACACGGGGACCGGAGCCTAGGCGCCGACCTCACCCTGGACTGGGACAACGACGGCCTGGAGCTGCGTGTTCTTTCCATGCTGGGTCCCGACGACGGCGGGCAGCGACCGGAACGGGCGGGGCACGGGATACCGGGGATGCGGGCCCGGGCCGCAGCGGCCGGCGGGCGCCTCGAAACAACCAGGGATGCGCGGAGCTTCAGCGTCACGGCGTGGTTGCCCCGCACCGCGGCGGACCGGAATGAGGCGGATCCCGACGGCCCGGAGGTAATGGCCGAGGATCCTGGCGTCACAGCTCGCGACACAGGCGACCCAGTCCTCGCGGGAGTGAAGCCGTGAGCGCCGCGCCGATCAGGGTGGCCGTCGTGGATGACCAGCCGCTCTTCAGCGCCGGTCTCACCATGATTCTTCGCAGCCAGCCGGACATGGAACTCGTGGGCGAGGCAGTCGACGGCGCGGCCGCCGTCGACCTCGTCCGGGAAGTGGCCCCCGACGTCGTCCTCATGGACATCCGGATGCCCGTGATGGACGGAATCACCGCCACCCGGACGGTCACCAACCACCCGCAGAACGCCACCAGGGTCATCGTCCTGACCACCATCCAGCACGACGAAGCCGTGGTCAGGGCCATCCGGGCCGGTGCCGCCGGGTTCCTCACCAAGGACACCACTCCGGACTTCCTCCTGGCGGCCATCCGCACGGTCCACTCCGGCCACTCGGTGATCGCCCCGGCCCTGACCAACGAGCTGCTGCGTGACTACACGACGCCGGAACCCGGAAATCAGGCTGCGCTCGCGGAGCTTTCAGGCCGGGAACGCGACGTGTTCGGCCTGGCCGCGAAAGGACTCGGCAACGCCGAGATCGCCGCGGAGCTGGTGCTCAGTGAGGCGACGGTGAAGTCCCACGTGGGGGCCATCCTGGGCAAGCTCGCGTTGAAGAACCGGATCCAGCTGGTCGCCTTCGCCTACGAACACCACCTGATCAGCTGAGCCGGGACCGGCGCCCGAACCTTTGCTCCGCCGCACCGGCGGGCCACGCAACTCACAGCCAACAACAAATGGGGGAACCATGAAGAAGCAGATCATCGGCGCAGTCGTCCTGGCCGTCGGTTCGGCAGCCGCGCTGGCGGCGGCCGCCATTCCCGCCGGGTCGGTGACGGCGTCCGCCGAGCCGGTGGCCGGGATCATCCGCCAGGCCGAGGCCTATGCGACGGCGGACCCGGTTGCGGAGAAGGGGATGCAGGAGGCTGTGCGGCGTTGCATGGCCGCCGCCGGCTACGACTACACGCCACCGCTGTCCACGCTCGCTATCGATCTGAACAAGGACATCGGCTACCCGCGGCTGACCGTGGAGGCAGCCAAGGCCAGCGGGTACACCTCCACTCAACCTAGGGGCCCGGGCGAAGCCGCACCCGACTCGGCGGAGGGCCGGCTCTTCGCCGACCCGGCGTTCGTGGGGGCGCTCTCGGGCTCCTCAGACGATGTCGCTAAAACGGGCACCACGGGCGCGCTAAAGGGCGGCTGCCACGGCGACGCCATGACCCGGATCTACGGCAGCCCCGAGAACTACATGCTCGCCACGGGTGTGGCCTACAACTTGGTCCTGCCAGCCACGCTTTCCTCCTCGCAGGATCCGGGCATTGCCGCGGCGGTGAAAGCCTGGACCGACTGCATGAAAGAGACCCCGTACCCCTCCTTCGCCAACCCGGCCCGGGCTGTCGAGGCGGGACGGGCCGCGGGCGGTCAGGAGGAGTTCCGGATCGCGGTCACGGACGCCGTCTGCCGTGACCAGACCGGGTTCCACAAGGCCTTGGACGCGGTCCTGGACAAGTACCTGACCACCCGGATGCAGGAACTGGCCCCGCAGATCGAGCGGGTCAAGGAGATCCGGCGCGCGGCCGCCGCCAACGCCGCGGCCCTGGGATCGGCGTCGTCGAACTAGCCCAACCTCCGCCCGCTTCGACGGCTCCCCGCGGATTCGACGCTTCTAAGCGTCTATCTGGCAGGGAACCGTCGAAACGGCGAGAGCGTGCGCCCCGAGGGTTCGGTCTAGGCGGCGGAAGCGGACCCGCGGAACCTACCCCTGCAGGTCGGCGTGGTGGATGGCCGCGACGTTCGGGTGCGCCCGCAGCCGGTAGCGCAGCGCGTTATCGCCGTAGGTCTCCAGGATGGGGCTGTCGGTCGGGTCCACGGACAGGCCGCGGGCCTTGGCCTGGAACTCCGCGTTCATGGCCAGCTGCGGCATGGTGGCGTCCAGCGCCGGGTTGTAGAAGAACGGCAGCGAGATCCGGTCCGTGCCCCTCGCCGGGGAGATGACCCGGTGCAGCGTGGCCTTGAGGTAGCCGTTGGTGGCCAATTCCAGCATCTCGCCGATGTTCACCACGAACGTCCCGGGCACCTGCGGCGCGTCGATCCACCGGCCCTGGTACTCCACCTGCAGGCCGCCCTTGTCCGGCTCCACCAGCAGGAGGGTGAGGACGCCGCCGTCGCGGTGCGAGCCGACGCCCTGCTTGGGTTCGTCGCCGGATTCGCCCGGGTAGCGGACGATCTTCAGCATCGGGAACGCGCGGTCACCGAAGGCGTCGTCGAAGCTGTCCTCGGGGGCGCCCAGGGACACGGCCAGCGCGCGGAGCAGGTTCAGCGAGATCGTGCTCAGCCGGTCCGTCCAGGCGGCGACCACGTCGCGCATCCCGGGCAGCTCCGCCGGCCACAGGTTCGGGCCCTCGAGGCGCCAGTAGTCGGCAACGCCGTCGCCCGGCTCAACCGCTGGCCGTTCGACGCCGATGTCGATCTGCTCGCGCCAGTCCACTGCCCGGTCCGTGAGCTCGGCGCCCATCCGGGTGTAGCCGCGGAACTGCGGGCTGTGGATGTTCTCCACGGCGAGCTTCTGCTCCTCCGGCAGGTCAAAGAACCGCCGGGACGTCTCGAGCATGGCGTCCACCAGGTCCTGGGGGATGCCGTGGCCGGAAAGGTAGAGGAACCCGACGTTGTGCATGGCGTCGCGGAGTTCGTCCCGGAACCGGGAGGCTTCCTCCGGCCCGGCGTTCAGCCGGGAGTAGTCCAGAACGGGGAGTGATTCGAGTGACACGGTCCTATAGCCCTTCGTGGCGCGATGTGGAAATCGAAGTCCTTAATTTCTTCAACGTTACGACCGGATGCCCGCGGCGGCAGCACTGCATTTCGAAATGCGTCACCGCCTTGTGCGGGCCGGAGCGATGGGGTATTTCCGACGACGGCGGCGCGTCCGGCGGCGCCGCCGGCGCCAACGGCGGACCCGCCACCGGCGTGCAGGAGATCACGGTTGGAATACAGCCGGGGACCGCGCGGTTGCCGCCTAAAGGATGGGCCGCGCACCTGCTGCGGCCAGTCTTCACCCGGGGCGGGGACCGCCGCGCGGCGCCGCATCGGCGTCGTTCGCGGCCCGCGCCCACACCGGCTCAACCCAGCCAGAAACGGAGATGGTGGACCAATGACTGCCTACAAGACAGTGAACCCCGCGACCGGAGAGACGGAAAAGGAATTTCCGCTCGCAACCAAGGAAGAGGTCGAGACGGCGCTCGCCGCCGCTCAGCAGGCTTTCCTCGAGTGGCGCAAGGCGCCGGTAGAGGAACGCACCAAGGTCATCGCCCGGGTCGCCGAGCTGTACCGGGAACGCGAGGACGAACTGGCGCGCCTGATTGCCAAGGAAATGGGCAAGCCCGTGGTCGAGGCCCGCGGCGAGGTCAAGCTGGTCGCCTCGATCTACGACTACTACGCCTCCGAGGGCCCCGAATTCCTCAAGGACGAACCGCTGGAGGTCAAGGGCGGCGGCGACGCACTCGTGCGCTCCACCCCGATCGGCCCGCTGCTGGGCATCATGCCGTGGAACTACCCCTACTACCAGGTGGCCCGCTTCGCCGCGCCCAACCTGGTCCTGGGTAACACCATCCTGCTCAAGCACGCCGGCAGCTGCCCGCAGTCGGCCCTCGCGATCGAAAAGATCTTCCACGACGCCGGGCTGCCGAAGGGCGCCTACACCAACCTCTTCCTGGACAACGACCAGGTGGCGGAGATCATCGCGGACTCCCGCGTCCAGGGCGTGTCCCTGACCGGCAGTGAGCGGGCCGGCGCGGCCGTGGCCGAGGTCGCCGGGCGGAACCTCAAGAAGTACGTCCTCGAGCTCGGCGGCAGCGACCCGTTCATCGTGCTCGACTCCGATGACCTGGACGCCACCGTCAAGGCCGCCGTCGGGGGCCGCATGGGCAACGCCGGCCAGGCTTGCACCGCGTCCAAGCGGTTCATCGTCCTCGAAGACCTCTACGAGCCGTTCGTGGAGAAGTTCACCGAGCGGATGGCCCGGATCAAGCCCGGCGATCCCCAGCAGGAAGACACCCGGTTCGGTCCGCTGTCCTCCCAGAGCGCCGCGGACGGCCTGGTCGAGCAGATCAAGGACGCCGTGGACAAGGGAGCCACCCTGCGCACCGGCGGCCACAAGGTTGACGGCCCCGGCGCCTATGTGGAGCCCACCGTCCTCACCGACGTCACCCCGGAGATGCGGGCGTTCTCCGAGGAGCTGTTCGGCCCGGCCGCCGTCATCTACAAGGTGGCCAGCGTGGAGGAAGCAATCGACCTGGCCAACGGCTCGCCCTACGGCCTGGGCGGATCGGTGTTCAGCGCCGACCCCGCGAAGGCCCAGGACGTCGCCGACCAGCTGGACACCGGCATGGTGTTCATCAACTCGGTGGCCCAGACCCAGGCGGACATGCCCTTCGGCGGCGTGAAGCGCTCCGGCGTCGGCCGCGAGCTGGGCCGCTTCGGCATGGACGAGTTCGTCAACAAGAAGCTCATCCGCACCCCGCGCTAAAACGCCGACGGCGCCGCCGGCCGCCGTGCGAAAAGCTTCGGCGCTGCCGGCCACTCACGGCCGCGGACGGGGGCAACTGCCTCCGTCCGCGGCCGTCGCCGTGCCCGATGCGGGCGTGGCCTAGTCTTTAACCCTGGACAACGTTCAGCACCCTTATGGTTTATGAGAGGCGATGATGGCCAAGCGCAGCAACCCGGCGATGAAGATTGCCCAGCAAGCCGCCCACAGCGCGATGTTCGACGCCGAGGGCAAGCCCAAGCCCGGCGTGCACAACGTGCTCCTGCGGGCCGTGGAGATCCAGCGGCCGCTGGTCCTGGCGAACCTGCGGAGGCTGCAGAAGAAGCACCCGCACGCCAGCGCCGCGCAGCTCGCCGCGATCCTGGAACGCAACTACCTCATGGCCGTCACCGGGGGAGGTGCCCTGGTGGGCGGCTCCGCCGTCGTCCCCGGCGTCGGAACCGTGGCCGCGCTGGGGCTCTCCGCCGCCGCGACCGCCGGCTTCCTGGAGGCCACCGCCCTGTTCGCCACGTCCCTGGCCGAGCTGCACGGCGTGCGGCTGGAGGATCCGGAGCGCGCCAGCACCCTGGTCATGGCGATCATGCTCGGCGAGGAAGGCACCACGCTGCTCAGCTCCCTCAGCGGCCAGGCCGCGGGCCAAGGCAAGGGCCCCACCCAGGCATGGGGTTCCCTGTTCGCCCGGCGCGCCCCGCTGGCCGGCTTCGGTTCGGTCCGCGAGCAGATCCAGCGGGCCTTCCTGCGCAACCTGCTCAAGCGGCAGGGCACCGCGTTCCTTGGCCGGGCGCTGCCGTTCGGCGTCGGCGCCGTGGTGGGCGGCGTCGGCAACCGCATGATGGGCCGCGCCGTGATCGAGAACGCCAAGGAAGCCTTCGGCCCCATGCCGATCACCATTCCCGGCGACCTGCACTCCGCTGACATGAACACGGGCGACGCCGTAACCGGCCTGAAAGGGGCGCGCGGTGGATCTGAACGCTGACCTCGGGGAGTCGTTCGGCTCCTGGACCATGGGCGACGACGCCGCGATGTTCCCGCTGGTCACCAGTGCCAGCGTCGCCTGCGGGCAGCACGCCGGTGACCCGGTGACCATGCTGGACACCTGCCGCGCGGCCTACGAACTCGACGTCCGCGTCGGCGCCCACCTGGGTTACCCGGACCTGGGCGGCTTCGGCCTGCGCGCCATGGACATCAGCTTCGATGACCTGTTCGGCTCGGTGCTGTACCAGCTCGGGGCGCTCGACGGCGTCGCGCACGCCGTGGGTGCCTCCGTGGACTACGTCAAGGTCCACGGCGCGCTGTACGACCGCACGGTCCACGACGAGGAGCAGGCCTCCGCCGTCGTCGCCGCCGTCCAGGCCTACGATCCGGGCCTGCCGGTCCTGGGGCTGGAGGGGTCCGCCCTGCTGCGGCTCGCCGCCGAGGCCGGCAGCCCGGTCTTCCACGAGGCCTTCGCCGACCGCGCCTACCGTCCGGACGGCACCCTGGTACCGCATCTGGAGAACGACGCCTTCATCGAGGATCCGGACGAGATCGTCCGGCGGGCGGTGCGGCTGGCGCTCAAGGGCGAGGTCGAAGCGATCGACGGGACCGTAGTGAAACGCACGCCGCACTCACTCTGCCTGCACGGCGACACCCCCGGCTCGGTGGCTGTGGCCGCCGCCGTCCGCTCCGCGCTGGAGCAGGCCGGCGTCGAGCTGGAATCCTTCGCATAGGAACCGTTTGGACGCCGTCGCGCGCACGCCCCCTGTCCGGACCGCGGACCTGAACGGTCCGGATGCCGCCGCTGTTGGCGGGCTGGTGGCCGCCTACCTATTGCAGACCGAGCGGGAAAAGGCGGCGCAGCTTGGCGGAGCGCCGTTTTCCGGGGTACTTCCGGAGCGGTACCGCCGTGAGGTGGATGACCCGGCGGGAGCCTATGCCGGCGCGAACGTCCTCCTGGCGGACGCGGGGACGGGACCGGCCGGCGTTATCACGGTTCACCGCGCCGGAACGGCCTGGGAGATCAAGCGGATCTGGGTTAGTCCGGCAGCCCGCGGCCTGGGGGTCGGTGCGGCATTACTCGACGCCGCGCTGGAGTTCGCCGACGAGGCCGGGCACGATCCCGTCCGGCTCACGGTGTGGGACTGGCGGGAGGACGCCATTGGGCTCTACCGGAGGCGCGGATTCGTCCCCGTCCCGTCGTGGGAGGACAGGGCCCGGCTCATCTGCATGGAGCGTGCCGCTGCACCCCGAGCTGAGCACTCGCTTGGCAGCTGCGCAGACGATTGAGAAGCCGGCCGGCGGGATCTAAACAGCGGATTCTCCGCTTGACCCCGAGGGGGTGTACCACTCCCACTCGCCGTCGTCGGTGATGCTGCCTCCCATGGCGCCGAACATCCAGGGGGTGATTCCCGTGGGATCGCCGCCGACACGGACAAACATCCCGCGTTTCGTACGGGCGCTGCTGAAGTGAGCGGGCAGATACAGGCCCACTCCCAGGCCACATCCGAGCAGGAAAAACAGGATCGACAGGATGCCGATGGGGTGACGGTCGGTGAGGAACACGTACCCGACCGCCGCCCCGACGCCGACCAGAAGGCCCCAAAAAACCGTCCAGAATGCCGCCCAGAACCGGAGGCTTCTGTTGCTGGGCCGCTGATTGGGATCGTTGTTGCGGTGCAGGCCGGAAGGTGTTCCCTCGGAACCGGCGTCGGACGATCGCTTCACAGAAGCAGTCTAAACGTGCCGAGTGCCCCGCCTGGTGAGGGTCCCGTGCGCCCGTTCGGCCCCGTTCCTACCCGAACACCAAATTCGCGACCGTGAAGATGGCGAGCCCGGCCAGCGCCCCCACCACGGTGCCGTTGATGCGGATGAACTGCAGGTCCTTGCCGACCTGGAGCTCGATCTTCTCCGAGGTTTCCTCCGCGTCCCAGCGCGCCACGGTGTCCGTGATGACGCCGGCAATGTCGGAGCGGTAGTTGTTCACCAGGTACCCGGCGGCGTCGCCCACCCAGGCGTTGACCTTCCCGGCGAGTTCGGGGTCCACCGTGAGGCGGGTGCCGAAGTCGTGGACGGCCGCCTTGAACCGGACCGTCAGCTCGCTGTGCGGATCGTCGACGGCGGTCAGCAGCGCCGCCTTGACGGTGCCCCAGGTGCGGGAGGCGAGCTCGCGGACCTCCGGGTCACCCAGCACCTGGGCCTTGACGCCCTCGGCCCGGGCAATCATCACTGGGTCGTGTTGCAGGTCATGCGCCAGCGACTTCAGGTACGTGTCGATGGAGCGCCGGACCTGGTGCTGGGGGTCGGCCTGCACCGCCTTCGTGAACTTCAGGATCTCCACATACACCTTGTCGCCCACCAGACCGTCCACGAAACTGGGCACCCAGGTGGGGGAGCGGTCCGTGACCACCCGGTTGACGGTCTCGTGGTTGTCCCGGACCCAGTCCACCGTGCGGTCCACCAGGAGGTCCACCAGCGCGTGATGGTGCCCGTCCTCGAAGATCCGCTCCGCGAGCCGCCCCACCGGCGGCCCCCACGGCGGGGCGAGCAGATGCCGGCGCACCATGCCCTCGATGACGGCCTGGACGTCGTCGTCGTTCAACACCGTGAACGCGCCCCGGATCACCGCCGCGCCCTCCTTCGCCACCCGCTCGGCGCCGCCGGGGCCGGAGAGCCAGCCGCCGACCTTGCGGGCGACGTCGACGCTGGCCAGCTTCTCCTTGACCACCTGCTCGGAGAGGAAGTTGGTCTCCACGAACTCGCCCAGCGACGCCCCGATCTGGTCCTTGCGCCGGGGAATGATGGCGGTGTGCGGGATCTTCAGGCCCAGCGGGTACTTGAACAGCGCGGTCACGGCGAACCAGTCCGCCAGCGCACCCACCATGCCGCCCTCCGCCGCGGCGCGGACGTACTCCAGCGCCGGGTACTGCTTCTGCAGGGCGAAGGCGACGACGAACACCACCGCCATCCCGATCAGGAGCGATCCCGCCAGCATTTTCATCTTCCGCAGCGCCGCTGCCTTCGCGGCATCGGCAGGGGAGAGCCGGTGGTTCGCGCCCGCCGCTATGGCGCCGGCACGGGATGGTCGCTCAGAGTTCACCTGCATGTGCCCAGCCTAGCCGGGCCCCCGGACCCCGGGTCCGCTAACGTGTTCGCATGACCATTGAGGAGTCCGCTGCCGCCCGCCCGCTCGTCTACGCCCACCGGGGAGCCAGCGGGGCCTTCGCGGAGCACACCCGCGCCGCCTACCTGCAGGCGATCGCCGACGGCGCCGACGGCGTCGAGTGCGACATCCACCTGACCCGCGACCAGCACGCCGTGCTGCTGCACGACGCCACCCTGGACCGCACCTCCAACGGCACGGGCCCGGTGGCCGAACGCACCCTGGACGAACTCCGCGAGCTCGACTTCAGCTCCTGGAAGGGCGCCCGCATCCCCGAGGCGTACGGGGCGAAGTCCGAGCAGTTCCTGACCCTGCCCGAACTCCTCGACATCCTGCGCACCGCCGGCCGCGAGATCGGCCTGGCCATCGAGTTCAAGCACCCCAGCCCCTACCAGCTCAAGCTCGAGGACCGGGTACTGGAGGTCCTCACCGCCGAGGGCTGGGACCCGGCCACCGGCATGCTGGAGAACATCCGCGTCTCCTTCATGAGCTTCAACCCGGATTCCGTCCGGCACCTGCTGCAGACCGTCCCCGCCGAGGCCATCTGCCAGCTGGTGGACGACGTCGACGTCGACGAAGTGCGGGAGAGGTTCAGCGTCGGCTCCATCACCGGCAACGCGATGGCCAACGTCATGAAGGCTGCCCAGCTCGAGGGCGAGGAACTGCTGGACCAGGGCGCCGTGGGCCTGGCCGGGCCAGGCATCGACTACGTCCGCGAATTCCCGGACACGGTCCGCCGCTGGCTCGAGTCCGGCCGCCGTTTCCGGGTCTGGACCGTCGACGCCCCCGAGGATGTGGACCTCTGCCGGGAGGTTGGCATCCAGGAGATCACCACCAACCGCCCGGCCGAGGTCCTGGAGCGGATCTCCGTCAGCCTGTAGCGGCCGGTCCCCGTTCCACCGCCCCTAGCGGAACTGGGACAGGGAGGACAGGGCGGCGTCCACCGATCGGTTCTCCCACGGCCGGCGCTGGCGCAGGGTTTTTCCCGGGAGGGCCTGGTCCCCTTCGGGGGTGACGGTGGCCTGGCGTGCGGTCTTGCGGGAGGTCCTCATGGTGCTGCTTTCGTTTGTAGCGGTTCTGTCAGGCTCCAGTGAACAACCTCAAGTGAACTTGAGGTCAAGCCGGGCGCGTGCCAGACTGCACGGGTGCCGTCCGCTACTGATTCCCTGCTCTCCGTCGGTGAGGTCGCGTCCCGCGCCGGGATCACCGTGCCGGCCCTGCGCTACTACGAGGACCGCGGCCTGGTGCAGTCCCAACGCACCAGCGGCAACCAGCGCCGCTACAGGCGGACCACCCTGCGCCGTCTGGCCGTGGTGGCGGCCGGCCAGCGGGTGGGGCTGAGCCTGGAGCAGATCAAAGCCGCCCTCGACGGCCTGCCCGCGGACCGGGCCCCGAACCAGGCGGACTGGACCGCCATCAGCCGGGACTGGGCGGGGCTGGTGGCGGAGCGGATCCGCGAACTGGAGGTGCTGGGCGAGTCCCTGGACAGCTGCATCGGCTGCGGCTGCCTGTCGCTGGGCCGCTGCTCCCTGGTCAACCCGGGCGACGAGGCCGCCGCCGAGGGGGCCGGTTCCCGCTGGGCCCGGCGCGCCCGCCGGGCTGCCGGGGCCGACGCTGGTGCAGACCGAGGACCCGGACAGAACTAAGGCCTGGCCCGCAACCCCAGGCGAACTCCGGCGTCGGCTACGCCGCCACGTCCCGCCGCCGCCAGCCCGCGTAGCCCAGCACCGCCAGGACCAGCGCGACGGCGGTCAGCCACGCCAGGGCGGGCACGGCGTCGGCGGTCACCGGCAGCAGCGGCGAATGCCGGAACGGGGAGGCGTCCATCAGCCAGCCCGGGGCGTTCCAGAGCACACCGAACTCGCCCAGGGCCACGAACGCCAGCAGCAGCACCCACACCCCGGCGGCCAGCCGCGGCAGCCAGCCGAACACCGCCAGCGCCAGCCCCGCCAGCACCCAGGCGGCCGGGATCTGGGCCAGGGCCGCCACCGTGGACCGGCCCACCAGCGACGGGTCCTGCACCGTCAGCGCCGCCCCGATGCCGATCGAGACCCCGGCCAGCACCATCAGCACGGCGGACCCGGCCAGAGCGAAGCCGAAGTGGCTGGACGCCCAGCGGGCCCGAGTCGCCGTCGTCGCCAGCAACGCCTCCGCATGGCCCGCGGACTCCTCGGCCCGCAGATGGTTCGCCGCGGAGACCGCATACGCCGCCGCCAGCAGGCCCATGATGCTGATCTCCGCGGCAAGGAAGGCGTCGCGCAGCGCGGCCGCCCCGCCCAACAGCCGGATCAGGTCCTGGGCGTTGGCCGAACTCAGCATCTCCGCGACGTTCCCGATCAGCGATCCCACCACCACCCCGAACACCACGAACGCGATGGCCCACGCCAGCCACACCTTGTACTGCAGCCGCACGGCCAGGGCCCACACCCCGGACACGGACCCCAAGGCCGGGCCGGGGCGTTCGGCCCGCAACCCGGCACCCAGGTCCCGCCGGGCCCGCAACGCGAAGGCCGCCGGAATGAGGACGGCACTGAGCAGGACCGGCAGTACCAGGACCCACCAGTGATCACCGGCGAAGGCCCGGATTTGCTGGTTCCAACCGATGGGGGAGAGCCACGACAGGAACGAAGGTCCGGGTTCGGCCAGGTCGCCCACCGCGCGCAGTCCGTATGTCACCGCGATCACGCCCACGCTGAATCCGTTGGCGGCCCGGGCGCCGGCCGTCAGCTGGGCGGCAACCCCGGCCACGGCGCTGAACGCGAGCCCGGTGGCGGCCCAGCCCAGCCCGAACGCCAGCGACCCCTCAGCGGGCAGCCCGCCTGCGGCCAGCCCCGCGGCGGTCAGCAGCCCCACGCCCAGGCTGCCTGTGAGGGCAATGATGAGCGCGGCGGCCAGCGGGGCGTCACGGCCCAGCCGTCCGCCGCCGAGCAATTCCAGCCGTCCGCTCTCCTCGTCGGCCCGCGTGTGGCGGATCACCAGCACGGCCATCAGGACCGCCAGGATGGCGGTCATGAACGCCGTGTACTTGATCAGGGAGAGCGCGCCGAGGGACGCCGGGTCGTAGATCCGGCCGAACATCGCCACCATCGAGGCCGTGGCGTTGAGCGCGTCCGCCGCCTCTACGCGGCTGCGCACGTCCGGATACAGCTCGGCGCCGGCCCGCGCCGTGGAATAGGCGACGACGGCGAAGCCCAGCACCCAGCCGGGCAGCAGCCAGCGGTCTCGCCGCAGCCCCAGCCGCAGCAGCGTCCCCGTCCCGGCCAGGGTCTCAGGCATCGGAGGAACCCCGGCCAAAGGTTCCCGCCCCGTAGTGGCGCAGGAACAGGTCCTCCAGCGTCGGCGGCTGGCTGGTCAGGGACTTCAGGCCCGCGGCGGTCAGGGCCTGCAGGAAGGGGGCCAGTCCGGCCGGATCCACCTGCGCGCTGACCCGGTGGTTGACCACGGCGACGTCGTGGACCCCGGGCAGCCGGTCCAGCCCCGGCGGGACGGCCGCGACGTCGGCGGTGACGGCGGTCCGGGTCAGGTGCCGCAGCTTCTCCAGTGGGCCGGTCTCCACCACCCGGCCGGCGCGGATGATGCTGACCCGGTCCGAGAGCGCCTCCGCCTCGCTCAGGATGTGGCTGCTCAACAGCACCGTCCGGCCCTGGTCCCGGAGCGCACGGACGCAACCGCGGAACGCCTCCTCCATCAGCGGATCCAGGCCGCTGGTGGGCTCGTCCAGCAAAAACAGCTCGGCGTCCGTGGCCAGGGCCGCCACCAGCGCCACCTTCTGCCGGTTGCCCTTGGAGTAGGCGCGGGTCTTCTTGGTGGGGTCCAGCTCGAATAATTGCAGGAGCCGGTCCCGCTCCGCCCGGTCCTGGCCGCCCTGCAGCCGGCCCAGCAGCTCGATCACCTCGCCGCCTGTGAGGTTCGGCCACAGCGAGACGTCACCGGGGACGTAGACCAGCCGGCGGTGCAGGGACGCCACGTCCTTCCACGGGTCCAGGCCCAGCACCCGCGCCGTCCCGGCGTCGGACCGCAGCAGCCCCAGCAGGAGCCGCAGCGTGGTCGACTTGCCCGAGCCGTTCGGCCCCAGGAACCCATGGACCTCCCCGGCGGCCACGGTGAAGTCCAGGCCGTCCAGCGCCGTCACGGTTCCAAACCGCTTGACCACACCCGCCATTTCCACGACGTTGCCCATAGCCACCACGGTACCCCCGGAGCGGGCTCCCGGATCCCCTGCGGAAGGTCCCGTTTCGCGTGCCGGTTTGCGTGCCCGTTCCCAGCAACGGCGCGGCCGCCGCGTCGCCGGCGGGAGCCCGTTCGTTGGCGCCCCCGCGGTGTGGTTGCATGGATGCATGCCTTTTCGCTGGTCCCCCGGGGCAACCCGAACCCTGTCCGCCGCCGCCCTGAGCGGACTGTTGCTGGCCAGCGCCGCAAAGCACTTCCGGGACCCGGGCTTCTTCGCCCCGCTGGTCCCCTCCTACCTCTGCCGCGACGACTCGGGCACGCAGCGCAACGGCCCGCTGGCGGTCCTCTCCCGGGACGAATGGGTTGCCGCCACGGGACTGCTCGAGGGCGCCGCGGCCGCAGGCCTCCTGCTGCCCCGGACCCGCCGAATCAGCGCCGGCTGCGTCACCGCCCTGTTCACCGCGTTCCTGACAGCCCACGTTGACGCGCTCCATACCGCCCTCGGGCCGGCGGGATCTCCCAAGGCCCGAACGCTGCACGGGATCCGGCTCCCGTTGCAGGCGCCGCTGATCGCCTGGTCCTGGAGCCTGGCGAGGGCGCCCCGGCAGACACGCCGGTGAGGACCGCGCTCACCCCGGCGGTCCGGATCGGGCTGTCCATCAGCGTCGCTACCGGGCTCTACGGCATCTCCTTCGGCGCCCTTTCCGTCGCCTCCGGGCTGGACTTCTGGCAGACCATGGCGCTGAGCCTGCTGCTGTTCAGCGGCGGCTCGCAGTTCGCCTTCATCGGCGTGGTGGCCGGCGGCGGCTCGGGACTGGCCGCCATGGGCGCGGCCACCCTGCTGGGCATGCGCAACGGGATTTACGGCATGCAGTTGAACGCCTTGCTGCAGCCCAAGGGCTGGCGGCGCTTCGCCGCGGCGCAGGTCACCATCGACGAATCCACTGCCACCAGTACCGGCCAGACGGACCCGGACGAGCAGCGCCGGGGGTTTTGGACCGCCGGCGTGGGGGTGTTCGTGCTGTGGAACATCTTCACCGCAGTGGGTGCGCTCGCCGGCAGCGCCATGGGGGACCCCAAGCAGTGGGGGCTCGACGGCGCCGCGGTGGCCGCCTTCCTGGGGCTGCTCTGGCCGCGGCTGAAGGGCCGCGAACCCGTGGCGATCGCCGTCGTCTGCGCGCTCGCCACCGTGCTGGCCGTCCCACTTGTCACCGCCGGGGTGCCCATCCTGGTGGCCGCGCTGGTGGCCGCCGTGTTCGGCTGGTTCAGTTCCGGCCCGCGTGACGAGGGCCTGGAGCCCGACGTCGACCCCTACCCCGGGCGTGAGCACGGGCGCGGGCACGGCGCCGGGGCGGCCACGGGGGAGGGCGCATGACGCTCTGGCTATGGCTGCTGCTCTCCTGCGTGCTTGCCTATGCGTGGAAACTGCTGGGCTACCTGGTGCCCGCCGCGTGGCTGAAAAACCCACGGATTTCCCGCGTGGCCGGGGTGATGACCATCGGGCTCCTCGCCTCCCTGACGGTGGTCAACGCGGTGGCCTCCGGGCAGGCGCTGGCCCTCGACGCAAGGGTGGGCGCGCTGGCCGCGGCCGCACTGGCCCTGCTGCTCAGGGCGCCGTTCCTGGTGGTGGTGCTGGCCGGCGCCGGTGCGGCGGCCGGGTTGCGGCTGCTCGGCTGGGGGTAGCGGCGCCTACTAGTGCGCGCACGCGTGCCCGGCCTTTAGCCCCTAGCCGGTGCCCGGCCGCCGGTGACAGCATCCAGTGATGACCACCAACGAGCCTGACAATGTCGCTGCCCGCGACCCGGAAGGCGCCGATCCGGAGCATTCCACCCCGGAAGGGGCGCGACCGGAAGGGGCACAACCGGACCCGGCACAGCCGGCGAAGGGGCACGACCGTGCGGCCGCGTCCCGCGCCGCCGGCGGCATCCCCACCGGAGCAGTGTCCACCCGCGACCTGCAGGAACTGGCGCGGCGCCGCCGCGAGGCCGAGGAGAAGCTCCAGCAGCACCTCGAGGAGGCCAAGCACAAGCCGGCCCACCACGATGGCGGGCACCACGACACCGGGCAACGCGGCACCGGGCAGCATGATGGCGGCCACCACGACACCGGCGGTCCGGGGGGGGAACCCGGACACGGCTGAGGGCAGGCGCCGGAAACCCGCGCCTGCCCTCAGATCACCCGCCCGTCCGGGCGGAAACGCTGCTACTCGCCGTCGACCGTGACGACGATCTTGCCGCGGGTGTGGCCTTCCATGTTGTCCCGGAAGGCGTCCGCGGTGCGCTCCAGCGGGTAGGTCTTGGCGACCTCCACGCGCAGGCCGCGGCTGTCCACCAGGTCCGCGAGTTCCTGAAGCTGGGTGCCCACCGGGTTCACCCACATCCAGGTTCCGCCGTGCTGTTCGACCTCGGCGTCCGCGATCGAGGCGTGCTTGCCGCCGTCGGCCAGGACGGCCAGGGTCGCGTCGAGGACACCGCCGACGAAGTCGGCCACGATGTCCACGCCCTCGGGGCGGAGGGCGCGGACGCGGTCGGCAAGGCCCTCACCATAGGTGACGGGTTCCGCGCCGAGGGAGCGGAGGAAGTCGTGGTTCTTCTCCGAGGCGGTGGCGATCACGGAGGCGCCCAGGGACTTGGCGATCTGGATGCCCAGGGAGCCGACGCCGCCGGCTCCGCCGTGGATCAGGACGGTCTTGCCTTCGCCCGTGCCGAGCCGGGTCAGGACCTGGTAGGCGGTCAGGCCGGCCAGCGGCAGGCCGGCGGACTCGTTCCAGTCCAGGGTGGCCGGCTTGCGGGCGAGGACCCGCTCCGGGAGCGCGATGTACTCGGCGAAGCTGCCGCCGTGGACGTAGTCCTTGCGGCCATAGGCGATGACCTCGTCGCCGGGCTGGTACTGCGGGGCATCAATGCCCACGGATTCCACCACGCCGGCGACGTCCCAGCCGGGAATCGCGGGGAACTGCAGGTCCATCATGCCGTCGAGTCCGCCGGAGACGATCTTCCAGTCAACCGGGTTCACGGAGGCTGCCCTGACCTTGACCAGGACCATGCCGGGGCCCACCTTGGGCATGGGCTGGTCGGTCAGTTCGAGGACGTCGGGGGTGCCGTATTCGCTGTACGTGATTGCCTTCATGCAGGCGTCAACGGACGCGTCCGGGCCGCTATTCCGCACCGCCGGGGTGAAAGCGGTCTCAGTGGGCGGCACCCATGCCGGCGAGCTTCAGGATGAGCCCCAGGCCTTCGGGCGTGCCGGGCCAGTGCCGACGCACGGCGTCGGGGCCCGCCCGCTTGATCACGGAACGCAGCGCCAAGGCGACGATCACGACGTCGTCCGCGTAGCCGATCACGGGCAGGAAGTCCGGCACCAGGTCGATCGGGGAGAGCAGGTACAGCAGCAACAGGACCAGCCGGACCCGCACCCCCACGGCGACGGTGCCGTCCGCGATCAGCCGTTTCACCAGCCGGAGCAGGTCCGGCAGCAGCCGCAGCGCGTCCCTCATGCTCACGGTGTCGGGGTGCCGGCGCGCGTAGTTCCACAGCAGGACCAGCAGTGCGGCGTAGACCAGCATCAGTCCGCCGATCACGCCGGCGAGGGTTTCCCAGCTCATGGTCTCAACGGTACGTGGCCCCCGAGGGCGACCCGAACCCCACGCCGAACGCCGTGCCGTACTGGGTTCCGGGCACCAGGGTCTGGGGCGGCAGTGGGCGGTCCGGCCGCTCGGCCCGGATGGCGTCCTCGAGCAGCGCCACCGGGCGGCGCCAGGCGTCCGAGCCGGCCTCCATGGTGTCCACAACGCCGATCAGCATGGCCAGCAGCCGGATCATGTCCGCCATGGAGATGTCGCTGCGCAGCGTGCCCTGGCCCTGCCCGCGTCCCAGCAGGATCGCGACCGACTCGATCAGGTCCCCGGTGATCCCGGTCAGCACCCCGCGGCGCCCGGCCACAGCTCCGAGGAGATTGGCCTCATCGCTGGCCACCGCCATCAGTGCTTCCACGATGCGGAACAGGCCCTCGGCGGCATCGGTCCCGGCCAGTGCATCGTCGATCACCGGGTTCACGCGCAGTTTCAGCTGCTGGTGCAACGCGGCGAGGACCAGTTCCTCCTTGTCCGCGAAGTTCCGGAAAAGGGTGGCGGGGCCCACGCCGGCGGTCACGGCGATGGTCTGCAGCGGTACCTCCGGCCCGTGCTCACGGAAGCACTGGCGGGCCGCGGCAATGATCTTATTGACGTTGCGTGCAGCGTCCGCGCGGAGCGGCCTGCGGTCTACTGCCCGGTTCATTTGCTCAGGGTAGCAACGCCGAGGCGGCGCGAACCGGTTACCCGCGGGTTCACATATTTATGACGCGGAGGGCACACTGGAGCCATGCTGCTTGCCTTTTCTGTTGCCCCGTCCGGCCGTCCCCCAGTCGCCCCTACCTCCGGTTCCGCTGCCGCCCCCGAGACGGCTCCCGGCGCGGACGACGCGTCGGTGCACGACGCCGTCGCCGCCGCGGTGCGGATCGTCCGCGAGTCCGGCCTCCCGAACCACACCGACGCCATGTTCACCACCATTGAGGGCGAATGGGACGAGGTGTTCGACGTCGTCAAGCGTGCCACCGAGGCGGTGGGCCGCTACGGCAGCCGCGTGTCCCTGGTGATCAAGGCGGACATCCGCCCCGGCTACACCGGCGAACTGACCGGCAAGCTGGACCGGCTGGAGCGGGCCCTGGGGGAGTAAGCCCCGCCCTAGTCTGCGTCAGGGTAGATGCTGCGACTCTCGGCGCGCTCATTCCGGGTGCGGATCCACTCCGTGGGGTGGACCTTCGGGAGGACTTTCGCCAAGGCCAGGGCCGCGTACATCACGGTGTTGATGGCGACGAAGGTGGCGAGAACGGCGAACCAGTCGGTATGAAGGAGCGATTCCGGAAACAGCGGTCCCGCGGGGACGGCGGACGGGAACGAGGGACTCATGCCTGCTCCGCTTCTTCGGAGGCCCGTGCCGGCGCCGGGGTGAGGTGCTTCCACGTCGCCGTCCTGCCCAGGGCGATGTCCGCCACGCCCTTGAGGTAGACGATGTTGAGGAACATATCGAAGAACAGTTCGGGGAAGAGGGTTGCGGCCAGAAGCCGTGCCCGCCACCCGCCGGACCACACGGTGAGAACCCGCTCTGCCATGAACAGCAGGCCTAACCCGAGCCAGAAGGGGAACCAGATCCAGGCATCGAGGGCGAACACCATCAGGAAGATCAGGAGCAGGTAGGAACCCAGGGCGATCACGCCGTACCCGATTCCCAGTTGCTGGGCCCAGTACCGCATGGTTGGCGGGGTGACGCCGTAGGCTCCGATATTTTCCAGCGCACCGCGTTGCCAGCGGAGCCGCTGGGCCCACAGGGTCCGCCAACCGGGCATCAACTCGGTGACGACAGTGCACTGGGAAGGCGAAATCATCAGCCCGCCCAGAGACTTCAACGCGATGGTCAGCTCATTGTCCTCGGTCAGTGCGGCAGTGTCGTAGACGTCCCCCGGGGTGCCCGGGATCGTAACGCCCCGGTTGGCGGCGACCGTGCGCAGCGCTCGGGACCGGAAAAGCGAGGCGGTTCCGGTGAGCACGAAGACGCGTCCGCGGCGGCGGCTGATTTCGCGCCCGTAGCGCAGGTATTCGTTGCGCTGGAACTGTCCGATCAGACCGTGGCCCTCCTCGCCATAGAAGAGCCCGCCGACCGCCATCAGGGCCCTGTCCGCGGTAAAACGGTCCACGGCGGCCGCAAGGAAGCCGTCATCGAGCATGGTGTCGGCGTCCATGATCATGACGACGTCGTTGTCCCCGAGCCCCGGGAGCAGGCCGGCCAGGACCTGGTTCAGCGCGCCGGCCTTCTTGTGCGTGTTGCCGACCGATTCGATGACCTCCACACCGGCAGCCCGGGCCCGCTCGACGGTCCGGTCAGTGCAGTTGTCCGCCACAACGATCACCCGGTCCGGTGACCTCGACTGCTGCAGCAGGGAGGCGATGGTCTGCCCCACGGAAGCTTCCTCGTTGTGGGCGGGGATCAGGACCGTCACCGTGACCGGGCCGGCGAACTCACCGCGGGTTGCGGCCATCACCACCCGGGGAGCGAGCGGACCGGTGAGGGGGTCCAGCGACCGCCGGGAGCGGTTGACGATCCTCCGGTCCACGGTCGCAACGCCGGCCGCCAGGAGGAGGGCCATCGCCATGGCCGCCAGAAGCACGCGGGGGGCCGGGGCGTCGGTGTTGTAGAGGATGCTCCAAAAACCAAACACCAGTCCCTGGGCGGGGGATTCACTGAGCGCCGGGCCGCCGGCGGCCACGGCAAACCACAGGAGCGCCGCCGCTCCTCCGGCAATGACAGCGATGACAATCCCAACAGCTCGGTTCAGCCTTCCCGCACGCATGCGCACGATAGTACCAGTGGCCCCACCAGCAGCACCTGTCACATGGGGGGGATTTGCGGCTACGGTACCGGGACGCGGGAGCCCGGTCATGCAGATGGCGCCATCCCCGCCGATGGTAAGTAAGCTGAGATTCAATCGGGGGAAGGCGCAGCGGCGCTGGCCGGCTCCCCCGGAGCCAGCCACGAACCGTAAAGGACCCATGAACGCGACCCAGGACCCCCGCCCGCCCAAGGCCGTGCGGATCAGCTCCGGACCGGACGCGCTCGCCCGGCTGGATCCGTTCCTGGCCGACGTCGCGGCCGCCGTCGGGGACGTTCCCGCCCTGCTGTCCCTCACCGCGGACGCCGGATCATGGGCGCCGGCGCCCGGCGCCGGCCGCACCGCGTTCCTCTGGGAACTGCTCGCGTCCGTCACCGCCGTCGACGTCGCGGCCGGCCGCATCCTGGAACCGCACCTGGACGCGGCCGCGATCCTGCAGCAGGCCAGGGACGCGGGGGAGGCCGGCGCCTCCACGGACCTCGAGGGCACCTGGGGTGTCTTCGCCGCGGAGGCACCCGGCCTCAGCCTCACCGCCGCTGAAGAGGGCGGCCGGACTCTGCTGACCGGCGCCAAGCCCTGGTGCTCGCTGGCCGGGCAGCTGGACCGGGCCGTGCTGACCGCGCACCTGCCTGGCGGCGGCCGCGCCGCGTTCGCCGTCGACCTCCACGCTGACGGCGTGAGCGTCGCCGACCCCGGCTGGACCAGCCTGGGGCTGCGGGAAGTTCCCAGCGGCACCGTGAACTTCGACACCGTCCCCGCCACCCCGCTCGGCGGCGAGGGCTGGTACTACCGCCGCCCGGGCTTCGCCTGGGGCGGCATGGGCGTGGCGGCCTGCTGGCTGGGCGGCGCCGTGGCCGTGGCCCGCAGCTACCGGGACGCCCTGAGAGCCGCAGAGGACCGCGGCCGGGCCCCCGACCAGGTGGCCCTCGCGCACCTGGGTGAGATCGACCGCACCCTGGCCGGGCTCACCGCCTACCTGGCCCGCACCGCGGACCGGATCGACGCCGGTGACCTCTCCGGAAGCGGCGCCTGGCCCGAGGCGCTGCGCGTCCGCGGAGCCGTCGCCAGCGCCGTCGAACGCATCCAGGCCCTGGTCAGCCAGAACCTGGGGCCCGGACCGCTGGTCTTCGACGCCGCCTACGGCAAGCGCATGGCGGACCTCGCGCTGTACATCCGGCAGCACCACGCCATGCGCGACGACGCGCAGCTGGGCTCGTTGGTCTTCAAGGGCTTCGAGGGTGACGAGCCATGGTGAGCTTCACGCACCAGGACGCCGGCACCCCTGAAAGCGCCTGGGCCCGATCCGGCGCCGCGGCGCTGCCCGAGCTGCCGCTGAACGACGGCGAGCTCGCCGCCACCGCGTTCCTGGTGCTGGCCGCCCACCCCGACGACGAAACCCTTGGCGCCGGCGGCCTCATGGCCCGGCTGCACGCCCTGGGCGGGGACGTGCGGGTGCTGCTCTGCACCGCCGGCGAGGCCTCTCACCCGGATTCGCCCACAGTGACGCCCGAACGGCTGGCCGAGGTGCGGCTCCGCGAATTCGACGGCGCCCTGGGACACCTGCTGGGCGGCCCCCGACGCCGCTATCTGGGCCTGCCCGACGGCCGGCTCGCCGAGCACCGGGCAGAGATCGAGGCGGCCATCCGGGAGGCAGCCGCGGACACCGGAAGGCCTGCCGAGCGGATCGTTCTCGTGGCGCCCTACCGGCACGACGGCCACACCGACCACGACACCCTGGGCCGGGCCGCCGCGGAAACCGCCGCCGGGCACGGCTACGGCCTGCTGGAGTTTCCCATCTGGTACTGGCTCTGGGCCGCCCCAGAGGACGCGGCCTGGCAGGACTGGCAACGGTTCCCGTTGCGGCCCGAGGACCAGCAGGCCAAGGCCCGGGCGATGGCGGCCCACACCTCCCAGGTGGCCCCGCTCTCGGAGCAGCCCGGGGACGAGGTGCTGCTGCCGCCGGGCTTCCTGGCCCACTTCGAGCGGCACTGGGAAACCTTCGCCTGGCACCAGCCCCGCCCGCCCGCCGCCGGGGACACAGCCATAGATACGGCCGCCCGCGATGCCGGGTCCCACGGCGCAGCCGCCGGCTACGCCGCCGCCGACGCCGAACGGCTCTTCGACGCGGTCCACGGCCGCGACGAGGACCCCTGGGGCTACGCCGGCACCTGGTACGAACAGCGGAAACGGGCGCTGACCCTTGCCGCGCTGCCGGAGCAGAGCTACGAGGCCGGGCTGGAGATCGGCTGCTCGATCGGGACGCTGAGCGTTGAACTGGCCGAACGCTGCGGAACCTTCCTGGCCGTCGACGCCAGCAGCACCGCCTTGGCCCGCGCCGCCGAACGGCTGGAGCACCTGCCCGCCGCGCAGACCCGGCACCTCACTGTCCCGCACGGCTGGCCCGACGGCGGGTTCGACCTGATCGTCGTCTCCGAGGTGGGCTACTACCTCTCCCCGGAGGAGCTGGACGAGCTGTTCCGGCGGGTCGAAGCCTCGCTGCTGCCCGGCGGCACCCTGGTCCTCTGCCACTGGCGGCACCCGCTGGACGGCTGGGTCCTGGACGGTGACACGGTCCACGCTACGGCCCGCGACCGGCTCCGCTGGGCCGGGGCCGGGCTCTACCGGGAACGCGACTTCGTGCTGGAAATCCTCCGGGCGCCGGAGCAGCAGCCATGACCGTCGCCATGACCGCCCGGCGGCGCCCCGCGATCGACACGGTCGCCGTCGTCCTTCCCGTCCACAACGAGGACCAGCACCTGGACCGCGCGCTGTCCGCCGTGCAGGCTGCCGCGGACCAGCTGGCCCGCGCCCGCCCGGAGGTGGTTGTCCTGGTAATGGTGGTGCTGGACTCCTGTACCGACGGTTCCGCGGAGATCGCCGGACGCTACGTCGAGGCCGACCCCCGCTTCCAGATCCTCACCGTCGGGCTCCGCAGCGCCGGGGCCAGCCGGGCGGCGGGCATCCGCACCGCCGTGCTGGGCCGTCCGCGCCGGCATCCGGGCCAGCGCTCCACCCCTGTGCCCTGGCGCGGAAAGACCTGGCTGGCGAATACCGACGCCGACTCCCGGGTCCCGCCGCACTGGTTGGTCCGGCAACTGGAGTTCGCCGACGCGGGGGCGGACGCCGTCCTGGGGTCGGTGGAACCGGACCCGGTGGGCATGGACCCGGACCTGCTGCGCCGCTGGCTGGAGCGGCACCCGTTCGAGGAGAACCACCCGCACATCTACGGGGCCAACTTCGGCGTCCGGGCCTCCGCCTACCTCGCCGCCGGCGGCTTCCCCAAGCAGCAATCGCACGAGGACCGCACCCTGGTCCAGGGCCTGCGCAGCCTGGCGTTCACCGTCCTGGCCACCGACAGCGTCCGGGTGCTGACCTCCGGGCGGACGCAGGCGCGGGCACCGCAGGGCTTCGCGGCGTACCTGCGCTCCCTGGGCCGGCAGGCACCGCCGGCGGCCACCGGCAGCTAGGCGGCCGACGCCGCAGCCGGGGCCTCCAGGCCCCTCCGGAACAGCCGCACGCCGGGGACTTTCGGCCCTAACCCGCGGGCCGGGAGCGGGCGGATCGTCGAATCCATGACACGCCGGGGCGGAGCCGGATCACGGTGCTGCCGATGACGGGCTTGACCTCGGCGGAGGCGGCCCGGCGGCTGGAGCGCACCGGCCCCAACCGGCTGCCGGAGGCCCGGGCCGTGCCGGGGTGGCGGCGGCTGCTGGCTGAACTGACGCACTTCTTTGCCGTCATGCTGTGGGCGGCGGCCGTCCTAGCCTTCATCGCCGGGATGCCGCAGCTGGCCATCGCGATCGTGGTGGTGATTTTGGTCAACGGCGTCTTCGCCTACATCCAGCAGGAACGGGCCCAGCATGCCGCGGCGAAACTGCGCGAGCTGCTGCCGGCCATGGTCTCGGTGCGGCGGGACGGCCGGGTGGTCAAGGTGCACACCACGGAACTGGTCCCCGGCGACGCCGTCGTGCTGGTGGCCGGCGACCGTGTCCCCGCGGACCTGCGCCTCATCCTGGCCGAGGGCTGCTCGGTGGATGAGTCCATGCTCACCGGTGAAAGCGAACCGGTGCCCCGTGCCGCCGGGGAGGTGCTTTACGGCGGCACGTTTCTGGTGGTCGGCTCCGCCGAGGGGCTGGTGGAGGGCACCGGGGCCACCACCCGGCTGGCCGAGATCGCGTCCCTGACCGGCCGCGTCGAACCGCCGCCGAGCCCGCTGGCCCGGGAGCTGCAGCGCATTGTCCGGATCGTGGCCACCGTGGCGCTGGGGATCGGGGCGCTGTTCTTCCTGGTGTCCCTGCTGGTGGGGATCTCCTGGCGGGATGCCTTCCTCTTCGCGATCGGCGTCGCCGTGGCGCTGGTCCCCGAGGGCCTCCTGCCCACGGTCACCCTCTCCCTGGCTATCGGGGCGCAGCGGATGGCCGGCCGCAACGCCCTGGTCCGGAACCTGCAGGCCGTCGAGACGCTCGGCTCCACCACTTTCATCTGCACCGACAAGACCGGCACCCTCACCCAGAACCGGATGAACGCCGTGGAGGTCTGGACCCCTGCCGGGACCCTGGACGTCGCCGGTCAGGGTTACGAACCCGGGGCCTACATCAGCGCTGGCGGAGCCGCCCCCGCCGGCGAGGCGCTTCGGGCCGCCCGGCGTCTTGGCACCGCCGCGCGGGCGGCCTCCGTGGGCCGGGCCGTCCTTCACGAGGGCCGGTGGATCGCCGAGGGGGACCCGATGGAGGCGGCCATCGACGCGCTCGCCACCCGGCTGACGGGCGGTGGGATCGCCCTGACGGCCGAAGAAACGGACGGCGGCGGCGGCGCGGGCATCGGTGCAACGCCGACGCCGGACCGGCGCTTCGCCTTCGACCCCCGCCGGCTGCGCGAGTCCGCGCTCGCCGGGACCACCCTCTACGTCAAGGGCGCGCCCGAGTCCGTCCTGCCCGTCTGCCGCGGCGGCAACGGCGCATCCCGGGAACTGGTGGACCGGATGGCCTCCCGCGGACTGCGGGTCCTCGCCGTGGCCGAGCGGCGGCTGCCCGGCCCCGCCCCCGACGGCGCCACCGCCGATGAGCTGGAGCAGGACCTGGAGCTGCTGGGCCTGATCGGCCTGCACGACCCGCCCCGGGCGGAGGTCCGCGTGTCCCTGCAGGCCGCCCGCGAGGCCGGCATCAAGGTGGCCATGGTCACCGGCGACCACGCCTTCACCGCCGCCGCCATCGCGCGGGAGACCGGGCTGATCGGGTCCCCGGAACTGGTGCTGGAGGGCCACACCCTCCCGGAGGATGACGAGGTGCTCGCCGCGCTCCTGGACCGCGACGGCGTCGTGGTCAGCCGCGTCTCACCCGAGCAGAAGCTCCGCGTCGCCCGGCTGCTGCAGCGCCGCGGCCACGTCCTGGCCATGACCGGCGACGGCGTCAACGACGGTCCCGCCCTGCAGCAGGCGGACATCGGCGTCGCGATGGGACTCAGCGGCACCGACGTCGCCCGCGAGGCAGCAGACCTGGTGCTCCTCGACGACGACTTCGCCACCATCATCGCCGCCGTCGAACAGGGCCGCGCCACCTACGCCAACATCCGCCGCTTCCTGACCTACCACCTGACGGACAACGTCGCGGAGCTGACGCCGTTCGTCTTCTGGGCGCTGTCCGGCGGCCGGTTCCCCTTGGCGCTGAGTGTCCTGCAGATCCTGGCCCTGGACATCGGCACCGACCTGCTGCCCGCCCTGGCCCTGGGAAGTGAGGCCCCAAGCAAGGGCGCCCTGAAGCGGCCACCGGAGCGGCGGCACCTGATGGACCGGGCGCTGATGGTCCGGGTGTTCGGGCTGCTCGGCCCGGTGGAAGCGGTGCTGGAGATGGCCGCCTACACTGCGGTGCTCCTCGGCGCCGGGTGGAGCCCCTGGACGCCGGGGGCCGTGCTGCCGCCGTCGGACGCGTTGATGGCCGCCTCAGGTGCCGCCTTCACCACCGTGGTGCTCGGTCAGTTGGCCAACGCCTTCGCCTGCCGCAGCGCCACCGTCCCGCCGTGGCGGCTGGGCTGGGCCAGCAACCGGCTGCTGCTGTGGGCGGTGCTCGCGGAGCTGGGGCTGCTCACCGTTTTCCTCTTTCTGGGCCCGGTGGCGGATCTGCTGGGCCAGGCGCCGCCGACACCGGGCGGCCTGGCCGTCGCGCTCGCCGCCATCCCCGCGGTGCTGCTGGCGGACTGGGCGTACAAGGCGTTCCGGCACCGCGAGTTCCGGCACCGCCGGGCCGGCGTCCGGGGGGCCCAAAGACTCTGACCCCGCGGGGCCGCCCACAGCAGGATCGGAGCATCGACGGACTACCACCGAGGAGCGACCGCATGCCCGGACACGTGTTGTGGTTTGAGGAGATCGGCATGGCCGATGTGCCCCGGGTGGGAGGCAAGAACGCGTCCCTGGGTGAGCTGATCGGAGCGCTGAAGACCCGCGGCGTGCGGGTGCCGGACGGCTTCGCCACCACGGCGGAGGCCTACCGGCTCTTCATTGACGCCAACGGCATCGAATCCGGGATACGGGAACGCCTGGACGCCTTCCGCGCCGGGACGGCCACGCTGCGCGAGACCGGCGAGGCCATCCGCGAACTCTTTCTCGGCGGTGAATTCCCGCCGGACCTGGCCGAGGCGCTCCGCGACCATTACCGGGAGCTGGGCCGCCGCTCCGGGACGGACCGGCTCTCCGTGGCGGTCCGCTCCAGCGCCACGGCGGAGGACCTGCCGGACGCCAGCTTCGCCGGTCAACAGGAGACCTTCCTCAACGTCGCCGGGGAGCGGGAACTGCTGGACGCCTGCCGCCGCTGCTACGCCTCCCTGTTCACTGACCGGGCCATCAGCTACCGCGAGGTCAAGGGCTTCGACCACCTCGACGTCGCCCTCTCCATCGGCGTGCAGCGGATGGTGCGCTCGGACATCGGCGCCTCCGGGGTGATGTTCTCGATCGACACGGACTCCGGCTTCCCCCGCGCAGCCGTGATCAGCGCCGCCTGGGGCCTCGGGGAAACGGTGGTGCAGGGCAGCATCAACCCGGACAAGTACCTGGTCTTCAAGCCGCTGCTGGGGGAGGCGCCCGCGGCCGCCGGCATCCGCCCGATCATCGAGAAGACCCTCGGCGCCAAGGAACGCAAGATGGTCTACAGCCGGGGCGGCCACGCCCGCACCCGCACCGTGGACACGTCCGAGGCGGAACGCAGCGCCTTTGTCCTGACCGATGAGGAGATCCTCACGCTCGGCCGCTGGGCGGTGACCGTCGAGGAGCACTACGGCCGGCCGATGGACATGGAATGGGCCCGGGACGGGGAAACCGGTGAGCTGTTCATGGTCCAGGCCCGGCCTGAGACCGTCCAGTCGCGCAAGGGCGGGTCCCGGTTCACCGTGCACCGGCTGCTGGAAACCGGGCGGGTCCTGGCCGCCGGGGCGGCGATCGGCGATTCGATCGCGCAGGGCACCGCCTGTGTGATCCGCAGCGCCGCGGACATCGAGGGATTCCGCGACGGCGCCATCCTGGTCACCGAGATGACGGACCCGGACTGGGTGCCGATCATGAAGCGGGCCGCCGGGATCGTCACCGACCACGGCGGACCCACCAGCCACGCCGCCATCGTGAGCCGGGAACTGGGCGTGCCCGCCGTCGTCGGCACCGGGAACGCGACGGCGGTGCTCCAGGAGGGCCAGTCCGTCACGCTGTCCTGCGCGGAGGGGGACCAGGGGCGCGTCTACGCCGGCAGCCTGGCGTTCGAGACCGAGGACGTGGACCTGGGCGAACTGCCGGAGACCCGGACCCGGATCATGGTCAACATCGCCAGCCCAGCCGCCGCGTTCCAATGGTGGCGGCTGCCCGCGGACGGTGTGGGACTGGCCCGGATGGAGTTCATCATCAGCTCCCTGATCCGGGTCCACCCGATGGCGCTGGTCCACCCGGAGCGGGTCACGGACCCTGGCGAGGCCGCGCAGATCCGGGAGCTGACCCGCGGGTATGCGGATCCGCGGGACTACTTCGTGGACGTCCTGGCCCTCGGCATCGCCAAGATCGCCGCGCCGTACCATCCCCGGCCGGTGATCGTGCGGCTCAGCGACTTCAAGACCAACGAATACGCGCACCTGGTGGGCGGGACGGCCTTTGAGGAGGCGGAGGAGAACCCGATGCTGGGCTTCCGCGGCGCCTCACGCTACTACGACGAGCGCTACCGCGAGGGGTTCGCCCTCGAATGCCGGGCGCTGAAACGGGTCCGGGAGCGGCTGGGCTTCGGCAACGTGATCGTCATGGTGCCGTTCTGTCGCACCCCGCAGGAGGCGGACAAAGTGCTGGCGGTGATGGCGGAGAACGGCCTGGTCCGCGGGGAGAACGGGCTGCAGGTGTACATGATGTGCGAAATCCCGGCCAACGTGGTGCTCGCCGGGAAGTTCGCCGCCCGCTTCGACGGGTTCTCCATCGGCTCGAACGACCTGACCCAGTTGGTCCTCGGGGTGGACCGGGACTCGGGGCGGCTGGCGGCGCTCTTCGACGAGCGGGATGAGGCGGTGATGGCGATGATCAGCGAGGCGATCCGCCAGGCGCACGTGGCCGGGATCACGATCGGCATCTGCGGTCAGGGCCCCAGCAACCACCCGGAGTTCGCGCAGTTCCTGGTGGGGGAGGGCATCGACTCGATCTCGCTGAACCCGGACAGCTACCTCAGGACCGTCCCGCTGATCGCCGAGGCGGAGCGGCGGCCAGCGGGCGGGTGAGGAGCGTCAGGCCCGGACCGGCCTACCGCGGGCCACCGCCGCCATAAATGTCAGTTGCCATGCGGAACGCGGCCCAGGCCTTGGGCCACCCGGCGTAGAAGGCCGCGTGGGTCAGCACCTCGGCCATCTCGTCGGCAGTGACGCCGTTCGCCTTGGCCCGGCCGATGTGGTGCTGGAGCGAGCTGTCCAGCACTCCGCTCGACATCAGGGCCGTCACGGTGACGATGCTGCGGATCCGCGGGGAGAGTTGTTCTTCGCGGGCCCAGACCTGACCGAAGAGGACGTCGTCGTTGAGCGCGGCGAACGTCGGGGCGAAATCACCGAGCGTGTCCCGGCCGGCCGTTACTTTTTCAGGCATTGTGGGTCTCCTCTACTTTCCGGAGTAAACGGGGAACGCGGCGTGCTCGCCGTAGTTCTTTTCATCGAGGGTGCGGAGGGTTTCCATGTCCTCGTCCGAGATTGTGAAGGTGAGTTCGGCGTTCGACCGCATGTGGGCCGGGTTAGCGGTCTTGGGCAGTGACACGGCGCCCAGCTGCAGCGTGTAGCGGATGCATAGCTGCGGCACGCTCGCCCCGTATTTCTCGGCGATCGCCGCGATCTGCCGGTTGTTCAGGACCTGGCCGTGGGCGATCGGGGAATAGGCCTCCACCGCGATGCCTCGCGACTGGCAGTAGTCGATCAGATCGGTGGGGGTATTTCCCGCGTGCACGAGGATCTGGTTGACGTGCGGAGCGACGGTTCCGTGGTCGAGGAGGTTCTCCAGATCGGCCTGTAGGAAGTTCGAGACTCCGATCGCGCGGATTTTCCCTGCCCGGTGGGCTTCCTCCAGGGCC
Organism: Arthrobacter sp. NPDC057259; assembly: GCF_042668995.1. Taxonomy (NCBI): domain Bacteria; kingdom Bacillati; phylum Actinomycetota; class Actinomycetes; order Micrococcales; family Micrococcaceae; genus Arthrobacter; species Arthrobacter sp. NPDC057259. The sequence continues at coordinate 406,082 of NZ_JBHUYA010000002.1, forward strand.
CGCCAGGCGGCAAGGTTGCCCTCGGAGTAGTCGCCGCCACGGAAATCATCCCAGGGCTGCGGGGCGTGGATCAGCATGAGGTCGACGTATTCAAGACCCATCTGCTCCAGTGACCGGTCGATGGCGGCGACGGCGCCGGCGTAGTCCTTGATCTCGGCGGCGAGTTTGGTGGAAACGAAGAGTTCGTTCCGCGCCACCCCTGAGGTGCGGAGGCCGTCGCCGACGCCGCGCTCGTTTCCGTAGGCCTGGGCGGTGTCGATGTTGCGGTATCCGATCGCGATGGCCTGGCGCACGGCCTCGGCGGCCTTGTCATCGTCGATGAACCACGTGCCCAGCCCCAGGGTGGGGATCTCGACGCCGTTCGACAGGGTCAGCGTTTCGTTCACAATGGTCATTCTGTTTCTCCGTTCTGGGACAGCCCGCCGTACACCTCGTCGGTGACCGGCTCGAGCCATTCGTTGCTGAGGTCATTGCCCGGGGTGATGAAAGCGACGTGGGAGAACCACGAGTCCGCCTTCGCTCCGTGCCAGTGTTTGGTGCCTGCGGGCACGTGGATGACTGTTCCCGGTTCCAGGCTGACGGGGGCCTCGCCGTCGGCCTGGTACCAGCCGCTGCCTGCGGTGCAGAGGAGGATCTGGTCGCCTCCTCCGTCCGTGCCGTGGTGGATGTGCCAGTTGTTGCGGCACCCCGGCTCGAAAGAGACGTTGCTGACGGGGACCGGGCCCGAGGCGAGGGGCGCCAGATAACTCTGGCCGGTGAAGTACTGCGCATACGCGTCGTTCTTCTGGCCCAGCGGGAAGATTTGGCTAAATTCGCTGCCGTGCATGGTGTTTCCTTTCAGTGATGGGAGTGCTCTGGAACGGGTGTTTCCGGGGAAGGTCCTGCCGCCGGTGCCGGGCGGGACGACCGCGGCAGCAGGACCAGGGCGGTCGCGGCTGCCAGGGTGATCGCGGCGGCGGTCACCAGGCCCAGCGGGAGGATGCTGAGTGATCCGGCGAGTCCGACCAGCGGGGCGGCAACTCCACCGAGAGCGAAGCGTGCGGCGCCGAGGAAGGAGGAGGCGGCGCCGGCGATGGTCGGATAGCCGGCCAGTGCGATGGTGGTCGAGGGCGGGCTGGTGACCGCGGTCCCGCTCACCAGGAGAAGTAGGGAAACCATCACCGCGGGCAAGGGCAGGTGGGTGATACCGGCGGTCAGGATTCCCCCGGCTCCGGCCGCGCACATGGCCAGGCCGATCATGAGGGTCCCGGTGATGCTCCACCGTTCGCTGGACCGGCCGGCGAGGTAGCCGAAAGCCATGAACCCCGCAGAATTCAGGCCGAAGGCCATGGCGTATTGCTGAGGCGAGAGGCCGTAGACGCCCTGCAGGACGTAGGTGGCGCCGCTGAGATAGGCAAACAGCGCCGCATAGACAAACCCTTGAACCACGACAGCGCCGACGAACCCGCGGTCCCGGAACAAAACCCGCATATCGCGGCCCACCTGGCCGAACCCGCCCGGGGTGCGCGACCCCGCGGGCAGCGTCTCGCCAAACCCGACGACGACCCAGGCCAGAATCGCCGCACCAATGACCGCAAGGACCTGGAACAGTCCCCGCCAGTCCATCACCGCGGAGAGCGCACCGCCCACCAAGGGTCCCACGATGGCCGCAAAGCCGCCGATAACGGTCAGCCGGCCGTAAAAGCGGATCAAGCGGCCGCCGTCGTACACATCGCGGCCCGCCGCCTGGGCGATCACGATCCCTACGCCGCCGGCCACGCCCTGGACCAGCCGGGCGAGCACCAGCACCTCAATGGAGGGGCTCATCGCACACAGTGCCGACACGACGACGTACGCGGTCACCCCGATCAGGAGCGGCTTTCGCCTGCCAAAGCGGTCAGAGAGCGGGCCTGCGACCAGCTGCCCCGCCGCCAGCCCCAACAGGCACGCGGTGACCGTCAGCTGTGCCGTGGACGTCTTCGCGCCAAGCTCGGCGGTCAGGGCAGGGAGAGCCGGAAGATAGAGGTCCATGGAGATGGGTCCAAAGACCGTCAGCACCAGCAACAGCGCCGCCAACCACCGGCCATGGCGGCCCGTCTGGTTGAGGGTGGAGGAATCAGTCATGTATCCAGCAAAACCCTTATCGGCAGGCCGAAGAAGTCCCTGTCAAGAGGTGTACTGGCAGGGCATCCCTCCGCCGCGGGGATCGTCGTATCGTCATAAACATGGACAATCGAGCCGAGGTGCGCGAGTACCTCATGTCACGTCGGGCCAAACTCACCCCCGAGCTCGCCGGGATACCCTCCGGCCCGAACCGGCGAGTCAAGGGACTGCGCCGCTCGGAGGTGGCCATGCTCGCAGGCGTCAGCGTGGAGTACTACTCCAAGCTCGAACGCGGAACCATCGCAGGGGCCTCCGCCTCGGTGCTGGACGCCATCTCCGAGGCCCTGCAGCTGAACGACACGGAAAGGGCCCATCTATTTGACCTGGCCCGGGCCGCCGACGGGATTCCCACCTCGGGCCGTTCGCGGCGCCGCGGCATCACCCGGAATCCCGCCCTGCGCCCGAGCCTCCAATGGGCACTTCGTTCCATCACCGACGGTCCCGCCTTTGTCCGGAACGCGCACCAGGACATGGTGGCCACCAACGATCTGGGCCGTGCTTTCTACTCGCCCGTGATTGGCGACGGCGGACGCACACCCAACCTGGCCCGCTTCCAATTCCTGGACCCGGCCTCCAGGGACTTCTATCCCGATTGGGACCTCTTCGCCGACATGTGCGTGGCGATCATGCGGGCGGAAGCCGGCCGGGACCCGCACAACAAGCTCCTCCAGGACCTCGTCGGCGAGTTGTCCACCCGAAGCGACGTCTTCCGCCGGCTCTGGGGGGCCCATGACGTGCGCACCCACGGGTCGGGGACCAAACGCTTCACGCACCCGGTGGTCGGGGAGCTCACCCTGTCCTACGAGGAGCTCGCCGTCACGGCCGATCCCGGCCACGTGCTCCTTGTCTACTCGGCCGAACCCGGGTCACCCTCAGCGGAACGGCTGAGCCTCCTCGCCTCCTGGGCCGCCTCGCAGCCCATCGCCTGGTAACCGGCGCTTTCTACGGTCCCTTCGTCCCCGTGCCCATCCCCGGTGCCGGGTTCCGGCCCGCACTCAGCGCCCGGAGTGCGTTCAGGATGGTGGCCAGGTCCACCACCTCCTGGGACAGGGCACCGGCGATCGCCGGGACGTAGCCCGCGGCGGCCGCCACCATGAGGGCCACGCTCATCGCGATGCCGATCCAAATGCTCTGCAGCGCCACCTTCACGGTGCGCTGGCCGATCCGCACTGCCGAGGCCACCTTGGACAGGTCATCCAGGATGATCACGACGTCGGCCGACTCGCCAGCCGCCGTCGAACCCCGCGCGCCCATCGCGATCCCGACGTCGGCGACGGCGAGGACGGGGGCGTCGTTGACGCCGTCGCCCACCATCATCACCGGCCGCAGCGGCAGGGACCGCACCGCTTCCACCTTGTCCGGGGGCAAACACTCGGCCCGGACGTCCGTGAGGCCGGCCGCGTCCGCGATGTGCTCGGCGGTGGCCAGGGCGTCGCCGGTGAGCATCACGGTCTGCGTGACACCCAGGTGCTGGAGCTCGCCCAGGGTGCGGCGCGCCTCGTCCCGGAGTGGGTCGCTCATCACCAGGCAGCCGACGAATTTTCCGTCCACCCCCACATAGATGCCCAGCTGCCCGGACACCAGATCCGTCTCCACCACGCCCTCGGCCGCTTCGGCCACAAAATTCGGTTTCCCCACCACCACGTCCCGCCCGTCCAGCCGGGCCCGGACGCCGTGCGTGGCGTACTCGGTGGCCTCGGAGGCGCTGTGGAAGCCCAGCACCCGGGCCCTCGCGGCGTCCATCACGGAGGCGGCGAGCACGTGGGAGGAGTACTGCTCCGCGGACGCGGCCAGGCGCAGCACCTCGTCCTCGTCCAGGGTGCCCGTGGTGCGGATTTCCACCAGCGCCGGCCGGCCGTAGGTCAGTGTACCGGTCTTGTCGAACGCGGCGGTGCGGATCCGGCCCAGCAGCTCCAGCACCCCGGCGTACTTGACGATGATCCCGCCGCGGGCGGCCCGGCTCATCCCCCCCAGGAACGCCACCGGCGCGGCGATCAGCAGCGGGCAGGGCGTGGCCACCACCAACACCTCGGCGAAGCGGGCGGGGCTGCCGCTGATGATCCAGCCGACGGCGCCCAGCACGTACGCCAGGCCCGTGAAGGGGACGGCGTAGCGGTCGGCCAGCCGGACCATTGGCGCCTTGCTTTCCGCGGCTTCCCGGACCAGGGCCACGATCCGGCTGTACTGGGAGTCCTCCATCCGGGCCGTGACGCGCATCCTGATGGCCGCCTCGCCGTTCAGGGATCCGCTCATCAGGTTTTCCCCGGCGGCCCGTTCCACGGGCAGGCTCTCTCCGGTGAGGGACGATTCGTCGAAGGTGCCGGAGTCGGAGAGCAGGACCCCGTCCAGCGGAACCACCTCGCCGGGGCGGACCAGCAGGATGTCGCCGATCCGTACGTCGGTGGCGGCCACATCCTCGTGCTGGCCGTCGGCCAGGCTGCCATCCCCGTGGGTGCCGTCCGCCGCCACACCGGCGCGCTCGCGGTGCGCCGTTTGCGGGACGCGTTCGAGGAGTGCGGTCAGTTCCGCCTTGGCCCGGCCCGCCGCGAAGTCCTCCAGCGCCGTGCCGCCGGCCATCATCAGCACGATGATCATGGAGGCGACGAACTCGCCCACCAGCACGGTGCTGACGATCGCGGTCACGGCCAGGATGTCGATGCCCCAGGTGCCGCCCATCAGCCGGCGGACCATGCCCACCGCCAGGTACGCGGCGACGGCCAGGGCGTAGAGGCTGGCGGTCCACCGGGCGATGCCCTCCTGGCCGGACACCAGCAGCAGGATCACGGCCAGCAGGACGGCCAGGGTGCCTGCCACCAGCGGGTACCGGAAGAGAGTTTTCACGGGGGTCCTGCCTTGCCTCAGCGCCGATTCCGGGATGTGCCTCTTCCAGCATCCTACTGCCCGGGGACGGCGGGTTTCCGGGGCCGTTGGAGGGGTCTTTGAGCCCTATCCCGGGCAGCGGATCCGGGGTCACGGTGGGGCATGTGGTCGATCCCCGTCGGCGGTCAGCGCCGGCTCCTGGCGGCGGTGCTCGCCGTCCTGCTCGTGGCGGCCGCGGTGGCCGGAGCGGTGCTGCTGGCCTCGGGGCCGCGGGGTTCGGGCCCGCAGGGCGGATCCCCGGCCACACTGTCCGTGCCGCCGTCGTCCTCCGCTTCCACGGAGTCACCGTCCGAGGCCACGACCACGGCGGCCCCGTCACCGGCCACGACGACGGCGGCCGCGCCTGAGCCGGGCGTACCGGCGCCGCCCGCCGCGGAGCCACCCGCGCCGCCCATACCTCCCGCGCCACCGGCACCCCAGCCTTCCGCCCCGCCCGAACCGGCACCTGAGCCACCGCAACCGCCCGCCCCGCCCGCGGACCCGTTTCCGGCCGCGCTCCGGGGCGCCGACGTCGAGGTCATCCCCGGCGCCGGGCCGGTGGTCGCCCTGACCTTCGACGCCGGGGCCAACTCCGCCGGGCTGCCCAGCATCCTGCAGACCCTCTCCGCGACGGGTGTGCGGGGGACGTTCTTCCTCACCGGCGCGTGGGCGTCCGGCAATCCGGCGGGGGTGGCCGCGATCGTGGCCGGAGGGCACCGGATCGGCAACCACTCGATGACCCACCCCGGCTTCACCGGCCTGACCGACGCCCAGATCGCCCAGCAGCTCGCCGGCGCGGAGGCCGCCATCAGCGCCGCCGGCGGGACCGCCCGGCCGCTGTTCCGGTTCCCTTTTGGCGAGCGGGACGCGCGCACCATCGCCGCCGTCAACGCCCTGGGCTACGTCGCGGTCCGCTGGACCGTGGACACGCAGGGTTGGAAGGGAACCAGCGGCGGCATCAGCGTCCAGACCGTGCTGGACCGGACCCTCGCCGGGCTGCGCCCCGGCGAGATTGTCCTGATGCACATCGGCTCCAACCCCGACGACGGCAGCACCCTCGACGCCGACGCCCTGCCGCAGTTGATCGCGCGGCTCCGGGCGGCGGGCTACGGCTTCACCACCCTCGATGCCCTCCTCCGCTGACGGTGCCGATGAGGTGCACCGCTGACCGTGACGCGGGCCTGTCGCACGCCCGGGAAGGCTGGTACGAATAGCGCATGACGGTCTCGCCCACAGTCGCCGCAGCACTGGCGCCGGTGGACGCCGTCGTCTTCGAACTCGACGGCGTGCTGCTGGATACCGCCGAACACCGCGCCGCGGCCTGGCGGATCCTGCTGGACGAGGTCCTGCGTGACCCCCGGCTGCCGCCCACCGCCCGGCGCGGCCCGCCCACCGGCGCCGACTTCACCGCCTATCTGGACGGCCGAACCCCCGCCGAGGGGGTGGCGGACTTCCTGGCCTCCCGCGGTGCGGCGCTGCCGGCCGGACACCCCGCCGACCCGCCGGGGGAGTGGACGGCGGCGGGGCTGGGCGCCAGGCAGGACCAGCTCTTCGCTGCGGCGCTGGCGGCCGACCCGCCACGGGCCTACCCCGGCTCCGTCGCCCTGCTGGAACGGCTCCGGGCCGGCCGCGTTCCGGTGCTGCTGGCCACCTCCGCCCCGCACGCGGAACCGCTGCTGGCCGCCGTCGGACTCGACGGCGCCTTCGACCAGATCGCCGACGGGCAGACCGCCGCGCACCGGGGCCTGCCGGGGAAACCCGCCCCCGCCCTGCCGCTGGAGGCGGTCCGGAAGCTGGACATCCCGCCCCGCCGGGCCATGGTGATCGAAGCCTCGGTGGCCGGGGTGCGGGCGGGACGCCGGGGCGGCTTCGGGCTGGTGGTCGGCATCGACCGGGACGGCCACCGCGCGGACCTGGAGGCCGCCGGCGCGGACATCGTGGTGGAGGACGTCAGCGAACTGGACATCGGCCTGGTCATCACCCACCCCTGGCTGCTGGTCTACGAGGGCTTCGACCCGGCGCACGAGGGGCACCGGGAAGCGCTGACCACCCTGGGCAACGGCTACCTGGCCACCCGCGGGACGGCCCCGGAACAGCGCGCCGGCCCCATCCACTACCCCGGGAGCTACCTGGCCGGGGTGTACAACCGGCTCACCAGCACGGTGGAGGGCCAGCGGACCACGGACGAGCACATGGTGAACATCCCGGACTGGCTGCACTTGGACCTGCGGATCGAGGACGGGCCGTGGTGGTCGGAGGGCGGGCTGCGGCTGCGCCGGGAACGGCGCACCCTGGACCTGAAACGTGCGCTGCTGACCCGGGAGGCGGACCTGGAGGACGACGCCGGGCGGCGGCTGCGGGTGGTGCAGCGGAGGCTGGTGTCGATGGCCGAACCGCACCTCGCGGCCCTGGAGACCGTTATCAGCGCGGAGGGCTGGAGCGGCCGGATCAGCATCAGCAGCGGCTGCGACACCGCGGTGCGCAACGCCAACGTCCCCGAGGACGCCGGCCTCGCCCAGCGCCACCTGACCGGGGTGCAGGCGGTGGAAAACCCCGCCAACGCACCCGGCCCGGGCGCCGTCGGCCTCGACGTGCAGGTCCGCACCAGCCGCAGCCGGATCGGGATCGCGCTGGCCCTGCGCACCGAGGCCTCCGGCCCGGCGAACACCGCCTACCACCAGTCCGCCGGCCTCTACGCCCACCGCCTGGAGGCCGCCGTGGGGGAGGGAGCCCCGGTCACGGTCACCAAGACCGTTGCGGTGGCCACCTCCCGGGACCACGCGGTGTCCTCGCCGCTGGCGGGAGCGCAGGCGGTGCTGGCCCGCGCCGGCACCTTCGACCAACTGCTGGCCGACCACGAGCGGGCCTGGTCCCTGCTGCTGGCCCCGTTCATCATCGACTCGGACGCCCCCTCCCAGGCCCAGCTGATCCTCAACCTGCACGTCTTCCACGTGCTGCAGACCCTCACACTGCACACCGCCGAGCTGGACGCCGGCGTCCCGGCCCGCGGCCTGCACGGGGAGGGCTACCGGGGGCACGTCTTCTGGGACGAGCTCTTCGTCCTGCCGGTGCTGAACTCGCGGCTGCCGTCCCTGGCCCGCGAGTTGCTGGACTACCGGTGGCGCCGGCTGGGGACGGCGCGGGACGCGGCCCGGGCGGCTGGCCTCTCCGGCGCCCTGTTCCCCTGGCAGAGCGGCAGCGACGGCACCGAACAGACCCCCAGCCTGCTGTACAACAGGCTGTCGGGCCACTGGCTGCCGGACTACTCCCACCGGCAGCGGCACGTGGGGCTGGCCGTGGCCTACAACGCTTGGCAGTACTTCGAGGCCACCCAGGACCGCGGCTGGCTGACCCAGCACGGCGCCGAACTGATCGTGGAGGTGGCCCGGCTGTTCGCGTCGATGGCCGAGCACGACCCCGCGGACGACCGCTTCCACCTGCGCGGCGTCATGGGCCCGGACGAGTACCACACCGGCCCCCCGGAGCACCCGGACGCGGGCCTGGCGGACAACGCCTACACCAACGTCATGGCCGCCTGGGTCTTCGACCAGGCCGAATGGATTATGCGCTCGGTCAGGGGCTTTGACATGGAGGACCTGAAGGCTCGGCTGGGGATCACGACGGCGGAGATCACCCGGTGGGCGCGGCTGAGCCGGCGGATGTTCGTGCCCTTCCACGGCGAGGGCATCATCAGCCAGTTCGCCGGCTATGGCGAGCTCCGGGAGCTGGACTGGGCCGGGTACCGCCGCCGCTACCGGAACATCGAACGCCTGGACCTGATCCTCGAGGCGGAGGGGGACAGTCCCAACCGCTACCGGCTGGCCAAGCAGGCTGACGTGCTGATGCTCTTCTACGTCCTGGGCGAGGACCAGCTCACCGGGTTCCTGGCCCGGCTCGGTTACCCGGTCACCCCGGAGCAGTTGGCCGCCACCGTGGACTACTACCTGGCCCGCACCGCGCACGGCTCCACCCTCAGCCGGGTGGCGCACGCCTCGGTCCTGGCCCAGCGGGACCCTGAGCAGGCCTGGGCCACTTTCCGGGAGGCGCTCGACGCCGACCTCGACGACACCCAGGGCGGCACCACCAGCTCGGGCATCCACCTGGGTGCGATGGCGGGAACCATCGACGTCGTCCAGCGCAGCTTCGCGGGCCTCCGGATCACCCGCGACGCGCTGACCTTCACGCCCCGGCTGCCGGTCGAGCTGCGCCGGCTCGGCTTTAAGGTCCGCTACCGGGACCAGCTGCTGGCGGTGCACCTGGAACCGGGGCGGCTGGCCGTCACCGCCGCCCCGGGCGACGCCGCGCCGGTGCTGGTCCGGGTGGGGCAGCAGGAGGTGTTCCTGCAGGCCGGGCAGCGGCACGAGTTCCGGGCGGAGCAATGACGGCTCCTCGCGCACTGTGCGCCCGGCCCGCCGCCGGTGGCGCTCAGTCCCTCACCCGAATGACGGCGGCGCCGGTTACCCGGTCCGCGGCCAAGTCCCGGAGGGCCCGGCCGGCTTCCTCGAACGGGTAGGCGGTGGTGCTGGGCCTGAGCGGGATCTCCGCGGCGATCCGGAGGAACTCCTCCCCGTCGGCCCGGGTGTTGGCGGTGACGCTGCGCAGCTGCCGTTCCTGGAAGAGCTCGGTGGCGTAGTTCAGGGCGGGGATGTCGCTGAGGTGGATGCCGGCGACGGCGAGGGTGCCGCCGCGGTCCAGCGCCCGCAGCGCCGGCGGCACCAGGGTTCCCACCGGGGCGAACAGGATGGCCGAATCCAGCGGATCCGGGGGCGGCTCGTCCGCGTCGCCGGCGAACACGGCGCCCAGCTCCAGCGCGAGGGCGCGGGCCGCGGGGGAGCGGGTCATGACATAGACGCTGGCTCCCCGGTAGAGAGCCACCTGCGCGGCAAGGTGGGCGGAGGCACCGAAGCCGTAGATGCCGAGCCGGCCGCCCACGGGAAGGTCGGCGCGCAGCAGGGCCCGGTAGCCGATGATCCCGGCGCACAGCAGCGGGGCGGCCTCCTCGTCCCGGAAGGATTCGGGGAGCCGGTAGGCGAAATCCTGGGCCACGGTCACCAGTTCCGCGTAGCCGCCGTCGCGGTCCCAGCCCGTGAAGGTGGGCGTTAGGCAGAGGTTCTCCTGCCCGCGGACGCAGAACCGGCACACCCGGCAGGTGCCCCCGAGCCAGGCGACCCCCACGCGCTCGCCGGGCTGGAACCGGTCCGCCCCCGGTCCGGACGCGACGACGTCGCCCACCACCTCATGCCCGGGCACCACGCTGGGCCGCCGCGGGGGCAGGTCCCCCTCGGCCAGGTGCAGGTCGGTCCGGCACACGCCGCAGACACGCACCCGGACCAGAACCTCACCGTGGCCGGGGACGGGGTCGGGCCGTTCGCCGGCCACCAGCGGACCGGTGTCCGCGGGCCCGGGCCGGCCTACCCAGCAGGCGCGCATGGGTCTTTCCGGATAATGAGGACGTTGCAGGGTGCCTGGTTCAGGACCGCGGACACGGTGTTCCCCGGGCCGGTTCCGCGGTGGTGGGTCCCCAGGACCAGGACGTCGGCCCTGGCCGCAGCGGCGGAGAGCTCGCGGGCCACGTGCCGCCCGGGGATCAGGGCGCCGGTGACGTCCAGCCCGGGGACCAGGCAGCGGGCCTCGGCGACGGCGTCCGCTAGGAACGCGTCCCCGGCCCGGCGGGCGCCGCGCTCCGGCGCGACGTGGAGAATCTCGAGGCCGGTGCCCGTCGCGGCGGCGAGGGCCGCGGCCTGGGCTACGACGGCGGTCCGTGCCGGGTCGGCGTCGATGGCGGCCGTCACCGGTTGGCCCGGCAGGGTGAGCCGCCTGACCACCATCAGTGGGCAGGGCGCGGAGGCTGCGAGGTCGGCGCAAACGGAGCCGGCGATCCTGCCCAGCACGCCGCCGAGTCCCTGCCTGCCCACCACCAGCAGTGCCGCCCCCCGGGCCGCGTCCTGCAGCACCTGGGCCGGAAGCCCCGGCAGCATCCGGGCGGTGACCGTCAGGCCGGGGGCGGCGGCTCGCGCAATGGCCGCTCCGGAGTCGCGGATGGTCTCTGCGGCGTGCCGCAGCCCGCTGCCGGCCACGCCGCCGACCGGGCCCAGGTTGGAGGTGAAAACCGGCCAGACCCAGGCGTGCACCACCTCGAGGGGGCGCTTGACGGCGGCGGCGTGCCGGGCCGCCCAGCGAACGGCCAGCCGGGCGGAATCGGAGTCGTCATAACCGGCCACGACGGCGGCGCGCGGGCCTGCTGCGGCTGCCGGCATGGATCCTCCCGGGTAGGCGGACGGCACCCCAGCAGTGCGGCTTCAACTCAGTACAGACCGCCCGCCCGAGCGGAGGCTAGGGGCTTTTGTCCCCGCGGCGGCCGTCAGACCCGTGACCGGTGCCGTGACCCGCGGCCTGCTCCTCAGACGCCTGGCGGGCGTGCTCCTCGCGAAGCTCCCGGCCGCGGCGGATGTCCTCTTCCTCCTGGGCCTGCAGCTTGTCGCTCTTCTTGGTGTCCCGCGGCGGCAGCTGGATGGTTTCCTCTGCCTCGATCCCGGCCTGCAGTTCGCGGCCGCGCTCGGTTTCGGCATCGAATTCGGCACCGAACAGCAGCGACATGTTGAGGATCCAGAGCCAGAGCAGCGCCACGATGATGCCGCCGATCGCACCGTACGTCTTGTTGTAGCTGCTGAAGTTGGCCACATAGAAGCCGAAGGCCACCGAGACGAGCAGGAAAACCAGCAGGGCGATCGCCGAGCCCATGCTCAACCAGCGGAACTTGGGCTGCTTCACGTTGGGGGTGGCGTAGTAGAGGATGGCGATCGCAACGATCAGGAGGATCAGCATGACCGGCCATTTGGCGATGTTCCACACCATCAGGAACGCGCCGCCCAGGCCGATCAGGTTACCCACCGATTCGGCCACCGGGCCGCTGAGGACCAGCATGGCGGCGATGACCACCACCAGCAGGAGGTTGACCACGGTGACGCCCAGCATGGTGCCGCGCAGCTTCAGGAACGGCCGGCCCTCATCCGTCTCGTAGACCCGGTTCATGGCGCGGCCAAAGGCGCCCACGTAGCCGGAGGCGGACCAGATGGCCGTTAGGAGGCCGATGACGAAGGTGAAACCGGCCGCGGAGGAACTTGTCAGGTCCTGGATCAGCGGGCGGATCGTGTCGACGGTCTGGCCCGGCGCGATGCGCTGGACGATGTCCAGCAGCGCACCGGTGGTCTTCTGCGCGTCGCCGAAGAGCCCCAGCAGGGACACCAGTGCCAGCAGGGCGGGGAAGATGGAGAGCACCGAATAGTAGGTCAGCGCTGCCGCCAGGTCCGGGCACTGGTCCTTGGTGAACTCGCGCAGGGTTTTTCGCGCGATGTACTTCCAGGAGGGTTTGGTGACGTCGGTGGGGCGGTCCGGCTTGCGGGCGTCCTCAGGAGACGGGGACGTGCGGGCCTTGGCGGTGCTGCTGGTGGCGGTCTCGGCGTCGTCCATGGAGCCAGTGTGCGCCTGGGTGAGGTTCTTGGCCATCGGAATCTTCTTTCGTGGTTAAGCGCAGCGGCCGGCTGCCTCCGCGTCAGCGGGGGCAGCCGGCCGCCATCCGGGTCAGGCTAGGCCTGCTGGACATTGTCCTTGGCGTCGGCGGCGCGGTCCTTGACGTCGGCGACGGCCGTCTGGCCCTCGCCCTTGACGTTCTGGGCGGCGTCGGTGGCGGTGGCCTTGACGTTTTCCACGGCTGCCTGGGCGGGTTCCTTGAGTCCCTCGGCCACGTGCTGGGCCGCCTGGCTGAGTTCCGTGGTGAGCGGCTCGGCCGCAGACTTCAGTGCATCGGCGGCCTCCCGTTCCTTCTGGCTGGCCGGGATCAGGGCGGAGACCAGGAGGCCGGCGCCGAAGGCGATGAGGCCTGCGGCAAGCGGGCTGCCCTGGGTCTTGGCCTTCACTTGGTGCGGTGCGTCGGAGACGGCAGAGCCGGCGTCGCTGAAGTGTGCTCCGGTGCTGCTGCCGGCGTGGTCGGCTGCTCCCATGACTTTCTCCTTCGCTCCGAAGACCGCGTCTTTGACCTTGTCGGTCTGGCGCTGGACGATGTTGGACGGGGTGACCTTGTCCGCTACGGCGTCGACGTTGGTTCCGAGCCGCGCGCGGGTTGCTTCGATGTCGGCACGGATGGCATCCGGGTTTTGACTCATTGTCTTTCCTCGCTTTAGTGGCTGGGCTTGAGAGTGGGGGGAATTTCCTGGATGGTCTCGGCGGTCTGGGGGAGACCCTTGATCGCCTTGAGCTCCTTGCGGCCAATGGAGGCCAGGACCGCGCCGATGATGCCCCAGATGACGGCGACAATCACGCCGGCCCATCCGAGCCCCATCAGGGTCCCGAGTCCCCACCAGAGGGCCAGGGAGAGGAACAGCAGGACGAAGTGTCCCGCCACGCCGGCTCCGGCCAGCATTCCGCTGCCCTTCCCGGCCCGGCTGGTGGTCTGCTTCAGTTCGGCCTTTGCGAGCTCCAGTTCCTGGCGCATCAGGGTGGAAAGATCGCGGGTGACGTCGCCGAGCAGGTCACCCAGCGAGGTGGTCTCCGCTTTCACGTGCGCGTCCGCGGCCTGGGCGTGTGCGCCCAGCGGCATCTCGGTGCTCATCGGCGTCCGCCGTCGAACGGGTCCTTACGGTCCGGGTCGACGCCGGGATCGACGCGGTACGGATCCGCCTCCAGCGGGTCCTCAGCCCAAGTCCCGGCGTGGGCGCCGGATCCCTCCAACGGGTTGGGCGGGTAGGTGTCCGCGGTGGCGGCGGTGGTGGCTTCCGGGTACTGCACCGGCGGCGGCGGAACCGCGACGCCGGCATCGGGCACCCGGGTGACGGGCTGCGGTGCGCGGGAGGCGGCGCCGGCGGAGCCGTTGGCGGACTGATCCGGGGCACCAGCGCTGAGGTTGCGGCTCAGGCGTCCGGCCAGGATGCCGGCGCCGGCGGCTGCCAGCAGGAAGGCGCCGGGACGCTGGCGTGCAAAGGACTTGACCTCGGTCAGGAGCGAGCCCGGATCCCGGTTCTCGAGCCAGGTGGCGACGGAGGCGGAGCGCTCGGCGGCCTGGCGGACCAGGTCGGTGGCTACGCCGGGCTGATCAGAGGCGCGGGCCATGGTGTGGAGTTCGCTGGAGATCGAGTGCAGGCCCTGGGCTGCCTTCTGCTGCTGGTTGCCGGCCTGCTCGGTGAGGTCCGTTCGGGCCTGGTCCAGCAGGTTGCGGGCGTTGCTCTTGACCTCGGAGGCGACGTTGGCTGCCTCGGTCTTGGCGGTCTCGGCGACGTTCTGGGCCGAGTCAACGGCCTGGTCCTTGACCTCAGCGGCCTCATCCTTGGCCGCGTCGGTCTTGGACGACGTTCCGGTTCCGCCGGTGCTGTACGAGTCGGTGCTGTAGGAGTCAGTGTCGAAGGAGCCGGTGCCGGAGGACGCCTGTCCGCCAGCGTAACCGCCGGTGGTCCCTGCAGCCGGGTACTCCGTCGCGGGGTAACCCGTGCCGGCATGCTCCGTGCTGACATGCTCCGTGCCGGAGTTTGCCGCCGATGGGAACGTGGTGCGGGGGCGCAGCTCGTCCTGCGCGTCACCCGGCGTGCCGTAGGTGCCGTCCTGGGGCCATTGGTTCTCTGTCATCGTCGCTCTCTTTCCTTGAAGATCCGCTTTTAGATCTGAGGCCCGGCCGCCGTGCGGCAGCTCCGGAACCCGAATAGTAAGCATGATTACTAACAAATAGTAAGCAAACTTTGCTTCCATTCACAAGGGCCGCCCGGGACTTGGTCCGGGACGGGCCGATAGGGTTGGGGCATGGGCGAGAGGGCTGACGGCTGATGGCGAAGAAGGGCAGGGCCGCCCGGCGCGGAGCCGCCGCGGCCGAGGAAACGCAGGGGCGGCAGGCCGGTTCCGGGGCCCCCGACACGGCAAGGGGGGCGGGTAAAACCGGGCCCGTGGCGGGTGTCTACACCATCGATACCGGAGACTGCGAACTCGTTCCGGACCAGGACAATTCCACCGGCTGGCTGCTGCGCATCAACGGCGTGATGAGCTCCCATATCGACCTGGCGGACCCGTTGTTCCTGGACTTCGAATACATGCGCTGGATTGCCGCCCTGGCCGAGTCCCGCTGGCCGACGGCGGCCTCGCCCCGGCTGCGTGCGCTGCACCTGGGCGGCGGGGCGTGCTCGCTGGCCCGTTACGTCCATGCCGCCTACCCGGAGGCCCGGCAGGTGGCGGTGGAGCTGGATGGCAAGCTGGCGGAATACGTCCGCGGCTGGTTCGACCTGCCCAAGGCCCCGCTGCTGCGGCTCCGGGTCGGGGAGGCCCGGGAGGTCACCGAATCGCTGACGCCCGAAACCCGGGACCTGATCATCCGGGACGTTTTCGCGGGCTCACAGACCCCGCGGCCGCTGACCACCGCCGAGTTCGTTGGCCATGCCAAGCGTCTCCTGGGCCCGGGCGGCGTCTACGTCGTTAACTCCGGGGACGCCCCTGCGCTGACCAACGCCCGCGAGGACGCGGCCGCCATCGCCGGGGCCTTCCGGCACACCGTCATCATCGCCGACCCGGCCATGCTCAAGGGGCGGCGTTACGGCAATATGATCATCGCCGGGAGCGACGAACCGCTCGGTGGGGATCCGGGCCTGGCCCGGCGGCTGCTGGGCGGCGGCGTGCCGGCTCACCTGTGGGACGACGCTCGGGTCCGCTCCTTTGCCGCCGGCGCGGCCGTCCGGCACGACGCCGCCCCCGCCTCCCTGGAGAATCCAGCCCAGCCGGAGAGCCCGGCGCAGCCCTAAGCCCGGCCCGTGCCGCGGCCCATCAGCGCGTCGTGGTGCGCGTCCGTCCCCTCGCGGAGGGCCTGGACGACGGCGGCCACCGCGGGCCGGCGGAGCGAATCGGGCCGCAGCACCATCCAGTAGGGCAGCATCTCGGCGACCTGGTCCGGCACCAGCCGCACCAGGTCCGGGTGCAGGTCCGCGGCGAAGCAGGGCAGGAACCCCACCCCGGCGCCGGCCCGGGTGGCCTCGATGTGCACGAAAACGTTGGTCGAGCTGAGCCCGTCGCGCATGGTCGGCACCAGCCTGCGCGGGGCATCGAGGTCATCCACCTGCAGCATCGAGTCGACAAAGTAGACCAGCGGGTGGCTCTCCAGTTCGGCGAGCGAAGCGGGCGTCCCGTGCTCGGCCACGTAATCGCGGGAGGCGTACATCCCCAGCATGTACTCGCCCAGCCGCGAGGCCTCTGCGCGGTGCACCTGCGGCTCGCCCACCACCACCTCGATGTCCAGGCCGGAGCGCTGCTGCAGTGCCCGCCGGGTCACGGTGATGATTTCCACGCTCAGCCCGGGGTGCCGGCGGCGCAGCTTCGCCACCGCCGGGGCGGCGATGTAGGCGCTGAAGGCATCCGTCGCGGTCATCCGGACGACGCCGGTCACCGGGTCCGGCGTCTTCCCCGGTTCCTCGAGGGAGCGCACGGCGCCCTCCACCTCCTCGGCGACGGCGACGGCGGCGGCGCCCAGGTCCGTCAGCGCCCAGCCGCCCGCGGCGCGGGAGAGGACCCGCCCGCCCAGCGCCTTCTCCAGGGCGGCGATCCGGCGCGAGACCGTGGTGTGGTTCAGGCCCAGGGACTGCGCCGCCGTCGTGAATTTCGCCGAGCGGGAGACGGCCAGAAGAACCAGAAGGTCGTCCGGATTGAGATTCATATCTGCAATTCTGCACACATATCGTGCCGGTTTGGCCATTGAGCGGCGGCGAATCTGCGGCGATACTCGATGAAGCCCATTTTCAGTGCCGTGCATCACAGCTGATCGCACCGCAACGGTAAGCACCACACACTGTGTCGCCGTGGACACCTAGGAGTTTTTTATGAGCGTAGAACAGCGCTCCGCAACACCGCCTGCCGCCCGCAAGGGCGAGGGCCTCAAGAAAATCGTCGCCGCCTCCATGGTGGGAACCGTTGTCGAGTGGTACGAGTTCTTCCTCTACGCCACCGCCGCCACCCTGGTCTTCGGCAAGTACTTCTTCCCGTCCACGGGCAACGACCTTGACGGCATCATCCAGGCATTCCTGACCTACGCCGTCGGCTTCGTCGCCCGGCCGCTGGGCGGGATCGTCTTCGGCCAGATCGGCGACAAGCTGGGCCGCAAGCCCACCCTGCAGCTGACCATCGTCATCATCGGCGTGTCCACCTTCCTGATGGGCTGCCTCCCGGGCTTCGTCGACATCGGGTACCTCGCCCCGGCCCTGCTGGTTATCCTGCGCTTCATCCAGGGCTTCGCCCTGGGCGGTGAGTGGGGCGGCGCCGTCCTCCTGGTCGCCGAGCACAGCCCCAACGAGGGCCGCGGATTCTGGGCCAGCTGGCCGCAGGCCGCCGTGCC
The DNA here is from genome assembly GCF_042668995.1 of Arthrobacter sp. NPDC057259. Classification (NCBI taxonomy): domain Bacteria; kingdom Bacillati; phylum Actinomycetota; class Actinomycetes; order Micrococcales; family Micrococcaceae; genus Arthrobacter; species Arthrobacter sp. NPDC057259. The sequence continues at coordinate 423,435 of NZ_JBHUYA010000002.1, forward strand.
GGTGGGCAACCTGCTGGCCACCCTGGTGCTGTTCATCATGTCCAACACCCTCAGCGCCGCGGACTTCCTCGGCTGGGGCTGGCGCGTGGCGTTCTGGCTCTCCGCCGTGATCGTCTTCGTCGGCTACTACATCCGCACCAACGTCTCCGAGGCCCCGATCTTCCTGGAGGCCAAGGCGCAGCTGGAAGCCGAGCAGGCCGCCAGCTACGGCGTCCGCGAAGTCATCCGCAAGTACCCGAAGGGCATCCTGCAGTCCATGGGCCTGCGCTTCGCCGAGAACATCATGTACTACCTGGTGGTCAGCTTCTCGATCGTCTACCTGAAGACCGTGGACAAGTACGACACCTCGTCCCTGCTGCTGGCCCTGCTGATCGCGCACCTGGTGCACTTCCTGATCATCCCGCAGATCGGCCGCCTGGTGGACAGCTGGGGCCGCAAGCCGGTGTACCTGGTCGGTGCCATCTCCGGCGCCACCTGGCCGTTCTTCGCGTTCCCGATGTTCGACACCAAGAACGCCGTCGTCATCGTCCTGGCCGTGACCATTGGCCTCTGCCTGCACGGCTTCATGTACGCCGGGCAGCCGGCCCTGATGGCCGAGCTGTTCCCCACCCGGATGCGTTACGCCGGCGTCTCCCTCGGCTCCCAGGTCACCTCGATCTTCGCCGGTTCGCTGGCACCGCTGCTGGCCACCGCCTGGCTCAAGGACACCAACTCCTGGCTGCCCACCGCCATCTACCTCGTGGTGGCATGCGTCATCACCGCGGCCACCGTGCTGACCCTTAAGGAAACCAAGGGCATCGCACTGGAGGACGTGGACCGGGCCGACGCCGAGCGTGAAGGCCTGGCCGTAGCCTCCGTCCGCTGACCCGGACAGCAGCACCTGCAGCACTCGTCAATTTCTGAACTGGAAGGCTGGGTATATGGAAAACTCACTCAACGGCCGCAAGGCCCTGGTCACCGGCGGAGCGAGCGGCATCGGCGCGGCTACGGTACGCGCCCTGGCCGCCCGCGGCGCGAAGGTGGTGGTGGCCGACGTCAATGAGGCCGCCGCGACCGCCCTCGCGGACGAGGTGGGCGGCTCCGCCTGGGCCGTCGACCTGTTCGACACCGACTCTCTGCAGTCGCTCAGCCTGGACTGCGACATCCTGGTCAACAATGCCGGGATCCAGCGGATCAGCCCCATCGAGGACTTTGATCCGGCCGATTTCCGCCGGATTCTGACCCTGATGCTGGAGGCTCCGTTCCTGCTGATCCGCGCCGCGCTGCCGCACATGTATGCGAATAACTTCGGCCGGATCATCAACCTCTCCTCGGTCCACGGGCTGCGGGCCTCGCCGTTCAAGAGCGCCTACGTCTCGGCCAAGCACGGCCTGGAGGGCCTGAGCAAGGTCACGGCGCTGGAGGGCGGCGCGCACGGCGTCACCTCCAACTGCGTCAACCCGGGCTACGTCCGGACCCCGCTGGTGGAGTCGCAGGTGGCGGACCAGGCCAAGGTCCACGGCATCCCCGAGTCCGAGGTGCTGGCCAAGATCATGCTGACCGAGGCGGCCGTGAAGCGGCTCGTGGAACCGGAGGAGGTCGCCTCGTTGGTGGCCTGGCTGTCCTCCGACGACGCCGGCATGGTCACCGGCGCGAGCTACACCATGGACGGCGGCTGGTCCGCCCGCTAGGGGCGGCCGGCTGACGGTTCCGAAAGAGAGAAGATCGGTGGGAATCCGTCCGGGCGCGATGCCCGGGCGGATTTCTGCCGTTAAGCGGGAGTGGGGGCGCCGGCGAGCCGGCACCCCGCCCCGGTGCCCCGCGTCCCGGGTCCCGGCGCGGGCCTCGCTAGGCTGGGCCCATGCGCAAGGATTTCAGCCCCTCGGACCTGTCCTCCGCCGAGTTCTACCGGCTACTCACGGCCCTGGTGGTGCCGCGGCCCATCGCGTGGGTCTCCAGCACGTCCGCGGAGGGTGTGGACAACCTCGCGCCGCATTCGTTCTATACGGTGGCGTCGGTGACGCCACCCATCCTCCAGTTCACCTCGGTGGGCCGGAAGGATACGTTGCGGAACATCACGGAGCGCGGTGAGTTCGTGGTGAACTTCGCTCCCGCCTCGCTCATGGCCGAGGTCAATGCCACCGGAACCAATTTTCCGGCCGACGTCAGCGAGTTCGATGCCGCCGGCCTCACCCGGGAGGGGGGCAGGACGGTCTCCGTTCCGCGGGTGGCCGAGTCGCCCGCGGCTTTCGAGTGCCGGCTGCACGCGACGCAGCCGATGGGGGATTGTGTTCTGATTTTCGGGGAGGTCACCCACGCCGTGGTGGCCGGGGATGTCCTGGCCGGCGACCATCCGCTGATCGATCGGCTGGGCCCCCTGTCCCGGCTGGGCCGGGACGAATGGGGCATGCCGGGACCCGTTGAGGAACTTAAGCGGATCCGCCGGTCCGAGTGGCCGGGCTCTTTCCGCCGTCGCGACGAACCCGGCGCCTAGCCGGTATTCCTGTGGGGCGGTGGCCCGCCGTCAGCCTTCGCAATCGGTGCAGTAGGCGTGACCGTCCTTTTCGCGGGCGATCTGGGAACGGTGCCGGACCAGGAAGCAGGAGTAGCAGGTGAACTCGTCGGAGGCCTGCGGGATCACCTGGACGATCAGTTCCTCGCCCGAAAGGTCGGCGCCGGGGAGTTCGACGCCGTCGACAGTGTCGGCCTCGTCGAGTTCCAGCACGACGCTGCGGGCGTCGGGGGAGTTGGCGGACTTCAGGGCTTCGAGGGAAGCGTTGCGGGATTCGGCGACGTCGGGGCGTACTTCGTCGTAGTCGGTTGCCACGTGGGGTGTGCTCTTTTCTTTGCTGTCTGGTTGCTGGTTCAGGTACAACGCGCCCGACCCCCATTTTGTGCCCGCCCGCCGAAATCTCTTTACCCGCCATCTCCCGGAGGCCGTCCGGGCTCTTGATCCCGGGCGCCCACGGCCCGGATTTGCGAGGCTTGCAACATACCCCGGGGGGTATTATCGTTGTGGGTAGACCACCGGAGGATCCTCCTCCCGGACGCCGACGAAAGAGAGTCCCATGCTTATCGAGCGCATCTATGACGAAGACCTCGCCCAGGCCAGCTACTTCATTGGCTGCCAGGCAAAGGGCCAGGCCCTGGTGGTCGATCCCCGTCGTGATATCGCCGTGTACAAGAACCTGGCGGCAGCCAACGGGATGACCATCGTCGCGGTGACCGAGACCCACATCCACGCCGACTTCCTCTCCGGCACCCGCGAACTGGCCGCCGCCACCGGCGCCACCGCGTACGTCTCCGGCGAGGGCGGGGCTGACTGGCAGTACGGCTTCGACGCCGAGCGCCTCAACGACAACGACGAGATCACCCTCGGCAACATCACCGTCAAGGCCCTCCACACGCCGGGCCACACCCCGGAGCACCTCTCGTTCCTCATCACCGACGGCGCGTTCGCGGACCGGCCCGGCTACCTGCTCTCCGGTGATTTCGTGTTCTCCGGCGACCTGGGCCGCCCGGACCTGCTCGACGAGGCCGCCGGAGGCGTCGACACCCGCTTTGAGGGCGCCAAGCAGCTCTTCGCCAGCCTGCGGGACAAGTTCCTGACCCTGCCGGACCACGTCCAGGTCCACCCGGGCCATGGCGCCGGCAGTGCCTGCGGCAAGGCCCTCGGCGCCATCCCGTCCTCCACTGTGGGCTACGAGCGTCTCTACGCCTGGTGGGGCCCGTACCTGGCGGCCAACGACGAGCAGGGCTTCATCAGCGAACTCCTCGACGGCCAGCCGGACGCGCACGCCTACTTCGCCCGCATGAAGCGCGAAAACCGTGAAGGCCCCGCCGTCATGGGTGAGCGTGCGCCCCTGGCCGAGCTGGATGCGGCCGACGTCGACAAGGATCTCGCCGCGGACAAGGTCATCTTCGTTGACACCCGCGCCAACGCCCAGGTCCATGAGGGCACCGTCACCGGTTCGGTCAACGTCCCCGCCGGCAAGTCCACCGCCAGCTTCGGCGCCTGGGTGGTCGACCCCGAGCAGGACAAGGCCCCGCTGGTCCTGCTCGCCCCGGACCAGGCCGCCGCGATGGAGATGTGGGACCACCTGGTCCGCGTCGGCATCGACAAGGTCGCCGGCTACGTCACCCGGCTCGAAGGACTGCCCATCAGCGTCCCGCGGCTGATCCAGCCCGAGGAGCTCGACGGCTTCGAGGCCGCCATGGTGCTGGATGTCCGCAACAAGACCGAGCACGCCGCCGGGCACATCCCCGGCTCCTACCAGCTCAGCGGCGGCCGCGTCATGTGGCACCTGGACGAACTCCCCACCGAGGGCACCATCGTCTCCTACTGCCAGAGCGGCGTCCGGAACTCCGTGGCGGCCAGCGCCCTGCGCCGGGCCGGCTACGACGTCGTCGAACTCGACGGCAGCTACGCCGCCTGGGCGGCGCAGCAGCAGAAGTCCGCCATCAACGCCGGCTGATCACTGCCTAAATAGGGCGGCGGCCCGGGGAAAACC